>NZ_CAXRBQ010000098.1:0-9974 GCF_964228735.1 Pontibacterium sp. | reverse complement strand
AAACCGGGCGGGTCCATATAAGCGGTCTCCGACCGCGACAATTCGTTACATCTGTTGGTCGCGCTCAGAGCGCGCTGCTACAAATAGGAAACTAACCCTGGCCGGTCAGATGCTCCAGATACGTCTCCAACACCAGATTCGACCGAGCACCTTTACGCGTAATCACCGAGAAATCGGTTTCGTAATGGAAGGTATCCGGATCAATCGCCCGCATACGGCCTGCGTTCACCCATTGATTGGCCAAGTGAGCCGGTAGGTACCCGATGTACTGACCGGTAAGGATCAAAAACGCGATGCCTTCACGGTCAGTGGCGGTGGCCGTAGCTTTCAGTTGCTGGTGGCAGGCTTTCACCAAAGCGGTTTGGGCGTACGCGGGAACCACTGCATCCCATTCACTCACGTCAATCTCACTGTCGTCCACATCAAACAGCGGGTGGTTGTGGGAGCAATACAGGCGGGAGCGCTCTTCATATAGCGGATAGTAGTTCAGGCCCGCAAGCGCACGCAGCGTTGGTACGATCCCCACATGCAAACGGCCATCTAGAACACCTAGCTCGATATCGTTCGGTGGGATCATGCGGATATTGATCACCACCTCGGGACCTTGCTGCTTGAGTTCCGACAGGGCGTTGGTGATCAGCATTTTCGGCATGGTGACAAGGTTGTCGGTGATGCCGATATTCAGTTCACCCTTCAGCTGGGTGTGCAGGGTGTTTACCTGGGTGCGGAAGTCTTCGATGGAGGAGAGCAGCTGCAGGGTGTAGTTGTAGATCTGCTGGCCTTCTTCGGTCAACGAGAAACCGGAACGGCCACGTTGGCAAAGCCGGAAACCGAGGCGGGTTTCCAGATCGGACATGGCGATACTGATCGCAGCTCGGCTGATGTTCAGTTCCACTTCGGCGGCGGAGAATCCACCACACTCCACCACCACTTTGTAGATGCGCAACATGCGTAGATCTACGTCACTGATCTGCCCTTTGAATTCGCTTTTCTTTGCCATCTGCCCGTTCCACTACGTTATAAAGTTAACTCAAAGATTATCTATCAATTTTATACATATATCTTTAGTTAACCTAGTAGATAACTGTCAGGTAGCGTTATTTACCCCAGTTCAGGAAGATCTCCGGTTTATCCATCACCTCTTCAATACGATGTTTCAATAGATCAGCAAACTCCATGGTGATCATGGAAGAGGGGGTATCTGCCGGGAACATGATGCCAACGCGCAGGAATACGTCGGGTTCGAAGCGACGGAATACCACTTTGCCGGGGCGGGCGTAGGTGGTGTAGCTGTAGGCGGAGATAGGATCCATCACTGATACACCCAGTCCTCGTTCTACAAACTGCAGCGCTGGAATGTAGAAGCGGGTTTGCAGACGCACGTTCATGCGGTGGCCGCTGGCTTCAAACATCTGCATCAGATCGTGGAAGATCATATGGTCAGGGTGCAGGGTGATCATCGGCTCACCGTCCAGCAGCGCCGGCGTGATCACCTCTTCTTGCGCCAGTGGATGGTCAGCCGGGATTGCACACACCGACTTCAGCGCAAACATCTGGTTCTTGCCCTGTGTGGACTGGAGCTTGGACATCTCTGCCAGACCCAGGTCGTACTGGTTGGAGGCGATCCACTCCACCACGGCATCGGAGGTACGGGTTTGCAGGGAGGCCTGAACCTTAGGGTGTTCTTCCAGAAAGTCCGCTAATACGTCTGGCACAAAGAAGTTGGATGGGCCTGGCATACAGCCAATACGCAGGAAACCGTACTGTTTGTTCTGAATGTCCTGAACGGTTTGGCTCACGTCCTGAATACGGGCAAAGATCGCCTCTACCTCCTTGTAGAGGTAGTTGGCTTCAGGCGTAGGGTAAAGACGTTTCTTGTGGCGCTCGAACAGCTGGAAACCGATCTCGTCTTCCAGTGAGCTGATCATCATACTCACCGCCGGTTGGGTACGGAAAAGTTGCTTTGCTGCCTGTGAAACCGAACCGGTCAGCATTACCGCACGAAAGGCTTCCATCTGTTTGAGGTTCATTGCTCTGCCTTAGAATATTAATTCAGCTGATGAGTGGCTTATAAAATTAAGCGTTAAGTTATGTTATATGCGTAACTGAACTGCATGGCAACCGTTGTATCGGGATGAGCAAAACTACGGCGCTTATGTGGGATACGAGCGAAACAGGAGGTGTTTGGTGTGGTGTATTTTTGGTGCTTTGAAGGGATAGAGCGGGGAGGGTAGAACGGCATCCCGGATGCCAACGCAGAGCCGGGAGCCGTGTCAGAAGAGGCGATTACTTCTTGCTAGTACGTGCTGCTTCTTCGGTGTAGATCGCGTAGGTCGCTTTCAGGTCAGAAACCCAGTCAGGACCGTGACGGAAGTCTACCAGTGCGCCGATGTTTTCGTACGCTTTCAGGACTTCAGGATCTTTCATCACTTTCGCAGTTGCTGCAGTCAGCTTGTCTACAACTTCCTGAGGTACGCCAGCAGGTGCGAATACACCGGACCAGCCGCCGAAGCTGCCCTTGATGCCGTACTCAGCGAAAGTAGGTACGCCTGGGAATGCGTCCATCTTCTGGTCCATTACCAGTACGCGTGCACGGTCAGCTTTTACGTGAGGACCGAACGCTGGTGGGAAGGACACAGCAGAGTCGATGTGACCGCCAACAACGGAAACCATGGAGTCAGCAGCACCTTTACCGTGTACGTACTTCACTTTGTAGCCGGACTGGTTAGCGATGATGTTCGCCATGATAGTACCGGAGGAAGACGCACCCCAAGAGCCCTGAGTTACAGTTTTGCTCTGTGCACCTTTGATGAAGTCATCAAAGCTTTTGTAAGGGCTGTCTTTAGCTACAACAACTGCCAGAGGCACCGCAGTGTATTTCACAACTGGGGTGAAGGTATCAAAGTTGTATGGGGTGTTGGTGAAGTTAGGTGTCACCATCATGTTGCTCACACCCGCGTTGATCAGTGTGTAGCCGTCCGCTTTAGCACGTGCAACGAAAGAGGTGCCAACTACGCCGCCACCACCGGTTTTGTTGATAACAACAACAGGTACGCCCAGCTCTTTCTCTACGGCATCAGCCCAGATACGGGTAGTCAGGTCGGAGTCACCGCCAGCACCCCAAGGCACGATCACTTTGATCGGCTTCTCTGGGTAGTCAGCCATTGCAGCGCCCGCTGCGAAGGTCATGGTTACTGCGGTAGCGATGGATAGCAGGGTTTTTTTAGTGCTTTTCATACTAACTTCCTTCGATTTATTTTTATTTACGTTTGTTGTACTTCACAGGGCTCACGGCCTTTTAGTGTGGTTACGTCACCGCCCTGTGAAGGGGTTCGTTTTCCTGCTTAGGCTGGCTTTTCTTCAGCCACCGGCGCAGGGATTTTTGAAGCTTTCCGTTTCACCCGCATGCTTGAGTAAACAAAGAATGCGGACAGTGCGATAAACACCCAGGAGAACGGAGAAGCGAAGAACTTGCTGTAATCGTCACCAACGATGGCAAATGCCTGATCCAGGTTCTGCTCAAGGAACGGTGTCAGGATGAAGCCGATGATGAATACTGCAGGGTTCAGTCCCACCAGTCGCATGCCGTAACCCAATACGGTGAAGGCGATCAGTACCAGGATGTCATCCATGTTCTGGCCCGCGGTGAATGCACCGGTGAAGGCGAACACAGTCACACATGGGAAGATGAAGTAACGCTTCAGGGATGCCATCTTCACAAAGAACTTGAAGCCAGAGCGGGCGATACCCAGCAGGAACAGATCGGTGATCAGGAAGCCTGCGAAGATCGCGTAGATGGTTTCAGTGTGTTCGAAGAAGATCATCGGGCCCGGAGTCAGACCGTGGATCAGGAACGCACCCATCAGCAGGGCTGCAACGTCATCACCTGGGATACTCAGGGTCAGCATTGGAATCATGCTGGAACCACATACTGCGTTGTTGGCAGATTCAGCGGCTGCGATACCCTCTACAGAACCTTTGCCGTATTGCTCAGGGTTCTTGGAAGTACGCTTGCCTTCGCCGTACGCGATGAACGCCGCAGTACTGGAACCCAAGCCAGGCAGGGCGCCGATAAAGGTACCGATACCACTGGATTTCAGGATGGTGCGGAATACCTTTTTGTACTCACCAAAGCTGATGCGGTTGTCCGCAGGGTTTGGCGAATGGGTAATCGCCAGCTCATGGTGTGGCACCTTGCGTCGGCGGATCACATTGATCACCTCTGGCATTACCAGGATACCGATCAGCATTGGTGTAAAGGTGAAGCCACCGATCAGTTCATCGATGCCAAAAGTGAATCGGGAAGAACCGGTGATGGAATCCATACCCACCATTGCAAACAGCATACCCAGACAGCAGGAGAGCAGACCGCGTGGAATGGACTCGCCCGCCATAGAGCCGATTACGGTGAACGCGAACAGCAGCAGGAATACTTTCTCGATCGGACCGGCCTGCAAAGAGATCGCAGAGATCGGCGCCGCGACCAGAATCAGTACCAGCGTTGCCAGCATTTCACCGGAAACAGAGGCAAACAGGGACATGTCCAGTGCCTTACCCGCTTTACCCGCCTTGGTCAGCGCGTGTCCATCCTGAGCAGTCAGGAAGGAAGCCGCGGCCCCTGGTGTGTTAATCAGGATTGCAGAGATCGAGCCGCCATAGATACCGGCTTTATATACCGCCAGCAGCATGGTGATACCGATGATCGGATCAACGTAAAACGTCATTGGCAGCATGATGGCGATCGCCATGATGCAGGAAATCCCCGGAATCGCACCAAAGGTGATACCGATTACAACACCCGCAATGATGCCCAGAATTGGGCCTACTGCCAGGATCGCGCCGAAACCGCTAAGAATATTATCGAACATCTGAATATCTCCCCTTACAGCGTCCAGGTTGGCAGGTACACCCGCAGATACTCACGGGATCCGTAATAGATCAGCACGGGGGTAATAGCAGACATCAGGATGATCGGCAGCCAGTTGCGGCCACCCAGCAGATAAGCAACACCGAGCATGACAAATGGTGTAGTAACCATGAAGCCAAGGTGAGGTACGGCCAGCCAGTACGCGACGAAGATACCTACATAGATAAAAATGCCGGAGAATCCGTCGGTGGTAATCACTTCCTGGCCTTCCATCGCTGCGCCTTTAGACAGTTTCATGAAGGACTGGATAGCGATAGTTGCGGCGAAGATGATGATAAAGCCGGCTACGACACGGGGCAGAAACAGAATGCCCATTTCGCTGTCAGCACCACCCTCAGCAAGGCTGTCGTTTGTCAGGATGATCACCGAAGCGATGATCAAGAACGTCGATAGAACGACGTCTATTTTTCTTCTATCCATTGTAATACCTGAAGTATTTCTTATTTTTATCGACCTGCACCAACCGTTCACACGGTGGCTTTGGTGGGCGTTCTGTACCGCAGTGGTGATTGAATTACCCACGCCATAGGCCGCTGATTTATCCAGTGTAAATAAACCGAATATATATACAATTCGAAAAAATATTTGATTATATAAGTTTGGCTTATGTTTTGAGGCGCACCTCCTGGATAAACAGGGGCGTCTCATTTCTTACTATAGGCAGGAAATATGTAGGGACATTGGCTGAGCGGTTTCCAGCTTTCTATCGAGGGCAGGGCGGAAGCCCGAAAAATACAAACATAAGCAAATCTGATGACATGTTAAATATTTACGATTTGGCATTATGTTTTTCGAAGCAAATAATAAATCGCATCACGGCTCTGACCTGAATCGTGTAAAACGACAGGCCGAACATAACAATAAAAGAAGAACCTCGGTGTACGTATCGTTTGTGACCAAAGACATTACCCGTCTGATCACATCGCATCTCGACCCCTTCTCTTATCCGTTTCGGTAATCCCTGTTGTTGTACACGGGTGACACCCATATCCCGCCACAAGTGGGCATCGGTTACACACTTCAAGATTCAGGCTGCTGTTTGATCAGCACTGTTGCAGTGCGCCGACAAAAGACGAAAGACAAAAGACGAAATCAGGGAAGAACTGGCCCGTGTGCCATTACGCCACCGCGATAGCCAGCTGTAACAACCAATAATAAGTGAGTAAAAGATGATCCAACGCCAACATTCCAATCAACGCATGAGTCAGCTGGTGAGCTTCGCCAACCTGGTTTGGACCGCCGGTCAGGTTGCTAAAGATCCATCCGAAGACATGGCTGGCCAGACCCGTCAGATTTTGGCTCAGATCGATGCGCTGTTGGCAGACGCAGGCACTGATAAGAGCAACCTGATCAGCGCCAACATCTGGGTATCTGATATCCGCCAGTTCGCACAGATGAACGAAGTGTGGGATGCCTGGGTAGACAGTGAAAACGCACCGGTTCGCGCCTGTGTTGAATCTCGTCTGGCACGCCCTGAGCTGCTGGTCGAGATCCAGGTCGTAGCTGCCAATCCTTAAGTTTTTGAGGCGCGGCACTGCTGCCGCGTAGCGTGTATGCAAAGTTCACATATAGGAATACTCGGGGCTGGCGTTGTTGGCCTCGCGACCGCACTGCACCTCCAGAAAGCAGGGTATAAAGTGACGTTGATCGATCGAGAGGCCCCGGGTATGGGCGCTTCTTTCGGCAACGCCGGTCTGTTTGCTGACTATGCCCGCTTGCCATTTTCCAAGTTTGCGATGATGCGCAAGATGCCGGGGATGCTGCTGGATAAAACCAGCCCGCTCTCCATGCAGGGCAGCTACCTGCCTTCTTTAATGCCGTATGGCTGGGAATTCTTAAAAGCCTGTTTCCCAGCGAAGTACGCGAAGGGCAAGGTTGCACTGAAATCTCTGCAGGAACTGACCCGCCAGACAGACCAGGAGCTGTTGGACCTGACCAATGCGCAGGACCTTGTAAAAGCCGAAGGTTGTTTGGGGCTGTTCGCTACAGAGGAAGGTTTTGCCACCGCGCAGCAAGGCGACTTGCAGGAACGTAGAGATCAGGGTGTAAACCTTGAGTTCCTGAATGCCAACCAGGTTCGAGAGCTGGAACCGGACTTAGCTGATTTTCATGCCGGTGGCGTTTTTTATCCTGACACACGGTTCACCGTTAGCCCGGTGGAGCTGTGTCGTCGCTACGCCGACCACTTTACCGCCAACGGCGGTGTGATCCTGCAAAACCAGGTGCAAGCGGTTGAACCGGGCGATTATGACGTAACAGTGCGTCTTACGGGCGATACTGTGAAATATGATCAGGTTGTCGTGTGTACCGGTGTGGCATCAAAAGAGATCCTCGCCAGCATGGGCATCAAGATTCCGATGGTGAGCGAACGCGGTTACCACCTGACACTGGATATCGGTGCTAAAGCGCTGAGTCGCCCGGTGGGTTGGCTGGATAAAGCCGTCTTTCTGACACCGATGGATGGTGGTGTGCGCCTGGCCGGAACGGCTGAATTCGCATTTGCCGATGCACCGCTTAATCCGCAGCGCGCCGATGCAATGCTGGAACACGCCAAGGTGATGCTGGGCAACAACCCGTCGATCAAGTCGACCTGGGTGGGTAGCCGTCCATCAACACCGGACTCGCTGCCAGTAATCGGCACCGTAGACAAGCACCCACGGGTGAAAGTGGCCTTTGGTCATGGTCACCTTGGGCTGACCTTTGCCGCGGTAACCGGCAAACTGATTACAGAATGTGTACAGGGGCAGGCAACCTCAGTGGACCTGACTCCGTTCTCTGCGACACGATTCGCATAAGAGTCTTCGAACGTACTCGTAGATTCGCTAAATAGGATACTGAAATGATTCTTAAAGGTGGAATTAACTACTACGGGATGACCTTGGGCGTAATCTCCCTGGAATCCTACTTCCCGAAGCCAGACGGCCACATCAAGCACCCGGCTAGCTTTGACTTCCCGATCATGTATCACACCGTAAAAGGTGCAACCATCGATCGCCTGATCGGCGAACGTGATCCAGAGCTGCTCAAGCCATTTATCGAAGCAGCACAGCAGCTCGAGCGCGAAGGTGTTAAAGCGATCACCGGTAGCTGTGGCTTCCTGGCCCTGCACCAGAAAGAGATCGCGGATGCGGTAAACGTACCGGTATTTATGTCCAGCCTGATTCAGGTACCACTGGTATCCCGCTTTCTGAAGCGTGACCAAAAGGTAGGTGTGGTTGTCGCGAACAGTGATGCACTGACCGAAGATCACCTAAAAGGCGTAGGCATCGCCGACGAACCAATCGTGGTTGCCGGTATGCAGCACCAGAAGCAGTTTGCTGAAGTGATCCTGCGTGGCGACACCAACGATCTGGATATGGATCTGTTCTACGAAGAGCTGAGTGGTGTAGTCGGCAACATGCTGGAAGAAAATCCAGACGTGGGCGCGATCGTCCTTGAATGTACCGACCTGTCGACTTTCGCCCCAAAACTGCAGAAGCAGTTTGGTCTGCCAATCTATGATCTGACCAGCCTTACCCGTATGGTGGCTGCGGGCGCGGATCGTCAGATCGCTTAAGAGCGAACAAACAGTTCTATCTTCTTTCTTCCTACAGCACGGCTCTTGTTGATAGGCAGAGAGCACCACAAAAGCCGGTTCGGGCTGCACCCTGAGCCGGCTTTTTTATGTCTGCCGTTTCTTTTTTCTACGTCCCCTTTGTAGGGCTGCCTTTGGGCTGCCAGCAGTCCAAAGGACTGCTCAACATACTCTCCATAGACTTTTTCTATTCTAAATACGTGTTTTTAAACCTATTTATTACACCGACCGTAAACACTTTTTCACTATGAATGAAATATCAGAATCACTTATGTAAACGTAAAAAATCTTGAATTGACCCAAACTGGTGCATACGGATAATGCGCGCTTCGCCATTTCAGTTCTCGTGAAAAAGTAATCCGTATAAACGCACATGCAAGCATCAAATCTGCCACAGGGTGGCCTGTTCTGGACCACCTCCGCCTACATCGTTTGGGGCCTGTTGCCTCTGTTCTACCAACACCTGCGTGGGGTAGAAGCGATGGAGATATTTGCCCTGCGTGTGCTGTGGTCCGTTCCACTGATGGCGTTGCTGCTGTGGGTGACTGTTACCCCGTTCCGTGTGTTCAAGCTGTTGATGGACCCGAAGACCTTCTTCTGGTTATTCCTCTCGACCGCGTGTATCTCAACCAGCTGGTACCTGAACACGTGGGGGGCAACCAACGGACAGGTCTTGATGGTGAGTCTGGCGTTCTTCCTGATACCACTAATCAGTATCCTGATCGGCGTATTGTTCTTCGGGGAACGGCTAACGCCACTGCAGCTGATCGCTTTGATTCTCTGCGCAGGCGGATTCCTTTATGCCTGTATGAGCCTTGATAGTTTCCCATGGCTGACCGTGGGTATCGCGTTGGCATTTGGTTGTTACGGCATCATCAAAAAGCAGGTGAAGATCGACACCCTCAACGGCCTGGCCGCAGAAGCCTTGCTGATGGTGCCATTTGCGTTGTTTTACCTGATCGGTATGGCAGGGCAGACCCACTGGGAAGCGGGTGAAGAGAACGTACGTCTGTTGCTGGCGCTAACTGCACCAATGACTATCCTGCCGTTGGGCCTGTTCGCCTTCGGTGTGGCGCGAATGAAAAACCTCTCCAGCATCGCAATCCTGCAGTACATCGAACCAACGCTGTACTTCCTGCTTGCTGTATTCATATTCGGTGAAGCGATCGATATGGAACGTCTGACCACCTTCATGCTGGTATGGGCAGGCTTTATCGTCTTCTCCATCGACGCCCTCCGCCGCGCCAAAATAGCTAAATCCGCCCAGGAGATCGGACTAGAAAAACCGGAGATCTAATCTCCGGTTTCACGTTGTTTAGCTTCGCCTCGAACCTGTAGCAAATGAAATGGACCCGCCCACCTAAGTGCCACAATTAAGTTTGTACCGGCATCACTAGATAGGGGGTCCACTATGAGTAAGATTAGCATCGTTGGTATCGATATCGCCAAGTTGTCTTTTCAATTGCACGGCAT
>NZ_CAXRBQ010000097.1:0-14685 GCF_964228735.1 Pontibacterium sp. | reverse complement strand
GAATCGTCACTGGCGTCCGATGCTGTGCCAGAGGGTGTGGCGTCTGAAAAAGAAGAGCAGGTGGGTAGAAGATGATCTCAGTTGTGGGCTACGGATCCTTATTGTCCGAGCAATCGGCACGCGAAACCGTACCGGAGCTGGAAAACTTCCGCCTGGTAGAGGTGCCCGGTTACCGCCGTATCTTCAATAAAGTGGGGATCGTATTCTTCAGTCGCCACGGGGCTGATGAAACCGATCTTGAGATTGCCTCTTGCTCAACCCAGCCCGCAGACGGCGTCAGCATTATCTGCAGTCAGTTTGAATGCAGCGAAACCGCTTTTCGCGACTTGTATGAGCGCGAACACCGCTTCCGTTGGGCGGAGGTGGAAACCGTTGATCAGCAGGGTGTTACAACCCAAGGGCGAATCTGCACGACGTACAACGACCAGGACTATCGCCTCAACAAGTGCATCACCGAAGCGGAGTATCAGCGTCGCGTGGGGCAGTTCTACAGCGGTGTAATCTGGCGTGACGATATTCTGCCGTTCCCGCGCTACCTGGCGTTTTGCCTGCAGGCAGCAAGTACACAGGGCGAGCACGTGCTGAATAACTTTCTGGACAGCAGTTTCCTGGCAGATGGCAAAACCACCATACGTACCTATGTAGAGCAGCATCCCGCATTGGCTGATTGGCGTGTGTTTGATACCGGCTATAGCTATAAGCGTTAAGTTACCTATCATCTCCCCTTGCTTCCCATACCCGGCTTTTAGGGTCTGAGTATGATCGCCTCTGGCGTTCTCCAGAGGACTTCTCTCTTGTGTTCTGTTGCCTTCGCTGATGCATACAGCTCAGATCGGCACACCGGCCCCTAGGGACAGTTGTTTTTGATCTGTCCGTTTTCATCCTTTTTTGTGTCTCGTCATGTGGCAATGAAGTTAATTTATTGTGTATGAAAAATAGTCAATTATCGTCAATATTGGGTTTTGAATTTCCCGTGAAAAATCAATATTAAATATTGAAAATGTGGCGAAAAATCAAAATTAAATTTTGAAAATTATTTAAATCATCAAGATTGAGTTTTGATTTTTCGCAGATTCTTTAAATGATTGATGCTGTTGGGTTTATTAAAAGAACGCGTTAAACTGCGCCCCCGCAGGGAAGGTAGTCGATTGAAAAACAACAAAATTTTCTCTTAAGCGGGCTTTGGTCCGGCCGATAACATTGTTATGAAAATTAGGGCTTGATTGTTCTCACAGGCATGCTTTACTTGTCAGCATAGAGAAAATCTTCATTCAATTAATGGGTGAAAACTCTAAATCTGCTCTAAAGTGCTTAGTGTTTAAAAAGCAAACAGAGAGAGAAAAACATTGGCTGATTCAAATATGATCGTCGCGCTGGATATAGGCACCTCTAAGGTGGTTTGTCTGGTAGCCGAGGTCAGACTGGACGGAGAAGTTGAGGTGGTGGGCGTTGGTTCACACCCTTCCCGTGGTCTGAAACGCGGCGTCGTGGTGAACATTGAATCAACCGTCAATTCAATTCAGCGCGCAGTGGAAGATGCTGAATTGATGGCAGGGTGCAAAATACACTCGGTTATGGTCGGTCTGGCGGGTAGCCATATCAGTGCAGTCAATTCGAAGGGGATTGTGGCGCTGAAAGATCGGGAGGTAACGGAGCAGGATCTGGATCGGGTTGTTGATGCCGCACGCGCAATCGCAACACCGGCAGATCAGCGCATTCTGCATATTCTTCCGCAGGAATATGCGATCGACAGTGAAGAAGGGATCAAGGAGCCGCTGGGCATGTCCGGTGTGCGTCTTGAAGCCAAGGTTCATTTAGTAACCGGCGCGCTTAACGCCGTCCAGAACATTGAGAAGTGTGTACGGATGTGTGGCCTGGAGATCGATGCATTGGTACTGAGTCAGTTGGCTTCAAGTGAATCAGTACTCACAGAAGATGAAAAGGAACTGGGCGTCTGTCTTGTTGATATTGGCGCAGGTACCAGTGACGTAGCAGTCTTTGTGGGTGGTGCGTTGTATCACACTGCTGTGATCCCTGTAGGGGGGGATCAGGTGTCAAACGACATCGCCGTGGCGTTGCGTACGCCAACTCCGAATGCGGAAGAATTAAAAGTTAAATATGCATGTGCACTGTCCCAGCTGGCGAGCGCGCATGAAGTGGTAAAAGTACCGAGTGTGGGTGACCGTCCGTCGGCCGAGCTGTCGCGACACCAGTTGGCCAAAGTGGTCGAGCCACGCTACGAAGAGTTGTTTCTGCTGATCCAGAAGGAATTGCAGAGCAGCGGCTTCGAGGGACTGATGCCTGCCGGTATCGTACTGACCGGCGGCACGGCCCGCATGGAAGGTGCAGTTGAGCTGGCTGAAGAGATTTTCCACATGCCCGTGCGTTTGGCGTCACCAAACGGCTTTGGCAGCATGTCGGATATTCTGGGGAACCCGATGTACGCGACGGCGGCCGGGTTGCTCAGGCACGCAAGTGCAAACGAACAGGAAGGGGCTAGCGTGGCAGTGGTAGAGCCGGAGCGCTCAGAGTTTCAGATCACGCAGCCCAACCTGATCCATCGGATGAAATCCTGGATTCAGGCAAATTTTTAACGGGTGATAAATAGGGGCGCGAAAGCGCGACTGGCGTAGGGTAGGCGCCAGCCTAAAGGGGAAATAGACATGTTTGAGTTGGTTGATAGTATCCCGCAGAATGCTGTCATCAAGGTGATCGGCGTAGGCGGTGGCGGCGGCAACGCTGTACAGCATATGGTAACCACCGAAGTAGAAGGTGTTGATTTTATCTGTGCGAATACGGATGCGCAGGCCTTGGATAATATGGCTGCACAGGCTGTTATCCAGATCGGCGGTGAGATGACGAAGGGGCTGGGTGCAGGTGCAAACCCAGAAGTGGGTCGTCAGGCTGCGATGGATGACCGTGAACGTATCTCAGAGATGCTGTCCGGTGCCGATATGGTGTTCATCACCGCAGGCATGGGTGGTGGAACCGGAACCGGTGCGGCGCCTGTCGTGGCTGAGGTTGCCCGTGAAATGGGTATCCTGACTGTAGCAGTGGTCACCAAGCCATTCACATTCGAAGGCCGTAAGCGTCTGGCGATTGCGGAAGAGGGTATTAAGGAGCTGAAGGAAAACGTCGACTCCCTGATCATCATCCCTAACCAGAAACTGCTGCCAGTGCTGGGTAAAAACACCAGCCTGATCAACGCATTCAACACCGCGAACGACGTATTGAAAGGTGCGGTTCAGGGCATTGCAGACCTGATTATCCGTCCGGGTATGATCAACGTTGACTTTGCAGACGTACGCACCGTAATGTCCGAAATGGGCATGGCGATGATGGGCAGCGGCAATGCTCGTGGTGATAACCGCGCAACCGAAGCGACGGAAGCGGCAATCAACAGCCCGCTGCTGGAAGATGTAGACCTGAAAGGTGCCAGCGGCATCTTGGTTAACATCACCGCAGGCCTGGATCTGAGCCTGGGTGAGTTCTCCGAAGTGGGTAACATTGTTGAAGAATACGCGTCCGACAGCGCAACCATCGTTGTGGGTACTGTAATCGACCCAGAGATGGCTGAAGAGATGAAGGTCACGGTTGTAGCAACCGGCCTTGGCCGTGCTCAGCAGGTTGAGCAGGAAGTACGTGTGGTAAGCAGCGGCGGTGGTCGTGCTTCCACAGTTACCACCGACTACAGCCAGCTGGAACTGCCAACAGCGATGCGCAACCGCGCAGAAGCGGAAAAGTCCAAGCGTGTAACCGAACCAACGCGTGAGCCTGAGCCAGAGGTTCAGTCTGCACGCACTGGCACCGACGATATGGATTTCCTGGATATTCCAGCCTTCCTGCGTCGCCAGGCTGACTAAGTCAGCAACCGATTACCATTGCTTAGCCGTCCGATGAAAATCGGGCGGCTTTTTTATTGCGCGTAATTTGAACAAGGATTGTTGGTGAATTGTCTGGTTCCCATGCTCTGCGTGGGAACGAGGACGTGTAGCTTTGCTTGATATCCAGTGATGAGCTTTATTGTTGATCAGCGTTTGTGCAGCGGCTGATGATTAATTGAACGATTGCTGGGTTTTACAAAATAAACCCAAAATAACGTAACTAATTGCTTGATTCAGAAGGATAAGTGCATTAAAGTACGCGCCACGTTTGAGGGGTTAAGCAGCCGCTCATGACGTATTACGGTGAGGTGTCCGAGTGGTTGACTCGGAGGCGAAGCCGGAGAGAACGTCGTCGTTTACGACGACGGTAACGAGCACGCAGGCGTGCAGTTATGAAGTTTGAAAAGACTACGTAAACAACATTTCGGTGAGGTGTCCGAGTGGCCGAAGGAGCACGCCTGGAAAGTGTGTATACGGAAACGTATCGAGGGTTCGAATCCCTCCCTCACCGCCAAGAATTCAAATGAAAAAGCCCCGTCTTGTACGGGGCTTTTTCATTTGTGTTGGTGGTGAAAGGATTGAACCCGAGAAGAGGGTTTGAACCGAGCAGCGCTTGCGATGCGACACACTGGCCGTAGGCCAGTAATCCCGACCGGATATGCTCAATCACGTTCGCTGCAATTACTAAATTCCTACCCCAGACAAATTTGATACGAAAAAGCCTTGGTTTATGACCAAGGCTTTTTTGTTTGTGTTGTCCCGTCCTGAAAATAGGCTTACGCCCTGATGATGCCCAACGTTATTGGTAAGCTGACGGACGCAGGTACGCCGAGCATCTGCGCCGAAGTAACGCTTAAACCGGGCAAAACAGGTAAGCAAGATGGTAAATTATTAACAGAGCTCGCCCAATTTTTAGCGAATACGTTGGCATCCTCGTCGGAAGCACAACATAGTTGAATGGCCATGGAAATCTATCTATTGCAGATCCAGTCTGTATTCCTGCTCAGCCTCTGGAAAACCTATATTGGACCTGCGCTGAGTGTTCCTTACGGCTTTTCGTATTTTGAAATGTTGTTATTTAATGTCAGCGGGGCGATGCTCAGCGGGTACGTGATTCTGCACTTCAGTCACCGCATCAATGTCCTGCTGGGAACATTACTGCCAAAACGGCAGAGTAAGCCAGGATTCAAGCCTCATTTGCGTAAGTATCTGCGTTTCTGGCGGCGCTACGGTTTCTATGGTGTCATGGCTCTGACACCGGTTTTTGTCGGCATACCGCTGGGCGTTTGGTTATCGGCCCGGCTTGGGACCGGTAAAAAGCGTATCATGGTGACATTGTTCGTATGCTGTGTTTTTTGGGCGTCGCTTTCCTATTTCGCCACGTTGTCTGGTTTCAATCTGGTCGATAGTTAATGGTTTTGTGCTGCAAACACTGGATCTTGTTACTTTCGAAAATTTGTACCGCCAGATAGTCTCGCCTAGCGGCTTCATACATGGCTTTCGTGAGCTGATGGACGCTGTGAAAAACTCCCAGAGAAATCAGCGGTAATCTTTCCTTCGTTCTGATTTAATAGGCCGAGGTAAGAATATATGTTTGGTAGAGGGGATATTGGGATGACTTACGAGCTGACCGGTAAAGTTAAGTTAATTCAGGATCCACAGACCTTTAACAGTGGCTTCACTAAGCGTGAGATGGTGGTTACTGTCGAAGATGGTAAGTATCCACAGGACATCAATGTGGAATTTGTACAGGATAAAGTGGCTTTGCTGGATAGCCTTCAGGTAGGGCAGGAAGTCACTGTAGCCTTTGATATTCGAGGTCGTGAGTACAATGGCCGCTATTACAACAACCTGGTTGGTTGGAAGATTCAGACCGGAGCGCCAGCGAGTGATGGGTTTGATCAGACACCTGCTTACGACCAGAATGCGCCTGTAAACTTTGATGATGACGTGCCGTTCTGATTAGCACACCTCTATCGCGCGGTTAACCGCGTGTAATCAAAAAAGCCTTGGTAACTGACCAAGGCTTTTTTGTTTCTGCTGTGTTTGCAAATCACATCTCACAGAGATGTACACGCAGCTTATCACACAGGGTTTTCAGCTGTGCCAGCTCCTCCTCGGTAAGGGGGGCTTTGCACGCCATCGCCTTTTTCACTTCCAGCGTGCGTTCTTTTAGTGCCAGACCTTCATCGGTCAGTTGCAGCAGGCAGGAACGTTCATCCTGTTTGCAGCGTACCCGTTGCAATAAGCCTTTCGCTTCCAGGCGTTTCAGCAGCGGGGTAGTGGTGCCCGAGTCCATGTGCAGCCGTTCGCCCATCCGTTTCACACTCAGACCGTCTTCCGACCAGAGCACCATCATTGCCAGGTACTGGGGGTAGGTCAGATCCAGCTCCAGCAGGGCGGGACGGTAAGCGCGCACCATCGCGTTGGCGGCGCTGTAGAGGGAAAAACAGCTCTGCTTTTCCAGGCAGAGGGCGTCGTCGTTATTCATTTGGCTCATAAGCTTATCCTGAATTGTTATTTAAATAGCGGTCAATTAGCTTGCGCGCAATTAAGTTGCTAGCTATTATGGTTCGCAAGTTGGTTGTGCGCAAGTTAATAGCGAGCCACAAGTAAAATTCTATCAGGATGATGGTTAATCTCAACAGCAACACGGGTTAGTCATGGTAAGTAACGCAGGCTTTTTCAAATTGGCAGTGATCGGTGCGGTTTTCATGGCACTGGTGGCAGGGGAAGCCGCAAGCGAGCCCAGTGCTCAGCTGGCCCGGCAGGTGGATGACAGTGGGCTGATGAGAATGATCAACCATCCAGATCCTAACGAACAGAACGACATCGACAGCTTTATATTGAGGATACACACATGAAAAACATCGCAACTGTAATCGCCCTGACTTCCGCTATCTTCGCCGGTACTGCATCTGCTGCGGTTGAATCCAGCCAGATCAGCCACTTCGGCACCGGTGTTGAATTTGCCAGCGCGTCTCACTTCGACGGTCTGGAGCAGGTGGTGGTTGAGAACAGCAACCTGAAAGCAGGCAACGCCTTGGATCCAGTCTACGGTGCGGACCTGTACTTCGGTTCCAACTAAGTTCCCTTTGTTCTTCTTAAAGAGAAGCCATGGTTAAGCGATCCCTCGGGATCGATTTTTTTGTTTTTTCATCCCTCTACCGTCGCAGAGCCCCGTAATCCGGGCAGTCTTTCTATACTGTTACTTGAGTCCTGACCTCGGGTAAGACTGCTTTGAAGGATAACTCGGACCATACCGCCCAAATAGCCAGCCAGCTGCTTTACACCGTGGAGCAGGTTGCGCGTGAGTTGCATCCCCAACATCACTTTTCCGCTGAACTGAGTCTGGATAGCTCTCTGGATACTGACTTCGCGTTTGACAGTCTGGGTAGGGTGGAGTTGTTGCTGCGCCTCGAGCGTACGTTTGACGTGGCATTGTCGGATACCCTGCTGAGTAGCGCCGACACCCCGCGTGATCTGTTGCGTGCCGTCCTGGGAGGGCATGCCAGAGTGATGGCTTCTGTGATGCCGGAGATAGAACAGATAGAGGTGGTGTTACACAGCGCCTCTGTTGTGCCGGAGCAGGCATGCACCTTAACCGATGTGCTGGAGTGGTATCTGCAAACCGATCCGGACCGCACCCACATTCGATTGTATGACCCCGAAAGTGACGGCGTCACGCTTAGTTTTCGCCAATTGAAAGCAGGCGCTGTGCAAATAGCAGCGGGATTACAGCAGCTGGATCTGCAACCACATGAGCCCGTAGTTCTGATGCTGGATACGTGCGAAGACTACTTTTACTGCTTCTTTGGCATCCTGTACGCAGGCGGGATTCCTTGTCCTGTCTATCCCCCTGGGCGGATCAGCCAGATAGAAGAACACCTCAACCGACACGTGAGCATCGTACGGAACGCCCAGGCTGGAATCATGGTAACCCAAGCGGAAGCTTTGCCTTTTGCCGGTCTGCTCAAAAGCCGGGTACGTTCGTTGCGCCATGTGGCGACAGTGCAGCAGCTCAGGCAAGGGCGCAATAATCCACTGCTGCCCAAACTTCATGCCGATGATATCGCCTTTCTGCAGTACACCTCCGGCAGTACAGGAACGCCCAAGGGGGTGGTGCTGACCCATGCCAATTTGTTGGCGAATGTTAGGGCAATGGGGCAGGTGGTTGAGGCTAGTGCCAATGATGTGTTTGTCAGTTGGTTGCCGCTGTACCACGACATGGGATTGATTGGTGCCTGGTTTGGCAGTTTGTATCACGGCGCGCAGCTGGTGATCATGTCGCCGCTCGCCTTTATCAGCCGTCCCCAGCGCTGGCTGGAAGCGATTCACCGCTATCGGGGGACGTTGTCGGCATCCCCAAACTTTGGTTACGAACACTGTGTCCGTCTGGTTGAGGACGAAACGCTCGCGCAGCTTGACCTGTCCAGCTGGCGTTGTGCATTCAACGGTGCCGAGCCGGTCAGCGCCCAAACCCTGTCTGCATTTTGCGATCGCTTTGCCGCTTCTGGCTTTGATCCCAGCGCGATGATGCCGGTGTACGGACTGGCTGAAAACAGTGTGGGAGTCGCCTTTCCGACGCTTCAGCGAGGTGTGCAGCTAGACCGAATTGAGCGCGAACGGTTTACCCGCACCGGTCGGGCAATACCCAGCACGGCCGATGATAAAGGTGCGTTGGATGTTGTGGCTTGTGGCCGGGTTATACCCCAGCACGAATTGCGTGTGGTGGATGCTAATGATCGCGAATTGCCGGATCGCCAGGAGGGGCGGATTCAATTTCGGGGACCGTCATCAACAAGTGGTTATTATCGAAACCCCGAACAGACGGCTGCGCTGTTTCACGGTGACTGGCTGGAGACCGGGGACCTTGGGTACATCTGCGATGGTGAACTCTATGTGACCGGCAGGCAGAAAGACCTGATTATTGTGGCGGGACGCAACATTCACCCCGCCGAGCTGGAAACCGCCGTCGGAAATGTTAAGGGCATCCGCAAAGGCGGCGTGGTGGTATTTGGCAGTCGTAACACACCGCAAAATGTTGAGCGCGGCACCGAGCGATTAGTCGTGCTGGCGGAAACACGTGAACAGAAGGAGGCGCGTCGGGCAGAACTGGCCACAACGATCAACCAGCTTGCGGTGGATCTGTTGGGACAACCCGCAGACGATGTGGTGCTTCTGGCGCCCAATCAGGTCTTAAAAACCTCCAGCGGTAAAGTGCGTAGATCGGCCTGTAAAACCCTCTATGAGCAGGGCGAGCTCAGCAGGCGGTCACCCCAATGGCAGCAGTGGATGCGTATTGGTGTGAGAGAGTTGGCAGGGCGATTGAGGCGCTTCGTTCAGCGTTCTATGGAGTACGCATTTGCGGGGTATGGATGGCTGATCTATGGAGTCTTGCTTTGTCTCTCACTGCCGGTATTCCTTCTGCTACCCAGGAAACAGGCGCGCTGGTGGGTTATCAACCGTGCTGCTCGCACGCTCAGCCTGTTGACGGGCACCTCTGTACATCTGGAAGGGTTAGAGAATTTGCCGCCGGAGGGAGAAGGCTGTGTGTATGTCTGTAACCATGCCAGCTATCTGGATGGGTATGTATTGGTCGCGTTTCTACCTCGCTGTGTGCGCTTCGTCGCAAAAGGGGAGTTCAGGGAAAATAAGGTGATCTCGTTCTTACTGGATAAGATGGGGGTTGAGTATGTTGACCGTATCGATCCGGATCGGGCAAGTGCAGATACTGCACGCATCGCAGCGCAAGGTAAGGGTGGAGATCCGTTGTTCTTTTTCCCTGAGGGGACCTTCACTCGTGTGCCCGGACTTCGGGCCTTTCATCTGGGGGCATTTACCACCGCCATTCGGCAGGAACTGTCCATCGTACCTTTAGCAATCCGTGGGACCAGGTCGATGTTACGCGCTGAAAGTTGGTTCCCTAGGCGTGGGCATATCGTTATCTCCATCGGCAAGCCCATTGCCAGTGAATCGGTTGCTGGTGGTAGTCCCTGGCAGCGGTCGCTCGCATTGCGGGATCTTACGCGCCAGGAAGTGCTTCGGCTGTCGGGAGAGGCCGATCTGAACACGGAATCCATGATCAATCGGGCAGAGTGACTGCTCCCCGCCCTAACGGGCGAGGCTTCCAACTTCTCAGGCTGCAACCGGCGCGTGGCCGGACTTACGCAAGCCTCCGTTGGCAGGAGCCGACAGTCCTTCGGCCCGTAATTTCAAAATACCCTGCTGTTGAATGTTGATCGCGGCATTGATGTCGCGATCCAGTTCCGTAGAGCACGCAGGACAGGTCCAGCTGCGAACCGACAGCGGCAAAGCATCGACCTTATGCCCGCAGCCGGAACAGGTCTTGGAGCTGGCAAACCACTGATCGATCTTAACCAGATGTTTGCCCTGTGCCTTCGCCTTGTACTCCAGTTTCTGGATCAAGCTGAACCAGCTTGCGTCTGCGATATGCTTCGCCAGTTTGCGGTTCTTCAGCAGGTTTTTCACTTTCAGTGTCTCGACCACCACCGCTTGGTTTTCGTCAATGAGTTGTCGGGACAGCTTGTGCTGGAAATCAGCACGGGCGTTGGCCAGGCGCTCATGCGCCTTGGCCAGTGTCAGGCGGGCTTGCGTACGGCCCTTGCTGCCTTTCTGGCAGCGTGAGAGGGCTTTCTGCTTGCGCCGCAGGTTGGCTTGAGCACGTTTCAGGAAACGTGGATTGGCGACCTTGTTACCCTCAGAGTCAATGGCAAGGTGGGTCAGCCCCATATCGACCCCCAGCACTGAGTCCACGGTTTGCAACGCGGTCGGAGCCGCTGCCCCGTCCTCGATCAGCAGCGACGCGTAATATTTACCGGTGACGGTACGCGACAGGGTGATGCTCTTGAGTTTACCGGTCAGCTCGCGGTGAATCCGGGCTTTGATGGGCTGCAGCTTCGGCACCTTGATCCAGTTCTCGCCCGCACTGACGCTCATGCAATGGTAACTGGTTTGCTTGCCGTGCTTGCGTTTGAACCGCGGGTAACGGGCAGCGAGTTTTGGATCGAAGAAGCGCTCGAAGGCTTTGTCCAGATTGATACAGGCCTGCTGCAACGCAATGGAGTCAAACTCCTTGAGCCAGTGGTACTTGCGTGACTTCTTCGCCACGGCCAGCAAGGGCTTGAGGTCTTTCTTGGCCTTCAGTTTCAGGCCATGATGCTTGTACTGCGCGCTGATGATGTGCAGGGCTTTGTTGTACACGAACCGCGTCGCGCCGAACTGGCGGTTGAGGTATTCCGCCTGCTCGGGTGTCGGGTAGATGCGTACTTTTGTGGCCTTTAACATAAACATCAGGGTGCTGTATATATAGACAGTAGTCAATAGAAATTAGTAATCATAGAAGCGCTACCGCGCTTCCCGCTTATATCCCCGCCCGATTGGGCGAGGGTTTACGCGGATTTCCGCTAAGCGATTCCGGGGTGGCGCAGCTGCTGCGGTACCGACTGTGTCATTTAGCTCTTGCCCATACAATTGGATATATCTGTGAGCTGGATACGGATCGGCAACTGCGACTACTCAAGTTTGTCGATGGCATGCTCCTGCATCAATAGCTTCAGCTCCCGGTCTTTTTGACGTTCGCCTGAATATTGCATCCACATGAGAGACACCAGCGTGGTGCCGAACAGCAGCATAAAGCAGGTGCTGTTGACCGCCGTCCAATCCAACAGGATGCCGAACAGGATCGGCAGCAGAAAGCCACCCAAGCCGCCGGCCAGGCCAACCACACCGGACACCACCCCAATTTGAGTGGGGTAATCGTCCGAGAGGTATTTGAAGACCGATGCCTTGCCCAGCCCCCACATGATACCCACGATAAACAACAGGATCGTAAACAACCATTCCGGCAGTTTAATGGACATGGTCAGCGGATCACCCTCTACGGTTTGAATCAGGATCTGCGAGGGGGGATAGGACATCAAAAACAGGCAGGCGACCGATACCCACATCACCCACCAGGTAACGGTGTGAGCGCCAAATCGGTCGGACAGCCAGCCGCCCAGTGCGCGGATCAGTCCAGAGGGCAGAACAAAGATTGATGCCAGTAGCGCTGCCGTGCGGATGTCGTGGCCGTATTCACTGATGTAGTACTTGGTCATCCACAGTGACAGTGCGACAAAGCCGCCAAAGACAACCGAGTAATACTGACAGTATTTCCAGACTCTGGGATCCTCCAGCACCCGCAGCTGGTCAGCGATGGTTACATTGGCTTCCACCTTATGGGCCGGATCTGAATAGGTGAATAACCAATACAGAACCACTACCACCGTCATTGCTGCTGCGTAGATCTGCGGTACCGCCTGCCAGCCCCAGGCCAATACGATGGAAGGCGCGACAAACTTGGTGAGCGCGGCACCTGCGTTACCTGCGCCGAAGATCCCCATGGCAAAGCCCTGATTTGCTTTATCAAACCAGCGTGCCGTGTAAGCGATACCGACCGAGAAGGAGGCGCCAGCTGAGCCGACAAAAAGACCTAACACCAGGAACTGCCAGAACTGAGTCGCATACGAGATGAGATACAGCGGCGCAATAATGGCGACCATCAGACAGAAAAACACCGGCCGTCCGCCAAATCGATCGGTTAACATGCCCAAAGGCAGACGCAGTAGGGAGCCGGTGAGTATGGGGGTTGCGGCTAACAAACCGAACTCTGTGTCAGATAGCTGCAGAGTGTCTTTGATGGGAATACCGATGATGGAGAACATCACCCAGACGGCAAAACAGGCGGTGAAGCCTGTGGTATTCATGGTCAGTACGGATAGCTGTTTGGTTCGAAGGCTCGGCATGACAGGATCCCTCTTGATTCACAGGCGAGGGCTTACATTGCGGGGAAGCGAACAACAGGTGGTATGCCGGCTCGCTTGCTTGAGGCGTGTTCGCACTACGTTTGTTCGCTTTAAATCAAGATAGCTGTGATCAACTCACAGTGCCAGGGTAAATAGCAAGTTGGTCTAACTACACGGTGTTACACCTTTTAAAACGGAATGCGATCTGCTCCTTGTTGATGTTGGCAAGCTGAAGATACCCAGTAGATTGCAGTTACAGGCCAAGCGGTAGCATTCCAGCGCCAGGCATTGTAAGGCAAGCCCGCTTGCAGCCGCTGGTGCCTGTGATGGAAATATGCGCTGTTGAATCGCCATTTTCAGCGCCCTACGCTAAGTCCTTTTTAACGTCAAACTCCCTGTGTTGACGTAATTTCCATACATTTTGTCCCTCCTTTCTTTCAACGACCTCCCGGCAAATCAGGGTGTTGCTATGGCATTTGTAATTTTAATGGAAACATTTTAACTATTGATTTCTGTTATGACGTAAAGGCGGATAGTCTGGATCCGTAGCAGCTGACTCGCTTGCGATTTTCACCCGAAGACCTGAAAGCGTCATGGGTAAAGAGTGATTAATTAAAACAATAAAGAGGATTTCTAAGATGCAGATGCCACACACTTTGTCGATTCCAAACGGCGAAAAAGTACGTCCAACGTTTTCGAAGGAGGAGATGAATTCCCGCCTGGAGAAACTTCGTCGCTACATGGCGGAAAATGACCTGCAGGCCGTCGTGTTCACTTCTTACCATAACATCAATTACTACAGTGACTTCGTTTACTGCCGTTTCGGCCGTGACTATGGACTGGTTGTTACTCAGGATTCTTACACTACGGTGACTGCCAATATTGATGGTGGCCAGCCTTATCGCCGCAATCAACTGGGCGACAACGTGGTGTACACCGACTGGCAGAAAGACAACTTCTTCCACGCGTTGAAGCAGCTGATCAAGGATGGGGGCAAAGTGGGCGTCGAGTACGACCACATGCCGCTGCAGAATCTGGAAAAGATGAAGGCCATTCTGCCAAATGCCGAATTCACAGATATCGGCGTACCCACCATGAAAATGCGCATGATCAAATCCGATGAAGAGATTGCGTTGATTAAACAGGGGGCTCGGGTTGCTGATGTGGGTGGTGCAGCCATTCGTGATGCAATCGCTGTAGGCGTGCCTGAGTACGAAATCGCCCTGGCGGGCGTACAGGCAATGGTTCGAGAGATCGCCGGTACTTTCCCGGATGGGGAGTTGATGGATACCTGGGTCTGGTTCCAGTCCGGTATCAACACCGATGGCGCTCACAACCCGGTGACCAGTCGCAAGGTACAGGCTGGCGACATTCTGAGTTTGAATACCTTCCCAATGATTGCAGGTTACTACACGGCATTGGAGCGCACCCTGTTTGCCGAGTATGCCTCCGATCGTCATCTGGAACTGTGGGAGATCAACTGTGAAGTGCATCGCAAAGGTTTGGAACTGATTCGACCGGGCGCACGTTGCTGTGATATCGCCGCCGAACTGAATGAGATCTTCCTGAAGCACGATGTACTGCAGTATCGCACCTTCGGCTACGGTCATTCCTTTGGCACCTTGAGCCACTACTACGGCCGTGAAGCGGGCCTGGAGCTGCGTGAAGACGTCGAAACCGTTCTGGAGCCGGGCATGGTTGTGTCTATGGAACCGATGCTGATGCTGCCGGAAGGTATGCCAGGTGCTGGTGGTTACCGCGAACACGACATTCTGGTTGTAGGCGAGGAGGGTGCAGAAAACATCACCCGATTCCCGTTCGGTCCTGAGTACAACATTATCAAGGGATAAGAAGGAAACCGCCAATCGCCTTAACGGGAGGGGCTTGGCGGTTATGGCTTGCTAGCTGTATATGGAGGCTCAAGTCTATTTGCAGTCGTGTAAATGGGCGTGTATAAAAATAACAAGGCAGGGAATATCCCTACTCCAAAAGGT
>NZ_CAXRBQ010000096.1:0-6508 GCF_964228735.1 Pontibacterium sp. | reverse complement strand
AATGCAGCATCATCTGAAATTCAGAGCGCTTTGATACCATTCAGTTCTGAGATAAGGGGAAGTCGGGGTTTAATCTACAGAACAGCCTTAGGGACTAAGGGCAGCCACAAACTCACCGACTTCTGACGATGGACGGTAGCTAACCACCCATCTTGGAGAGATACAAGGGCAGCCTTTAGGCTGCCGGCAGGCTAAAGCCTGCCCTACAATGTGGTCCAAACCACCTTACACCGTAAACCGCTTCACTAGGCCGGACAGGTTATCCGACAACTGCAGCAACGATTCACTCTGCGATGCAGCCTGCTCAGCACCACGGGTGGTACCCTCCATAATCTGATTGATCTCGGTAAGGCTCTGGCTGATATCTCGTACCGTCGCATTCTGCTCATCCGTCGCTGTCGCTACCTGGGAGTTCATCTCCCGCATACGCTGAACAGCTGCCACTACGCTTCTTAGAGTTTCCGTACTCTGATCCAGATTCTCACTGCAGCTGATTGCTTCTGTTGAACAAGTAGACATCGCCCGCACGGTGGTTTCCGCACCGTTCTGCAGGTTCAGCACGGTCTCTTCGATTGCACTGATCGAGCCCTGGGTTCGATTCGCCAATGAACGTACCTCATCTGCCACTACCGCAAAACCACGTCCAGTCTCACCGGCACGGGCCGCCTCGATCGCCGCATTCAGCGCCAGCAGGTTAGTTTGCTCGGCAATGGAACGAATCACGTCGATCACTTCGCTGATCGATTCGCTGTGTTGCTGCAGGGATTTCACCTCATCCATCGACGTGGTTACCCGCCCTGCCAGCGCGCTGATCGCCCGGCTGTTCTCCTGCAACGAGCGGTTGTTGGCTTCCAGTACCGATTCCGCATCCAACGCTTCGTTAAGGGTTTGATCTGCGTGGGCGGCCACTTCGGCAGCACTGGCTTCCATCTCGGTCGCCGTTGCCGCCAGACGGGCACTCTGCAGCCCCTGCTGCTCAACACCTCCGAGAGTGTTACGGCTGATCTCACGGCTGGCACCGGCGGTGCTGTGTACCTCCTCTACGGTCAGTACGATCTCCTGCACCAGATGACGCAGCTCCTTGGACAGCGCATTGGTGCTTTCCGCCAAACGGGTCAGTTCGTCGTTACCGCGCACCTCCAGCTGGGTGGAAAGATCACCGGAGGCGATCCGTCCCATACCACTCACCACCTGCTCCAGCGAACGGCGCAGATAGGTCACCAGACGGAACCCAACAAACGCAGAGAACAGCGCCGCCAGCAACGTGCCCGCCGCAATCAGCAGCTTGCCATCTGCAATTGTTTCATCGGTGGTTTGCTCCGCCGCATGGGCGTACTGGCGTGCCGCATCGATAAAGCTGTTAATCATCTGGGTATTCTGCGAAACCAACATCGCCGTTTCGGTCAGTAAAGCTTCGGAACTGCGTTGCGCATCCATCGACTGTAGGTAGGAGGTCAGGGTCAGATCTTCGCCCTGCAATTGCTGCTGGTATGGCACCCACATCTCGATAATGGATTCATGGGCTTCCTTATCCAGCTTTTCCACCGCCGGGATCAACTGCGATAGACGATCCAGGTATTTCTTCACCTCAGCGCCCAACATCTCCAAGCGTTTTGGATCGTCGGTTTGCATCAGTTCCGCCACCTTACCGTTCAGGTAGGCGATATCATCGCGGATCGGACGCAGAACCTTCAGGTAATCAAAGCGGAACTCTTCGTGCAGCAGATCTTCCAGTGTGTAGCCCATCTCGTCGGTGAGGTACTGGAACTCTTCGGCCTGCTTTGCGATATGTGCCTGTTCGGCACGATAACGGGATTTTTGCTCGACGATCTGCGCCGAGTGATCAAAGATCTGTTCGGTCAGCGACCTCATCTGCGCAACCTCGGCACTACCGCTCTCCAGCCCTTCCAGAGTGGCAAAGTCATCCTCAAACAACGACCGTAAAGAGCCCAGCTGCGCATTAACCTGCTTGCTGTTTTGTCCGCTGGAACCGCTAATGAAGTCGAGTAACAGATACTTGGTATCCGCCAGATTGGCCCGGAGATTGGCCCCGATATATACCCGTGGTGAGGCATCACGGATCACAGAACCCACTTGGGTGCTGACCGCGTTAAAGCTTTGATAGGCCACCAGAGAGGTCGCCAGAAAGAGCACGAGCGTGACTGCCATGGTCAGCACAATTCGCTGACTGACGGAAAGATTCATACCTGGACTCCCGCTTTACTACCGATTCAGCCATGCTGCAGGCAAAGTGGAGCTAACCCGGAGATTTTTACAATATCCGGACGTAAAGAACCCGCGAACAAGTCCGAAGCGTCGTGAGAATTATTGAAAAATAAGAAATGCAAAAGCAGCTATCCGGGGATCCAGATAGCCGCGAAAAATGATCAGGCGCTCTTGCGCTGCAGGAAGTCTGCCATCCACTGAGCCACGACCAGAGAGTCGGTTGCCGCCCCCTCCTGTCGCAGGGATGCCAAACCTGCATCCGCGGTATCGTCTGGAATGACGGCACCCTTGCGCAGAGCTACCAGCGCATCTTCGTACTGCAGGTTAAATTCCGGGTGCGCCTGGAATGTCAGGATGTTGTCGCCATACACCAAGCCTGCAAACTCACAGAAATCAGATTCAGCAAACACCACGGCATTTTCCGGCTTCTCAGTCACCTGGTAACGGTGCATCGCACTGATAGTAAACGACTCAGGCTGGTCAGCGATGAAGTCGTTTTCACCGATCAGGTTGTAGCTGTGCAGACCCACACCCCAACCACCGGTAAAGGATTCCACCTTGCCGCCAAACGCTTCGGCGATGATCTGGTGACCAAAGCAGATACCCAGCATCGGCTTTCCGGTTGCGTCGATCTCCAGGATCAGCTTCTTCAGGCGTTGCATCCAGTCGCGGTTTTCATCCACGTTGAACTTGGAACCGGTGATGATCCAGCCGTCACACTGCTCAGCACTCTCCGGGAAAATACCGTCGCGTACATCAAACAGCTCATATTCAAACTGGCGCTGCGCTTTATCAAACAGCTGCACAAACATATCCGCATAGGAGCCGTACTGATTCAGAAGCTCATCCGGTGTGATACCGGTTGCGAGGATACCAATCTTCATTACTTTTACCTGCAAAACTGCGCTGCAATACATGGCAGCGATAATACTACTGAGTGGAGTGGCTACCGGTGTACTGACAGCCACTCCAATTCTTTAGACACCTGATTTATTCAGGCTTCATCAGGCGCGCCTGTCGGCGCATCTGCCACATGGCGGCAATCACACCAATCGCCACGATCGCAATCATGATCGTTGCCAGTGCGTTCACCTCTGGGGTTACACCCAGACGCACTTTGGAGAAGATCACCATCGGCAGCGTGCTGTTACCCGGACCGGATACGAAGCTGGCAATTACCAGGTCATCCAGCGACAGGGTGAATGACAGCAACCAGCCGGAAATGATCGCCGGCATGATCAGCGGCAGCGTCACCAGGAAGAACAGCGAGCTTGGTTTAGCGCCCAGATCCATCGCAGCCTCTTCCAGGGTTTCATCCAGGGAGGACAAACGTGCCTGCACGATCACCGCCACATACGCCATACAGAACGTGGTGTGTGCGATGATGATAGTGCCGGTGCCACGACCGGACGGCCAACCGAACATCCCTTCCATCGCCACGAACAGCAGCAACAGGGAGAGACCGGTGATGACCTCTGGCATTACCAGCGGTGCGGTAATCCAGCCAGACAGAATCATCTTACCGCGGAACGGTCCGAAGCGGCTCAGTACGTAACCCGCCATGGTGCCCAGCACCACTGCCAGCGAGGCGCTGACAAACGCGATCTTCACACTCAGCAATGCGGCTTCAATGATCTGATCGTTCTTAAACAGCTCCACATACCATTTAATGGACCAGCCACCCCAAACGGTTACCAGTTTGGAGGCGTTAAAGCTGTAAACAATCAGGGCAATGATCGGCGCATAGAGGAACAGATATCCCAGTCCCGCCGTGATATTGAGGAAATTAGATTTACGCTGCATCAGATCGCCTCCTGTTTACCCTGACTGTTACGTACCAGCATGATCGGCAGTACCAGCACCACCAGCATCACAATTGCCACGGCAGATGCCATCGGCCAGTCGCGGTTGAGGAAGAACTCGTCCCACAGCACGCGTCCAATCATCAACGTATCAGAACCACCCAGCAACGCAGGGATGACGAACTCACCCACCGCCGGGATAAACACCAGCAAACAACCTGCGATAATGCCCGGCATCGCCTGCGGCACGGTGATCAGGAAGAAACCTTTCATTGGCGTACAACCCAGATCTTCAGCTGCTTCCAGCAGGGTCATGTCCATCTTCTCCAGCGCACTGTACAGCGGCAGCACCATGAACGGCAGATAGGTGTAGACGATACCGATATACACGGCGAAGTCAGTCTGCAGCATGATCAGCGGCTGATCGATGATACCGATGGAGAGCAGGAACTCGTTTACAATACCGTTCTTCTTCAGGAACCCCATCCAGGCGTATACACGCAACAGGAAGGAGGTCCAGAACGGCAGGATTACCAGCGCCAGCAGCAGGCCACGTCGGGAACCTTCGCTACGGGCGATCAGGTACGCGATCGGGAATGCCACAATCAGTGCAAAGAACGTCGAAACGCCTGCAATCTTGATCGAACTGAGGTACGCATCCAGGTAGAACGCGTCCTCCAACAGGTAGAGGTAATTACCCAAATTCAACTTGAAGGTCATGTACGCCTCTTCCACATCCCACTCCAGCAGAGAGGTATATGGAGGCACGGCGATGGCAGTCTCCGACAGGGAGATCTTGAACACAACCAGGAACGGTACAAAGAAGAACACAGCCAGCCAGATCGCCGGAACACCAACAACAGCGGCCTTACCCCAGTTTGTACCCCGTAAGATTTTATAGCGTTTCATCAACGACGAAGAGCCGTCGACCCACGCTGAACCGGTCGAAATACTCATGACGTCAGTACCACGCTGCTGTCTTCATCCCAGTACAGGAACACTTTGTCATTCCAGGTAAAGCGTTCGCCCATATGACGGGTGAAGTTCGGTTGCGTGACGCGTACCTCTTTGCCGCTTGGCAGGCGCACCTTAAATACCGACAGGCTACCCATGTAGGCGATCTCTTCGATCTCACCCTGCAGGTAGTTGTCTTTCTGTTCCGGACGTTCGTGACTGATATGGATCTTTTCAGGACGGACAGCCACATGCACCACCTGATCCGGTGCACAGCTGATGCCGTGGTTGATAGTCAGCGACGCGCCCGCTTCCGGTGATGCGATGCGTACGAAGTCCGGCTCATCTTCGGTAACTTGGCCTTCGAACAGGTTCACGGAACCGATAAATTCCGCCACGAAACGGCTGTTCGGATACTCGTACACATCGTGTGGCTCGTCGGTCTGCACGATCACACCGTTGTTCATCACGCCGATGCGGGTCGCCAGCGTCATCGCCTCTTCCTGGTCGTGGGTTACCACCACGAAGGTCACACCCAGCTCTTCCTGGATGTTGATCAGCTCAAACTGGGTCTCTTCACGCAGTTTTTTATCCAGTGCACCCAGCGGTTCATCCAGCAACAGCAGTTTTGGACGTTTAATCAGGGAACGGGCCAGTGCCACACGCTGGCGCTGACCGCCGGACAACTGATGTGGTTTACGCTTGCCCAGATGTCCCAGCTGAACCATATCCAGCATCTCTGCCGTACGCTTTTTCGCTTCGCTGTTGGAGACGCCTTCACGCTTCAAACCGAACGCCACGTTGTCCGCCACAGTCAGGTGCGGAAACAGCGCGTAGGACTGGAACATCATGTTCACAGGACGTTTCCATGGCTGGATACCCGCCATATCAACGCCGTCGATCAGAATGCGACCGCTGGTTGGAGCCTCAAACCCCGCCAGCATACGCAAGAGAGTACTTTTGCCGGAGCCGGAACCACCCAGCAGGCAGAACAGTTCGCTTTTATAAATATCCAGAGATACGTTATCGACTGCAGTGAACTCACCAAATTTCTTGGTAATGTTCTCAATTTTCACGAATGGCTCAGCACCATCCTGCTTCCAGGACGGCACTGTTTTGGCGGCCGCCACTGTAGAACTCTGCATATCGATCACCTGAGAGGAAGTCATACCATGCCCTCATATTATTCTTATTTGGTAATTCTGAAAGTGCCCGGTGGTTACACTGCTCGAACTGTTCACACCGAACCAGCACAGAACTTCCAAGATGGAAGTTGCTAAATAAATGCTCTGTACACCAAAACACTTATCTAGACATCGGCTGTGGAAACAAAAGGGAAAACCGAGTTTCCCCTTTTATATCAATATCTAAAACCTGTTAGCGACCTGTTTTCACGTTGGTCCAGGCACGGGTCAGCAAGCGGTCGAACTTCGCAGTGTGCGCGTTCTGGGTGAACAGTGTTGCCTTCACCTCTTCGCTTGGGTAGATACCCGGGTTGCTGATCACATCTTTAGATCGGAAGAGAA
>NZ_CAXRBQ010000095.1:0-9636 GCF_964228735.1 Pontibacterium sp. | reverse complement strand
ATCCGGACTCCCATGAACGGTGTGATCGGCATGTCCGAACTGCTCGGAAATACCCTGCTTTCAACCCAACAACGGGAGTATCTGAGCCTGATCCAGCAATCAGCGGACACCTTATTAAGGCTGTTGAACGATATCCTCGATTTCTCAAAAATCGAAGCCGGTAAGCTGGAGTTGGAGGCGATTGACTTCAAGCTACGGGATACGCTGGGTGACACTCTGCAGGCGCTTGCTGTCAGGGCCTCCGAAAAGGGGCTGGAGCTGGTCGGGCATATTCCGCCGGAGGTTTCCGATGCGTTGATTGGTGATCCGGGACGCCTGCGGCAGATCATCGTCAACCTGGTCGGGAATGCCATCAAGTTTACCGAACAGGGGGAAATACTGGTCGAAGTAAGGCAGCAAGCGGTAACAGCCGAAGAGGTTTCGCTGCTGTTTTCCGTCAGTGATACCGGCATTGGCATTCCGCCAGAACAGCAACAACATATTTTCGACTCCTTCAGTCAGGTCGACAGTTCCATCTCCCGTCGCTTTGGCGGTACCGGCCTGGGATTGGCCATATCTTCCCAACTGGTGGATATGATGGGCGGCGAGATGTCGTTGGACAGTACAGCTGGGGTGGGCACAGCCTTTCATTTCACCTTGGTCCTGAAGCGCCAGCAGGGCGTTTCTGCCGAGCCGCCGAGGGATCTGTCCGCTCTACATGAACTGCCGGTACTGATTGTTGACGACAACGATACCAACCGGCGCATCCTAAAGGAGATCCTGCTCAATTGGGCCATGAAACCTGATACTGCTGCTTCGGGAGCTGAAGCACTGGATAAACTGGAACAGGCCCGGATGGCGGGTAGACCTTATCACCTAATGTTGTTGGACATGATGATGCCCGGCATGGATGGTTTTGAGGTGGCGCAGCGGTTAAGGGCAGATTCTCGTTATGCTGATATGGCAATTATTATGCTGTCCTCCGTCGGTCAGTCCGAAAAAACGGTAAGCCTTCAGGACAGAGGGATCGCCCGTTGTCTGACCAAACCCGTGAAACAGTCCAATCTGCTGGATGTCATTCTTAGTTTGAAGGGATTAATTACCCAGCCAGAGGAAGTGGCGGTCTCGGATACGGCATCCATGCCAGGGGTGGCATCTCTGCATGTTCTACTCGCCGAAGATGGGCTGATAAACCAGAAGGTCGCTACCAAGTTGCTAGAGCAGCGCGGTTATTCCGTCGTTGTTGCCAATAACGGTAAGGAAGCCGTTGAGCGGTACGAACGGGAGCGTTTCGATCTGGTATTGATGGATGTGCAGATGCCGGAAATGGATGGTTTCCAGGCCACCCAGCGTATTCGGGAAATGGAAGCCGGTGGCGCATCGCACCTGCCGATTATTGCCATGACCGCCAATGCGATGAAGGGGGATCGGGAGCAATGCCTGGATGCTGGGATGGATGACTATATTCCGAAACCGATCCGTTCCCAGCAGTTCTACGACACGATCGAGCAGGTGGTGAAAGCTGCGGCATCTGAAGAAGGCATGCCAGCAATGGGCGTAACAGGGGAGAACTCACTTCAGAAAACACCCGCAGAAGAGGCATGCAAAGAGGTAGAGAGCAAAGAGGTTCAGACCCAAGAGAAGCTTGTTGAAACAGCGCCTGCTTCCCGAGAGGTGTTTGATCCAGATGGCGCCTTAGAGCAGGTTGGAGGTGATATGGAGATCTTAAAGGATCTGGTCGCGCTGTTTTACGCCGAGTGCCCGAAATTGATGGCTGAGATCCAGACTACGCTGGCTGCGGGGGATGCCGTGGCGCTGCGGCGCGCGGCGCATACCTTGAAAGGTAGCGCAGCCGTGTTTGCAGCGAAACGCACTGTGGCCAATGCGCTCCAGCTGGAACTCATGGCACGAGACGGTGAACTTGAGGCAGCCCCTGACACATTAGTAGCGTTGGAGGCGGAGGTTGAACAGCTCAAACAGGCCCTGCGGTCTCATTTCCCGCCAGCAGACTGACACGCCTTGTGCTCCGGTTTTTACCAAGCTTATATAAACCGGAGCGGAGACGTTGTAGGTCAGTATTTAGCGTTTGATGAGCGGCACATAATCGCGTTGTGCAGCACCTATATAGAGCTGTCGCGGACGTCCGATCACTTGATCCTTATCGACGATCATCTCTTTCCACTGGGCGATCCAGCCGACACATCGGGCAAGGGCAAACATCACGGTAAACATGTTTGATGGGATGCCCATCGCACTCTCGATAATACCCGAGTAGAAGTCCACATTCGGATACAGTTTTTTCTTGATGAAGTAGTCGTCTTCCAGTGCTATTCGTTCCAGCTCCAATGCGAGTTTGAACAGAGGGTCATCATGACGCCCAAGCGCGTCTAATACGTTCTGTGCTTCTTTCCGCAGCACACGTGCGCGTGGATCGTGGTTACGATATACCCGGTGACCAAAGCCCATCAATCTGAACGGATCATCAGGATCGGTGGCCCGTTTGAGGTATTTAGGCAGGTGTTTAACGTCGCCGATCTCGTGCAGCATGCTGAGTACCGCTTCATTGGCACCGCCATGCAGTGGCCCCCAGAGGGCGCTAATACCCGCCGAGATCGCTGCAAATGGGTTGGCACCGGTGGAACCGGCCAGGCGCACTGTTGAGGTAGACGCATTCTGCTCATGATCGGCATGTAGAATCAGGATTTTGTCCAGCGCCTGGGCCACGACCGGATTGACCTCGTATTCCTCGCTAGGCACTGCAAAGAGCATTTTCAATAGATTGCTGGAGTAGTCGAGGTTGTTGTCCGGGTAGATAAACGGCTGCCCGATTGAATGTTTATAGGAGGCCGCGGCGATGGTCGGGATCTTCGCCAGCAAGCGGATCGCGGAGATCTCCCGGTGCTGTGGATCATGAATGTCCAGAGAGTCATGGTAAAAGGCGGAGAGGGCGCCAACTACACCAACCATGATCGCCATCGGGTGGGCGTCGCGCCTGAACCCCTGGTAAAAGTTCAGCAGCTGCTCGTGCACCATCGTGTGGTGGGTGAGTAGATCATTAAACTGATCAAGTTGCTGCTGGTTGGGCAGTTCCCCTTTCATCAACAGATAGGCGGTTTCGCTAAAGCTGCTTTTCTCCGCCAACTGCTCAATGGGGTAACCGCGATACAGCAGAATGCCTTTTTCACCGTCGATAAACGTGATGTGGCTGGTGCAGGATGCGGTTGATTTGAAACCCGGGTCCAGCGTGAAAAGGCCCATTTCCCCATAAAGGCCCCGTATGTCCACCACAGGTGGACCGGCTACCCCCTGCTGGATCTCAAGGTCTAAGGTTTTACCGGTGCGGTTGTCGCGGATGGTGAGCGTGTTTTTTGACATGAGGCTGAACCTTGTGCGCCTTAGGAGCACTGTGTGGGGTTGTTACTTTACTGGGCTGCTTGGGGTGTCTTAGCCCTTGGATTTGCGGTCCTCCGGAGGCGGGAAGTTGTCACTCTGATGGCCGTGTCTATCTCAATCATAGGCCAGATTTGCAAGAAGATACGGGGTTAACCCGGTGACGGGAACCTGATACTCGACGGCGAATTTGATAAATCGACTTACCAATAGCGGATCGAATTTTTGACCAGGGTTTGCCGGAGTTTGATGATGGTACGCGCCATATCTCGGGCAAGGTTAAGGGTGATAATCCCGAAATCGAACGGTATCTCTTCATGCAGTCGACCATAGAGATCCGTTGAGACTTCCAGAATAATGCTGTCCTCGCGGGCAACCGCATACCCGGAGCGGGATTGCAGGGCGATCATCGATACATACCCGGTCTCCTCCCCAAAGGTGACATTACGGGTGTGATAACACTCGTTTTCGTATTGTGTCAGGAAGCTGAGGCTGCCCTGGCATACGATAAAAAAGCTACTTCCCTGATCACCAAAATCATAGATTCGCTCGCCTTCTTCCACTCGGTATAACGTGCCTTGGTTTACCAGGAACTCAACACCACGCGGAGACAGCGCGCCAAAAATGGAACCATCTCTCAGATGTTCCAGAGGAAGGTGTTGCTCAAGTTCGGCTACGGTGATTGGCTGCATAGCAGGATGTTTAATAGATCAGATGGAAACGGGACCTGCTATCAGTATAGATCTGCCGTGTGGTTTCTCTTGGTGGCCAGAATCCCCCGTTTACCAATACTTCGGATAGTTCGTTTTCCGCATCAGATTGTTATAAAGAGCGGCAACCACCACCAGAAGCAGCGCCCCGGTAAGCGTTGGAAACAGCAAAAAGTCCCACGCCGGTTGAGTCAGGAACACAATTACCGGATTTGAGCCTGCCGGTGGGTGGACGGTGCGGGTGGCGATCATCAGCGCAATCGCTGTGCCTACTGCGAGTGCGACAGACCACCAGGTTGGGCCGCACAGTGTGAGGAACAGCAGCCCAACGAATGAACTCAGCAGGTGGCCTGCAACCACATTTCTAGGCTGTGAAAAGGGTGCGTCCGGAAAGCCAAACACCAGCACACAGGAGGCGCCAAACGAACCCAGCACCAATACGGCCTCCAGGTTTTGGGCGAGGTATGCCAGTACCGCAATTGCCACAAATCCACCGATCCCCGCCAGTAGAATGTTGCTGACCGACTGCTTCGGCGGTAGGGCGGCGCCATCGCTTTTTAAGAGTGATTGAAGTGCAGGCATGTTGGTCTCCGCTTATGTTCAGCTTGGTGATGTGCTTGAAAGTAGACTGACCTGTCTACTTTTGTTGCATGGTAGACAGGTCGGTCTACCTGTGTCAACATCGTTTCTTTCAGCCCAATTTCGATCCTTATGTCTCCAAAACGCCTTCACCTGATTACCACCGCCTTCACACTTTTCTACCAAAAAGGCGTTCATGCCGTGGGTATCAACGAAATACTGGCTGAGTCAGGTGTGGCCAAGAAAACCCTCTACCATCACTTCAGTAGCAAAGACGATCTTGTGTTGGCGGTGCTGGAATATCGTGATGAGTGCTTCCGTAACTGGCTGCAAGCACGGCTGGAAGCGGCACCGCTTGGAATCGAAAAGATAGACGCACTGTTTGATGCGCTGGATGACTGGTTTAATGACCGCGTTGATGTGTTGCTGCCATTCCACGGTTGTTTCTTTATCAACGTGAGTGGGGAGTACAGCGAACTGGAGCATCCACTGCATCAGCAGTGTTCTCGCCATAAACAGCTGGTCGTTGAGCTAATCACCAATCAGGTGGAGAGCTTTATAACGGACTCCGATACAGTGGTTCAGATAAGCAATGCCCTGAGTCTGCTTAAAGAGGGGGCGATCACCGTTGCGTATGTGCAGGGAGATCGATCGGCAGCACTCAAAGCGAAACAAACCGCAAGGGCATTGATTGCTGCGTTATAAGCAAAGCATACCTTTGGGTGTGATCCACTGCGGTGATTGGCTGTTCCTCGAAGAATTCAACAAGGTCTCCATAAGTTCCTTGGCATAGTGATGCGTCAAGGCAGGTCAATTCCACCAAGCAGGAATGGTTAAAAAGATCTTAATGTCTTTTTATACATAAACGGCTAATGCTTTATAAAAAATCGTATTAAAAACCGGCGTTGAACTTCCTTTGCTTGGCCCTATTTAAATAAGTAGCCGAGGTCATCGCTTAAACGTAAGGTTGGCTGAGGCGTCACTTGTTTTTGTTTTGTATCGCTTCTTTAGGAGGATATATCATGAACGCAATTGATCTTTCCCCACTGTACAGAAATAGTGTTGGCTTTGATCGTTTGGCGTCACTACTGAATAGCGCGCTCACCAACGACCATGTTTCGTCCGGCTATCCACCGTACAACATCGAAGTACTCGACGATAACCAGTATGCGATTACGCTGGCTGTTGCGGGTTTTGACCGCTCAGAACTTGATATCAAAGTTGATAACGGCGTGTTGATCGTTAAAGGCGACAAAAAGCAGGATTCCGAGCACCGTTATTTGCATCAAGGCATCGCATACCGTGCGTTTGAGCGTAAGTTTAATTTGGCTGACTATATTGAAGTTGCCGGTGCCCAGCTGGAAAACGGTCTCCTAATGATTCGCTTGGTCAAGGAGATTCCGGAGGCTATGAAGCCTAAGGTGATACCCATTAAGCAGCAAGTGGAGGCGCTTGAACATAAAGTCGGCGATGCGGAAGTCATGCCCGCGGACGATAAAGATGAATCAACGCACTGATTAGCTATCAACCCCGGCGCAGCATATTGAGCCTGCGCTGGGGCTCATTTAATCCCAATGTTTTCAAACGGTGTTCCTTCAAAATCTGTTTAGGAGGTCAGATGAAGACTGGTCGAGCACTTAGTGATTATTCTCAGTTACTTCTCAAAGCTGAAGATCTGAAAAAGTCGGATGACCCATTTCATCATTGGGCGGCGAATCAATATTTGAATATCTATCGGTTTCTGACCAACACACGTTTGACGGTGTAAGGTGGTTTAGTTGTCGCCAACTGCAGAGCATCGTTCACAATTTGATGGTGCTCTGCAAAGTGCTAACACCGTACAGCTAGGAAAAAACAATTACAGTCGTGTTTTTACGTTACGGACACTGATATGAGACCGGGGCTTTGTTCAGTGACGGGCGCGGAAGTGCCATTCTCCCGGTGCGATATCGTTGGTCACCGCTTTCTTGATCGAGTCCTCGATCTCCGGTGAATCCAGATCGTACAAACCACACAGCGCCAATGCCCGACGCACATCTACGGATTGTCCGAGATATTCGTACATCACACGTGCGGCACACGGCATACGTTCACCACTGCCGGATACGCCCAGTTTCAGGCCGGTCAGGCGGGATACGCGGTTTTTGAAAGTAGGGAAGAGAATGGTCTGGGTGATCTCATGACCGGTCAGGGACTCGTAGTCCACCATGAAAATACGGTCGGTGAGGAAGTTCGCCATGCCCAGATACACACCGTGGTAGGTTTTTTCGTGTGGGCTCTCTTTCAGGCGTTCGGTGCGCTGGTAATAGATCTTGTCGTCCCGGCGCTCCAGGCAGACCAGCATACGCAGTAGTTTGCCCGGGCAGGCCATGGAGATGTGGTATTCGAAGTAGTAACCCAGGTACTTATCGAGACCGGCATTACCCAGCTTGCCAATATGCTCCAGGTGTTCGGTTTCAGGCAGGCCCGAATCTGTCGGTGTGGTGGCGCTTGGGCGCACCTGAATCAGACGCTGGAACTGGCTATGGGGCATCAGGATCTCATGCTCTTCTACACCGAAGAAGTCGCAGAAGCGGCGCATGGTGTTCGCAGAGGGCATAGAGCGTCCGCTCAAATAGCGGTTGAACTGCGGACGGTTGATGTTGAGACGACGGCACACCTCGGCGATGGATTTGTAGTAACTGCACAGCAGTCGGAGGTTGCGCGGAAAGTCTTGTGTCATCCTGGGTCCCGATTATTAAGCACAAACAGCTCTGAACGCCGGATAACAGCGTTGTAAGCGTGTTACGTGGTGGAAAGACGCTGGATCAGCAGCGATTTCGGCGCTATTTTAACGCCGGCTGCACACAAGAAAAAGCCCACCGCTGCAGAGCAGGGGTGGGCCATGTTTTCAGAGGTTAGAAATTACACCAGTTCGGCTTCTTTCTCGTCCTCTTTCTGGGAAGCAGCGGATTTAACGCCACAACGTTTTTCCCAGAAGGTCGCGTTCTTGATACCCAGTTTTGCCGGGTTGAACTCGTATTTAGCTACACCAGCTTTACGCTGTGCTTCGTAGTCCTTCAGAGCTTTCAGCGCTGGTTTGGACATGAAGAAGATGATCAGGATGCCGACGATGTTCAGCCATGCCATCAGGCCTACACCTACGTCACCCATGCCCCATGCCAGGTTCGCAGTTTTTACTGCACCGTAGAAAGTCGCAGCCATCAGAACCAGCTTCAGCAGTCCGGTCAAGCCAGGAATGTTGATGGAACGTTTCAGGTACGCAACGTTGGTTTCAGCGATGTAGTAGTACGCCAGAATAGTGGTGAAGGAGAAGAAGAACAGCGCGAATGCGATGAACGGGTTACCTACACCAGGCAGTACGCTTTCGATTGCCATCTGTGTGAACATCGGGCCATTCGCCGCAATGTCAGTAGAGATGTTCTGTACCAGGAATGCATCACCTACGCCGTGTACGTTGTACGCGCCGGTGATCAGGATCATGAATGCAGTTGCGGAACATACAAACAGGGTGTCGATGTATACAGAGAATGCCTGTACCAGACCCTGCTGTGCTGGGTGCTCAACTTCCGCTGCAGCGGCAGCGTGAGGACCTGTACCCTGGCCTGCTTCGTTGGAGTAAACACCACGCTTAACACCCCAGCCAATTGCAGCGCCCAGGCCTGCCATCGGAGTGAATGCGTCTTCCAGGATCATGCCGATGATGCCTGGCAGCATGTCTACGTTCAGCAGAACGATAACAGCAGCGATGATGATGTACGCCAGTGCCATGAAAGGTACAACAACCTGAGTGAAGTTAGCGATACGCTTAACGCCACCGAAGATGATGAAGCCCAGAATCAGAACAACGATGGTACCGGTCATGATCTTAGCCATGCTCAGGGTGCCCATAGAAGTTTCGATCATCGCGCCAGAACCGAACGCCTGTTCTACAGCGTTACCGATACTGTTAGCCTGCACGCCCGGCAGGAATACACCACATGCCAGGATGGTAGCAATTGCGAAGATCCACGCGAACCATTTCTGGCCCATCGCTTTTTCGAAGTAGTAAGCCGGACCACCACGGTACTGGCCTTCGTGTTCTTCTTTGTAGATCTGCGCCAGAGTCGATTCGGCGTATGCAGTAGCCGCGCCGAAGAACGCCACAACCCACATCCAGAATACTGCACCAGGACCGCCGAAGCCGATCGCTGCCGCAACACCTGCGATGTTACCGGTGCCTACACGACCAGACAGGGATACAGCCAGTGCCTGGAAAGAAGAGATACCGTGTTCGGAGCTTTTACCTGACAGCAGCAGGTTCCACATTTCACGGAACATGCGTACCTGTACGAAGCGGGTCATGATCGAGTAGAACAGACCTGCACCCAGGCAGAGGTAAATCAGCGCCGGACTCCAGATTATGCCGTTCATAAAGTCGACAAATGCTTGCATGAGAAAGTTCTCCTAAAAATGTGCCTTGTGAGCACTCTGTTGGAATTATTGTTGTATTGCGTCTCACCGCTTCCCAGTGGGTTAGGTCAGGGCGAGAAAAGTACAGCGTCCTGCTGTTGGATTACCCGTTCAGCTCGCCGCAGAGGGGAGTACGCAGTGCAGTGCGAATCTCATCTACAGACCTGGATTGGCTGATCAGATAATGCATTTTGGTGAACGCGGCTTCGAGGGTCAGATCGCCCCCTGGCACGACACCAATTCGGTTGAGGGTCGCCCCGGTTGCGTAGGCGCCCTGACTCACAGAGCCGTGTGGGCACTGTGTGATGTTCAGGATTGCAACGCCGCGCTCAGACGCGCGCTGCAAACAATCGATAAATGCTGGGTTAGCATCCGGCGGGTTGCCCGCGCCGTAGGTCTGTAACACCAGTCCTTTCAGTGACGAATGATCCAGCACGGCTTCAAGGATGCGTGCAGAGATACCCGGATAGGTCTGCAGGATGCTGACTGCGTCCGGATCAAACACCGGAATCTCACCCATGCTGCC
>NZ_CAXRBQ010000094.1:0-9350 GCF_964228735.1 Pontibacterium sp. | reverse complement strand
GGGGCTGCAGCAACTGATGAAACGCGGTGTTATGATGTGACAAAGCCTGAATCCTTTGTGATTAAAGTGCTTGCTCGCACACTCATTTTACTCACATGGATTCAGGCTTTCTTATTTATCCCAAACTATGGGACAGCAGTGAGCGTAACGCTGCCTTTTTTAGTTGGAGCCTCTTTGTCAGAGGGAGGGATTAAACCTTAAAGCGGGAGGTCATGGTCTGCAGATTACCCGCCAGGTTGGAAAGGGAAGAGGAGGCATTCTGAGTTGCCCGGCTGCCCTCAACCACGGTATCGCCCAGGGACTTGAACTGCTGCACTTTGTTGCGGACTTCAACGACATCGCTACGCGCATCGTTTGCCAACATAGCAGCTTCGTCACACTCATTGCTGAGACTGCGGATAGTCTCTTGGATGGCAGAGAGGCTTTCCACGGTGGTTTGTGCCAGCTGCACCGAGTTACGGGCTTTCTCCTGGTTGGATTCCATGGTGTTCATGGACGCGGTGATGGAGGAGACAATCGCTTCCAGCATGGAGTTAATCTCCACGGTGGACTGGTGGGTGCGGGTTGCCAGGGTGCGCACTTCGTCGGCAACCACGGCAAAACCACGACCGGATTCGCCGGCACGGGCCGCTTCAATCGCTGCGTTCAGGGCCAACAGGTTGGTCTGGTCCGCGATGTCGGCGATGGTGCTTACCACGCTGGATACCTGATCGCCGGCGTCACGCAGTTCCATCAGCATGCTGGCGGTGGTTTCGATATCACCGGCCAGTATTTCGATACTGGCGGAGGTGCGTTCCACCTCACTTGCACCGGATTGTACTTCGTTGGCGCCTTTGCGGGCAGATTCCGACGCCAGGGCAGAGCGTTCCGCGCCATGTTCGATCTGGGATTCCAGCTGGGTCATCACATCCATCAGGTTATCGATCTGCTCGTTCAGATGATTGATCGCTTCGTCGGAGCTGGAGGCGGTGCTGGTCAGGGAGGTGACCGAATCGCTGATGCCGCGGGTGGCGTTGGAGACTTCCGCCATACCGTTGCGGAACAGCTCCAGCAGTTCGTTGATGCTGTTGGAGGCACGGCCCACTTCGTCGCCTGAGCGCTGCGGCAGCTGGATGGTCAGGTCCTTTTCGCGGGACACATTCATCAGGCCGGTTGCCAGTTCAGCTATCGGATTGGATACCTGGCTGCGGGCAAAGATGTAAGCGAGCAGGGCAACAATCACAATGGCCGAAACCAGCATCAGGATCAGCGTAATGGTGCCGGACATATCGTCGATGATTCGCATGGAGCTGGCGCTGGCTGCATCGCTCACCTGGGTGTTGATCTGCGATAGCTGATCCAGGGCCATGCCCGCGTTTGCAGACAGGGTACCGAGTAGGTTTCGGGCACGGTCCCAGTCAACAGAGCTGGCAGCCATTACACCGCGCAGTTGATCCAGAGACTGGTCTACGTTGGAAAGGCTGCGCTGTAGGGAAGACAGGTCAACACCGCCACTGGCGTTAAGGGCTTCGATCGCTTGGCTACGGGACTGGTTGATGTTCTCGCGGCGTTCGTCAAAGGTACTGACATCAATCGTGGTTCCGTACAGCGAGTACGCTGTGATCTCCAGTTTCCCAAGGGCTGCGCTCACCCGTTCCAGTTGGCTCAGTTGTGGCAGAGTGCGGTCAACGAAGGTTGTTACTTCATCCTGCACAGAGCGGGTGGTATTGGTGAGTGCGAATGCTGCGATCGCCGTGATCACAAGCACAGCGGCATATCCTGAAAAGACCTTGGTACTGATCGATCCGAAAATCTTCGCCATCTCTAGCTTCCTTTTTACTATGCTGTTGCACGTGTTCTGAGGGCTGTCCCGCAAAGTTGTAGCGGCCTCTAGGGTCGAAACCTGAGAGGGACTACAAAAAATAACAGTCGGTCTGTGGTCGGATCAGATTGTTCTAATCATGTGATCCGGCGATTGCGGAACTGGCAATAACCAACTGTAATCTATAGATTTTGTACAGTACCAGTTAATTCGCAACTAACCGAGAGATATAACCCTATGGATTTGGCCGCACAATGCTTTAACCCCGACAGTATCGGCGGATACCATGCCCACGTGTACTACCAGAATTCAGAACAACGGGCGCTGGCCGCAGAGATACGGGAATCAATAGCTGCGCGGTTTGACGTGGAGTTGGGGCGTTGGCGGGATCAGCCTGTGGGGCCGCATCCGCTACCGATGTATCAGGTTGCTTTTGACAAAACACTGTTGCCAGAGTTGCTGCCATGGCTGATGTCCGTGCGTGGCCCCTTGTCGATTCTGGTTCACTGCACCACCGGACAAAACGATCTGCTGGATCATACGGCGGGTGCAATCTGGCTGGGGCCTCAGCTGGAACTCAATACCGCGATCTTTGCTGACCCAGCCTGATCGCCCGAACAAAGAGAGGTGAATAATGAACCCGCAGGAAGAGATCAGTAGCCAGTGTCCTTATTGTGGTGAGCCGATTACATTGCTGATTGACTGCAGCGAGCCGCAACAAACCTATATTGAGGACTGCGAGGTGTGCTGCCGACCTATGACCGTCTCGGTTCAGCTAGCACCGAACGGTTGGCCAAGGGTGCAGGTATACCACGAAAACGAGTAACTCATCAGCTGGCGGCAAAAGTGATATGCTTGCCGCCTTCCACACTAGCTCAGGTACCACCATGGGTCGATCCCAATACGCCTCCTCTGTTGTTATGCCCAGCAACAATCCAGCGCAATACGAAACCGTATTGGATTTTCTTATAGTGCGATTTCCGCGCATCGATGCCGAGATATGGCGTCAGAGAATGCTGGACGGAAATGTGCATTGGGAAGGGGGAGACCCGATCAGCGAAGCCACTCCGTTTACCGCCAACGCGCGTGTTTTTTACTACCGTGAAGTACCCGATGAACCGGAGATTCCGTTCCAAGAGCTGATTATCCATCAGGATGACGAACTGCTGGTGGCCTGCAAACCCCATTTCCTGCCTGTAACGCCAGCCGGTATCTATGTGCAGCAATGTCTCTTGAATCGTCTGCGTGAGAGAACCGGCATTGACGCACTGACCCCAATTCACCGTATCGATCGTGATACGGCTGGACTGGTGATGTTTTCTGTTAACCCAGAAACCCGTGGTGCATACCAACAGATGTTTGCCGAGGGCACGGTGCAGAAAACCTACCAGGCGGTAGCGGCCTGTGATGATTCGGCTATGAAGGGCAAGCGCTGGTTGATTGAAAACCGCATGGACACGGCGGAGCAGTGGTTTCGGATGTCCATCACTGAAGGGGAGATCAACGCCCGTTCTACGGTGAACTGTATTGACGTAAAAAACGGTCGTGCGCTCTTTGAGTTGAGCCCGTTGACCGGAAAAACCCACCAGCTGCGCGTTCATATGAACAGCATCGGTTTTCCGCTTGAGAATGACCGACTCTATCCTGATGCGCTCCCGAAAGGGGAGGATGATTTCGGAAAACCTCTGCAACTGCTGGCGAAGGAAGTGGAGTTTGTTGACCCGGTCACGGGGGAGCAGCGTCATTTTCAAACAACACGCGGCCTAAATTGGTCTGCGTAGTCAGGCTTAGATGGCCTGTGATCCTTCATTTCTACTTCGTATTGCCGATATTTTCTAAATGATTCTTTCGCACTGTTGGCAAGCAAGGTGACAGATAGTATTTTGATTTAACGCGTTTTAGCCACACCGTTGTTAAGGTGGTAATCGATGAAGTTTCGTACCTTGAAGTGGGTATTGGCCTTTTTCCTGGTGTCACAGCTGGCATATGGCAACGACAAGGTAGTCTTACAGTTAAAATGGGAACATGAATTTCAATTCGCCGGATACTACGCGGCGTTGTGGCAAGGATATTATGAAGAAGCCGGACTTGATGTAGAGATCCGACCTGCAACGGCTCCTGGTGGAAAGCTTAAGTCAGCCGCCAGCGAACTGGCATCTGGTAACGCGGATTTTGCTATTGGTGCACTCAACTTTCTTGTCCATCGCGATAGAGGGGAACCGCTGGTGGCATTAGTGCCGATTTTCCAGCGTAGCCCACACTCCATCTTTACCTTAGCTGGCACACAGCTGAACGGTATTGATGACCTGTCAAAGTTGACCATCGCCACCCCGAAGGATGACTTCACCCGTGCGGAAGTTCAGGCACTCTTCAACTCCCGAAAGATCGATGTTGCGTCGGCGCGATTTATTGATCAGCCACCCACCATTACCACCATGCAGACAGGAGCAGCCGACGCGATCGCGACCTACAGTATCTCCGCACAATATGCGGCGAAAGAGCAGGGAATTGTCCTGAATGAGCTGTCCCCCTCAGAATTTGGTCTCGATTTCTACGGTGATACGCTTTTTACCCACCAGCGGGTTATTGATGACGATCCGGATAAGGTACGCCGCTTTGTGGAAGCCAGCCTTAAGGGATGGCAGTACGCCCTGAGTCACAAGCAGGAGATTGCACGCCGTATTGCGCAGGATCTGCCGAGGCACCTTTTCTCCTACAACGATCAGTTGGGCTATAACCTGGCTTTTGCCGACGTGATCGACACGTACATGGCGTATCCCTTCACCGAGATTGGTCACAACAACCGTTTGCGCTGGCAGCGGATGATCTCGAATCTGCGTGCCATCGGCATGATCCAGAACGAGATGGATGTCGATGACCTGGTGTATGACCTCGAAGGCGAAAATGAGCAGATCAGTGCGCAGATGCTGGTCTTTATTGGCCTGGCGTTGCTGCTGATCTTTTCCTTTTATTACGGTCGTCGTCTCCGTTACGTCTGGGTGGTTTACGCGCTGGCGCTGGTGATGATCTATATGGCGGAGCAGAGTGTAGAACGACAACTGCAACACGATCACTTTAAGGACCGGCAAGTCGATGTACTGCAGCAACTGAATGCCGTTGCGGCGCAGATGTCAGGCATTGTGAACCGAAACCTCGCCTACGTTGACGGGATGTCCGCACACATTGCCGTGAATCCGGATATTGATCAGGAGCAGTTTACCCGCTACAGCGAAGCGATTTTCCGCCAGCGGCCGCTGCTGATGAATCTGGGAGCTGCTCCTGACCTTGTCGTCAGGATGTTGTACCCGCTAGAAGGTAACGAGGCGGCACTGGGGCTGGACTATACGAAGAAGCAAGACCAGTTGGGTGTCGTGCTACGGGTGCGTGATAGCGGCAGGCTGGCGGTGGCCGGTCCGGTTATGCGCGTCCAGGGTGGTCTCGCATTTATCGCCCGTGCAGGGGTGCGGGCCATAAACGAGCAGGGAGAGGACTATTTCTGGGGCTTATTGTCTGCGCCGTTTTTGGCGGAAGATCTGTATCGGGCAGCTGGGCTGTATGAGCCGGATCTTTCCATCGATGTTTCTATCCGCGGGCGTGACGGGTTGGGACGAAACGGCGAAATCTTCTTTGGCAAAAGTGAGTTGTTTGACGATCCGAGAGCCCTGAAAACCACCATACGTGTTGGTGACGGTACCTGGCAGTTTGCCGCCCAGCCGAAGGAGGGGTGGGACTACAGCCGCAGTGGCGTCGCAATGTTGCGTGGTTTCTCCCTCATGTTGGCATTCCTGTTGTTCCTCTTCCTGTTGTGGCAGCGTCGCCAGATAGACTCCCAAAGTGCCTACGAACGAAAGATCCGCGACAACGAAGGTTTGTTGCGCGAGATGAGTACGGTGGCGCTGATCAATGGCTGGCGCATCCCGGCAGGGCATGCCCAGGTTCACTGGAGTAGCCATTCTACGACCATTCTTGGTATCGACGATCAGGGGAATGGCGTGAGCATCGAATCGATCCTGCAGTTATTCGATCATAACCAGGCGAACAAACTACGTTTGGCGTTGCTGGATGCCATCGAGCAGGGGCGCTCCTTTGATCTTGAGTTAATCCTTGAGCCAGACGGTGGCGAACGACGCTGGATTCGCTGGATTGGTAATGCCGCCCGGCAGGAAAGTGGTGATTACGAAGTTACCGGTGCGGTGCAGGATATTACCGAGCGTAAGAAGTTCAATGAAGTGGTGGAGCGCCAGGCAAACTACGATCTGTTAACCGGCCTGCCAAACCGCAGCTATTTCTATGAAAACCTGCGCTGGTCGGTCGCGTCGGCACAGCGTACAAAGAGCCAGTTGGCGGTCCTGTTTATCGATCTGGATAAGTTTAAACCGGTGAACGATAACTATGGTCATGTGGCGGGTGACAAAGTGTTGCAGGCCGTTGCGCAGCGCATTCGCAACAGCCTGCGCGAGTCGGACATTGTGGCCCGCATCAGCGGTGATGAATTTACCGTGGTGCTGCGCCAGATCGACAACGAGTACGCACCCATTGATGTGGCTGAGAAGCTGCTGACGGAGATCAGAAAACCGTACGCCGTGCTTGATCGTCAGATCTATTGTGGCGCTAGTATAGGTATTTCTGTATTCCCGGACGATACCACTGTGGCGGATGAGCTGATCTCCAAGGCAGACTACGCCATGTATGAGGTGAAGCGCAGCGGTCGCAACGGCTGTAAATACTTTACCCATTCCATGCAGGAGCGCTCCGAAAACCGTCATCGGTTGTTTACCCGCTTACAGCGTGCAATCAGCGAGCAGCAACTGTACGTCGTCTATCAGCCGGTGATTGACCTTAAAACGGAAGAGATCGCCAAATGTGAGGCGCTGGTACGTTGGCGTGACGAAGATGGCTGTGAAATCCCGCCATCAGAGTTTATCGCCCTTGCTGAAGAAACCAGCCTGGTGAATGAGATCGACCGCTTTGTTCTGGCCGAGGCTGGGGCATATATCGAACGACTGGAGCGCGAAACCGGGCAACGCATCTCCCTATCGGTAAACGTATCGCCACGGGTGTTTGCTTCTACCGAAGCGGCACTGCAGAGCTGGCTGGAACTGGCGACAGATGTTGCCTCACGCGTGGATCTGACCGTCGAAATTACCGAACGCATGCTGATTGAAGGGCCGGAAAAGGCGTTGTGCGTGCTGAACAAGCTGAAAGCCAGCGGGGCAACGATCGCGATTGATGATTTTGGTGTGGGTTACTCATCGCTCAGTTACCTCACCACGCTGCCGATCGACTTTATTAAGATCGATCGAAGCTTCGTCCAGCGCGTCGATGAAACTGAGTCGGCCCGAATGCTGGTGGATACCATCATCAGCCTGGCGAAGAACCTTGATCTGCAGCTGATCGGTGAAGGGGTTGAAAACCACGACAGCCTTGAGATGCTGCGCAGCAAGGGGTGTGATTACGCCCAAGGTTACCTGCTCGGTAAACCCATGCGCGGTGAGATGCTGGCAAAACGTTTACAGGTTGAAGAGGTTGCCGATCAGTCGCCCGTATAGTTTTTGATCTGTGTTACGGGATTCCGTGCCGCCACTGCGTTACTATGCGAGAAGATAATAAGAACAATGCGAGCACGGGAGGTGCGTATGAATCGCGTAACCAGGCCGTTTCATCCATCTGATCTGCAAGCGATGGTGAATGAGTTAGCGCCATTGTTTGGGGATCGCATCCACCTGTCACAGGCGGTGCGAGACCAGCATGGGCAGGGAGAGGACAGCTATGGCTGTATGGCGCCGGATGTTGTGTTCTACCCATTCTGCACGGAGGAGGTCGCCCAGATCCTGGAGATGTGCCACCGCTACAGTATTCCAGTGATCCCGTACGGCACCGGCACCTCCGTTGAAGGACATCTGCTGGCCCTCAAAGGCGGTGTCTGCATCGATCTGTCCGAGATGGATCAGATTATCGAGATCAACCCGCAGGATATGGATTGTCGGGTACAGGCGGGTGTTACCCGTGAAGAACTCAATAAAGCCCTGCGCTACGAGGGATTGTTCTTTCCCATCGACCCTGGCGCAAACGCCAGTATCGGCGGTATGGCCTCCACCCGCGCTTCGGGTACCAATGCCGTGCGTTACGGCACTATGCGCGAAGCGGTGATGGGGCTTACGGTTGTTACACCTTCAGGCGAAATTATCCGCACCGGTACCCGAGCCCGCAAAAGCGCTGCAGGTTATGACCTGACACGTATGTACGTCGGTGCAGAGGGCACATTGGGCATTATTACCGAAGTGCAGTTACGTCTGCACCCTGTCCCCGAGCAGATCCGGTCTGCAGTGTGTACCTTCGATTCATTGCCAGGCGCGGTGCATACCGTGATCGACGCAATGCAGTCAGCTATACCTGTTGCCCGTATCGAGTTGCTCAACAGCCTGCAGATGAAAGCCTGTATTCGCTACTCCAAGCTGACCGGTTTTGAAGAAGCGCCAACCCTGTTTCTGGAATTTCACGGCTCTCCCGAAGGCGTGAAGGAACAGGTTGAGCTGTTTGAGGAAATTGCGGATTCGCATGGCGGGCAGCAGTTCCGCTGGGCGGAGACCACTGAAGAGCGCAATGCCTTGTGGGAAGCGCGGCATAAAGCATACTTTGCCGCACAGGCGCTGAAACCGCGTGCAAAAGCGATCACAACGGATGTGTGTGTCCCAATATCCCGACTGGCTGACTGTATTCTGGCTGCTGAAAAAGCGGCCCTGGAAACCGGTTTGCCCTGTCCGATCGTGGGGCATGTGGGGGATGGAAATTTTCACCTACTTATTGTTTTTGATCCAGAAAATCGTAATGAACTCCATGCAGCGCGGGATTTGTCTGCTACAGTTGTTGAGATTGCTCTCGCGATGGGCGGAACCTGTACCGGTGAGCATGGGATAGGGAGTGGTAAAAAAGCGTATCTGCGTGCCGAACAGGGCAATGCAATTGAGATCATGGCGACGCTGAAGCGTGCGCTCGATCCGAAGAACATTATGAATCCGGGTAAAGTGCTGGATATTTAGTATCTCGCACCAGCACTACATTACCCTGATGGGAGTTGTACGGGTAAACAGAACCTGGACTCTGTATCCGTTTTTATTGGAGAAAGTCTATGGATGAGTTGCAACCATCTGACCTGAATATCCTGTTGGTCGAGCCTTCAAATGCACAGAGTAAGGTTATCGAACACGAGCTCGCCTGCGAGGGTATACATAGTATTGATTTTGTTAGTGGTATGCAGGAGGCACTGGAGCGTATCGACACCATACGTCCAGATCTTGTGATCTCCTGTTATCACTATGCAGATGGCACCGCGCTTGATCTGCTCAGAGAGATCAGGGGGCAGGAGGAGCTGGAAGACCTGCCATTTATGCTCGTCACCAGCGAAAGCCGTCGCGAACGCCTGGAAGAGTTTAAGCAATCCGGTGTGGTGGCAATTCTGCCGAAGCCGTTTACGCATGAACATCTGCGCCGTGCCATTAACTCTACGCTGGACCTGTTAACCACCCAGGACCTGGATCTGGATCTGTTT
>NZ_CAXRBQ010000093.1:0-11062 GCF_964228735.1 Pontibacterium sp. | reverse complement strand
TCCTGCACGCGATCAGTTCGGCCCATAAACCCCTGGTTGTGTTTATTGATGGCCTGCAGTGGGCGGATCTGGCCAGTATCCATCTGTTGCGCCAGGTGCTGGCCGACAGCTCAGTGCGGTATTGCTTGTTGCTGGGGGCGTACCGCGACAATGAGGTCGATGAGCGACACCCGTTTGCATTGATGCTCGCGGATCTCAAACGAGAGGAGAAAGCGGTTAGTCAGCTCACATTGGCACCGTTATGTTCAGATGCGTTGTGTAACCTGATTGGCGACACATTGGAGCAGGATGCGGGACAGGTTGAACCGCTGGCTCGGGTCGTTCATGAAAAAACGGGCGGCAATCCGTTTTTTCTGCGTCAGTTCATGCATGAGCTGTATCTCAAATTGTTACTTCAATACGACTATGAAGCAAACAATTGGCGCTGGTCGGTGGAGCAGATATCACAGCAGTCCGGTACCGATAACGTTGTTGCGTTAATGGTTTCAAGGATTGAGCGTTTACCGAAGTCCACACAAACTGCGCTGAAGCAAGCATCCTGTATTGGCGCGAGGTTCCCGGTTGCTCTGGTGAGTGCTTTGCACGGCTCAGAATTCAGTGAGTTGCTCGAACCCGCGTTACGGGTTGGCTTATTATTGCCGATTTGGGATGGTCAGCCAGGGCAGAACAGGTCACCGGAGATGCTGCGCTTCCTGCATGACCGGGTGCAGCAAGCGGCGTATTCGCTGCTGGAGCCGCAGGAAAGGGAAAAACTGCATCACCGTGTGGGCTGTTTGCTGCTGGAGACGGTTGACGATGACCTGTCCCGGCTGCAAGACCATCAGTGCTTTGAGCTGGTTGCCCATCTGAACCGCGCTCATTCATTGCTAACCCCGCCACAGCAGGAAAGCCTGATGAGGTTGAATCTGCTGGCTGCAAGAAAAGCAAAGGCTGCAACAGCTTATGCGACCGCTGTGGAGTACCTGGATCAGTTGTTCCTGCTGGCACCGCCAGATGCCGACACTGTTGAAGCTTCAATAGAACGACTGGAGTGCCTGTACCTTACGGGCGACTATGGCCGTGCAGAGTCATTACGGCCTGACGTGTTAAGTGCTGCGATAGGTACGGCATACCAGGTGCAGTTACAAACGGTGTTAATTACTCAGTACACCCGCTACGGTCACTTGGATAAGGCAATTGCCGAGGCGCTTGTTGCGCTCAACAGTTTGGGGTGCGTGCTACCGGAACAGCCGGGTATGGAGGATGTTGGGGCGGCGATACAGGAGGTTCAGGCTCTGCTTGAATCCAATCCATTTGCCAGTTTGCCGGACCTGCCCGCTGTGTCTGACCGAAAGGTGTTGAATCAGATCGAAATTCTGATGGCGATGCAGCCCTGCTGTTATAACTCGGGATCGTTGTTGTTTCCACTCACCATACTTGCGCTGCTAAAACTCACCATTACAAAAGGTAATACTCCCCACTCCAGCTATGTCTTTATGATGTATGGCCTGATGTGTACCAAGGTCTTGAAGGACTATACAACCGCATTTGAAGCGGCCCACTACTCCGATAAGGTTGCGCAGCTGTATCCTGCGTCCGGGGTGGTAGAAGGTCGGTTACAGATGATGCGCAGTAACTTTATCCTGCCGTGGGAGCAGCCGCTAAAGCGCAGCAGTGAAGTCAGGAATAAAGCGTACAACCAGTGTCTGGAGCAGGGAGATTATTACTGGGGCGTACATGCCTATATTTTTGGGTTCTATGCGGATCTGCTGGTCACACCGAAGCTGGGTCTTCTGCTGGACCGGATGCAGCAGGTGGCCAAAACCTGTGAAAAGATCAAACAGCCCGCCCAAGTGTATCTCAGCACCCTGCAGTGTAACCTGCTGCGTATTTTGAGCGGTGAGTTGGATAACCAGCATACACTGGATCACACCCCGGGTTACGAGATGCAAGCGCAGGCCCATTATGCGGCAAACAACTACATGTGTGGTCGCTACGACCGCTTGTTAGGGCGCCTGTTGCAGGGCTATCTGTTTGGTAACTATCATGAGGCGCTCAGCGTATCGTTGTCCCCTGATCTAACCCCCGCAGATCTGGACGAGGGAATTTTCCACGAAGCCGTCTACAACCAGCTCAACTTGCTGGCGATACTGGCGTTGCAACAGCAAAGAGGTGGACTTGAAAATCCCACCTGGCAGCAATGGTTTGATCAGAATTGGCCAGTGTTACAGCGCTGGTATGCCCTGAATTCGGACAACTTTGCCCCCGGTTATCACTTGGTGACGGCCGAGCTTGCCGTGTTGGAGCAGGATGAGGCGGCTGCATATTGCGCGTTTGAGCAGGCGATCCTAGCCGCGAGAAATGGGGGATTCCCACTCTGGCAGGCGATAGCCAATGAACGTATGGGCAAATACCGTTTGGATCGGCAGCAGACCACGTTAGGGCTCGCCTACCTGGAAGAGGCTGTCAAGTTGTACCAGGCATGGGGTGCCGGAGCCAAGGCGGCAGAAGTACAGCGTTTTATCCGTCAGGTGACGCCGGGCATCGTCATTAGTGCCGGCCGGCACCAGGATTGGCGTCAACTGAATGTTGCTATTGAAGAGATCGCCAGTATTCAGGAGCTGCCCGAATTGGGCGAGCGGATGCTGGCGTGGTCTATGCAAATTACCGGGGCGCAATACGCTGCTTTGTTTAATCGACGCGATGGGGCGTGGCGCCTGAGCAACGAGCGGTTCAGTGATGGTGAGATGTCACCGAGCAGCAAGAGTGCACATCCGGTCCCTGAGGCGATGCTGAACTACTGTCGTAATAGTGGCGAGATGCTGTTGCTGGAAGATGCACGTGCGGAAGGGGATTTCATAACTGAGCCCTATGTATTGGCAACCGGTTGTCGCTCCGTGTTGGGGCTGCCTCTGTACCACTACAATCGCTTATTGGGTGTCTTGCATCTGGAGCATCGTGATACGCGTAATTTGTTTACGGCTCAGCGCCTGCGTCTGTTGGAGCTGTTAAGCAATCAATTTGCCAGCAGTTATCACAACAGCCAGCTCTATACCCAGCTGCAGGTTCAGAATGAAATGCTGGAGCAGATGGTGGAGCAGCGCACGTCTGAGCTGCGGCAGAAGTCCACGCATCTGGAGTCGATTCTACAAGCTCTGCCTATCCCCTACATGATTGCCCGCCGCGACGGCACCATGATCGATTGCAATAGTCTTTTCAGGGCGCAGTTTGGCCTGGGTGATGAGTTGCTGGGGCGGGTGAACGTGGGAGATCTGTATGTCTCTGATCATGACCGTCGTTACTTTATGCAGGAGCTGGATCTATCTGGTCAGGTAAACGGCTTCGAGTGTGAATTGCAGGACCGCAACGGCGTGAAAGGCTGGGGACTGTTTTCCGCAACCTATATCGATGTGAATCGCGAGAGCCATATCTTCGCTGCGATTAGTGACATTTCCGAACGAAAAGCGCTCGAAAACCAGCTGCATAAGCAAGCGAACACGGATCCGCTGACGGGAGTGTATAACCGCCGCGGCTTGTTTGCGTTGGGCGAGCAGCTGCATAAGAGCCTCGCTGATGACGGGCTGTTTCTGGTGATGATCGATCTGGATCGCTTCAAGTGCCTGAACGATACCCACGGCCATGCGGCAGGAGACCAGGTATTGAAAGCGTTTACCGATGCCGTGGCGCATGAGTTGCGTGAAAAGGATCTCTTTGGGCGCTTGGGCGGTGAAGAGTTTGGTTTGATTCTGCCGCATATGACAGCCGCGCAGGCTGTTGCGGTACTGGAACGTATCCGTCTGATGACCGAGATCCTGGTAGTGTCGTATGAGGATGCGCAGATACAGGTCACCATGAGTGCAGGTATGACCCGTTGGTTACAGAGTGAGACGATGGCAGAGGCGCTGGAGCGGGCGGATACCCGGATGTATGTTGCTAAACAGGCAGGTCGCAACCGTATAGAAACGGACTAGCTCGACCGTGCTTGTCAGACGGTGCTATGGAGCTTTGGTGGTTGGCTTTGTAAATGGAGCTTACATCATTTATTAAAATATTGTCTTAAATGTCGCATATGTCGTTTAATTGGTCTAAGATGATTTTTAATTAGTTCAGGCAATGCTGGGAAATTACGATGAAAACACTGACAACCGGAGATATCGCTAAATACTGTGATGTAAATCAGCGTACGGTTATCCGCTGGTTGGACAAGGGGGCTCTCAAGGGCTTCAAGCTGCCAGGTCGTGGAAATAACCGGGTTAAGTTGGATGATTTCATCGCCTTCCTCAAAAAGAACGGTATGCCGGTGCCCGAGGAGCTTGCTGAGCAGGGCCTACCGAAGGTGCTGGTGGTGGATGATGAGCTTCCAGTTGCCAATGCCATCCGCAGGGCATTGAAGCCGCTGGACGTGAGTGTCGAGATCGCCAACGGCGGTTTCGAAGCGGGCAGTCAGTTGATGATCCAGAAGCCGGATCTGATGACGCTCGACCTCAGCATGCCGGGGATGAATGGTTTTGACGTTATCAAGTTTGTACGGAATACCGCGGAAATCTCACACACACGCATTCTTGTGATCTCTGCCCTGAACGAAGATGAACTGAATCGCGCCATTGAAATGGGAGCGAATGCAGCGCTTTCCAAGCCTTTTGAGAACGAAGCGTTGCGCAGTGCAGTAGCAGAGCTTTTGGCGCTTCCTGCCTGAAGCGGCAACCATACACCACCTGACGACGGGATGAACTCATGAACTTCTCACGTAAGATCTACCCAGTTGCTTTAAGTGGCGCACTGGCACTGGCTTCTATGCCTGCGTTTGCTGAAACTCTCTCCTTTGGCATCGTGCCGCAGCAATCTGCGAAGAAACTGGCTAAGCTCTGGACGCCAATTTTTAAGCATCTCAGCGAAAAAACCGGGACAACCATTCGCTTTGCAACGGCGAACAAAATTCCAACGTTTGAAAAGCGTGTTCGAAGTGGTGAGTACGATATCGCCTACATGAATCCGTATCACTACACCGTCTTCAGTCAGAAGCCCGGTTATGACGCAATCGCCCGTCAGAAAAATAAGCGGATCAAAGGGATTGTCGTTGTTAAGAAGGACAGCGAGATAAAATCATTGGAAGAGCTGGACAAGCAAAAGCTTGCCTTTCCATCTCCTGCCGCCTTTGCTGCCAGTGTGTTGCCGCGCGCCAAGATGGAGCAGGACGGTATGCAGATTGAGCCGAAATACGTCAGCTCCCATGACTCGGTTTATCTGAGTGTCTCAAAAGGCTTCTTTGTTGCCGGCGGTGGAGTGATGCGCACCTTTAATAACACCTCGCCAGATGTCAGAGAGAACCTGCGTGTGCTTTGGACCACGCCAACCTACACGCCTCATGCGATTGCAGTGCACCCACGTGTGAAACCGGAAACGGTAGAGAAATTGAAGCAAGCGCTGCTGGAGATGAACACCGATCCGGAAGGGCAGCGCCTGCTGAAGACGATTAACTTTAAGGGTATCGAACTTGCGCAGAATGCCGATTGGGATGATGTGCGTGGTCTCAATATCCGTTTGCTGGATCATCTGATTGCGCAGTAAACCACCGCGAGGGATTCGCATGATGGGAGAAACAATGTGTCACTTCGCCTGAAGACGATACTTGGGGTGGCTTTTATCGAAGCCATCCTGCTTGTGCTTCTGGTGTCTATGACACTGGATTACCTGCGCAGTACCAACTACGAAGGTATGGTAAAGCGTGCCTCCACTACTGCCACGTTGTTTGCCACAACAACCAAGGATGCGGTGCTTTCCTACGACCTTGCCTCGCTGGATGCTTTTGTTAATGAGGTCATGCGTAACCCCGACCTTGTCTATGCCCGGGTGTTGGGCCCTGATCAGGACCTGTTTGCCGAAGCGGGTGATGAGACATTACTCTCCCAGCCCTTTGCTCCCGATACCGATGTCAGTTCTGTAACGGACGGCATCTTTGATACCTTTGCGCTTATCGTCGAAGGCGGTGAGGTATATGGGCAGGTCCAGCTTGGTCTCGATATCAGTAGTCTGAACGCTAAAATTGAGGAAGCTCAGCGCTGGAGTGCGGCGTTAGCGGCTATCGAGATGGGTCTTGTGGCGCTGTTTTCTTTCCTGCTTGGCGCATATCTGACCAAGCAGCTTGGTGTGTTGCAGGGAGCTGCTCGGGATATCTCTGATGGCAAATTAGATGTTGAGATTCCCGTACGCGGCAAAGACGAGATTGCTGAAGTGGCGCTGGCGTTCAACACCATGGTTCAGAACCTGCGCGAGGCTGGACGGCGCAGGGACGAGTACGAAGATCAGTTAAACCAGTTAAACAAATCGTTGGAACAGCGTGTGGAGCGGCGCACTCAGGATCTTGCACGTAAGAACCTGGATCTTGAACAGGCCAACCGGGAGATCAAAGAAACGCAGGCCAAACTGATGCACTCTGAAAAGATGGCGTCTGTAGGGGTGTTGGCCGCAGGTGTGGCCCATGAGATTAACAACCCGATTGGCTTTGTGTTGAGTAATGTGCGCACGCTTGATGAGTATGTGAAGATCTACCAGGCACTGCTGGTCATGCATGAAGAGTTGCTCGACATTCAGGACCCGGTTTCCCGCGAAGCCAAACACGCGGAGCTGGTCCGTTTTGCAATAGAGCACGATATCGATTTTGTCCGTGAAGATATTGAAGATCTGCTTAAAGACGCCATTGATGGGGCTCAACGTGTCGGTGACATCGTGCGCAATCTGAAGAGTTTCTCCCATGCCGAGCAAGAGACTGAATTCAAGCCCCATGATCTGAACGAATGTATCCGCACCACGCTCAAAATGGCGGACAACCAGCTTAAATACCACTGTAAGGTGGTAACGGATCTTGGAGATCTCCCGGAGAGCTACTGTTCACCTGGGCAGATCAACCAGGTGTTGCTGAACCTCCTGGTCAATGCCGGACAGGCAATCGAGGGCAGTGGTGCGATCAAAGTCACTTCTCGCTTCGATGGGGAAAATATCGAGATTCGTGTCACAGATACTGGTAAGGGTATTGAGAAGGATGCGATCAAGAAGTTGTTTGACCCGTTCTATACCACTAAGCCAGTGGGCGAAGGTACGGGTTTAGGGCTATCGATATCCTATGGAATTATTAAGGAGCATCAGGGTGAAATACTGGTGCAGAGTAAGGTGGGCGCAGGTACATCATTTACATTGGTGCTGCCGCATCTGATCCATGCACCTGCCGGATAACCAGCCGCATGGCTGTACGGAGCTGATATGGACTATTCTGGCTTTACGGTAATGCTGGTGGATGACGAGGAATCCATCCTAAAGTCTCTGACTCGCCTGCTGAGACCATTAAAATGTGACGTGGTGGCTTTCTCATCCCCCGTGGCAGCGATTGAAGCGATGAGCGGCACGCAGGCTGACCTGGTGATCAGCGATATGCGTATGCCGGAGATGGGCGGTGAGGTCTTGCTGGAAACCGTTGCAGATCGTTGGCCGGATACGGAGCGCGTTGTCATGACCGGTTATGCCGACATGCAAGCCACCATCGACGCCATCAACCGTGGCAAGGTTAGCCGTTTTCTTTCAAAACCCTGGAATGATGACGAGCTGCTGGAAGTCGTACGTAAAAGCTTCGAGTTGGCAAGCCTGCGGCGTGAAAATGCGGAGCTCCAGGCGCTCACTGAGCGCAAGAACCAGGAGCTTGAGCAGCTCAATGCATCGCTGGAGCAAAAGGTTCAGGAGCGGACGGTTCAGCTGCGTGCTGCCAATGATGGCCTGAAATCCAGTTACCGCTCCATCGTTCGCATGTTTTCAACGCTGACAGCCCGGCGTATGGGAGTGCAGGCGTCAGAACAAAACCAGATGATGAACCTGATTCTGCTGGGGGTTGCCAAAGCCTGTCAGGTTGAAGGCAATCAACTCAAGCAGCTTTACTATGCCTGGCAGCTACGCAATATCGGCAAGCTGAGTCTGAGTGATGACCTCCTCAATCACTCCTACGTCGAGTTGTCTGCCGAGCAGCAACGCCAGTTCCACAACCATCCCTTACTTGCGCAGGCCGCAACACTGTTGGTGAAACCGCTGCACGGGGCCGGCAAGATCATCGTTCAGCATAAAGAGTATCTGGATGGCACCGGTTATCCGCGGGGGCTCAAAGGGGAAAGTATCCATCGCCTGGCGCGCATCCTGTGTGTGGTGAATGACTATATCGAACTGACCACGGGGACTTATCAGGAGCGTGCGTATAGTACCACCGAAGCGATCGACTTCCTGAAAAACTACGCCACCGAGAAATATGATGATGACGTGGTGGTTGCGCTTGAAAGTGTCGTGAATTCTCTTTCAAAGTCTGATGGGTTAACCAAGGATAATGCGGTCGGCAGTCTGGATTTGCGCGCGGGAATGAAGCTGAGCCGTGATCTGATCAGCGGGCAGGGGATTTTGCTCCTGAGTGCAGGTCAGCAGATGGATGATGCGACTATCGAGCGCGTTCGCGAAATCGAGTTTAATCTTGGCGAGACCTTTAGCATCTACGTGCAGAAGAAATAGGTGCAGGTGGGGTGAGTATTTAAATTCAATTGAATCTGTAGTTGATGAGCGCCTGTTTTTTGTAGGTCAAATTCTTGTTCATTTTTGTGCTTGAGATAGATCAAAAGACGTATCACTAGTGTGTCTATTGTGTAATTTGTCGGTAATAAATACTTTATAGTTTCGGTCTTTTCCGGACTAGACAGAATTTATGGTCGACAATACACACAGTTATTTTGTAGTTGCTGCAGTCATTGCCGCCAGACTCGATAAAGCGACCCGAATCGCACGTCATCTCTCAATTACCGCCAGTAACGCCCGCGCGCTGGCATTCCGTGCTGGGGAGGGCGCCTCTGGCTTTCGGCCACTGACCGACTATATTCACCGTCTTGCCGACCTGACGGTGAGTTCCTCCTCCCGCATTAATAAGATCGCCTCTGAACTCAGTCGCACGGCGGCGGAAAAGGAGAGGGCCGATCGTGCTATTCAGTATTTCGCTGACGTGCGAAAGCGTGCCAGTGACTCGCCTTATCTGGAGAGTCTTGATCCGGTCTATGCCCGTACTGAGGGGCGCCAGCTCCAGCTAAAAGAGGCATATAACGCGCAAATAAAATTGCTGCAGGGCGAGCTGAATACGTTGGCTAGCGAGCTGCGTGCAGCAGGGGTGTTGGCTACCATGTCGCGCGTGGAAGCACTGCAGGCTGATGATCTCTATCAGCAATCGCTGAACAATGTGGCGGATAACGTTCAAAACGTCACTGACTCAATCAAAAAACACATCGACGCGTCCCAGAAACTTGTCACGCAGTTAACGCAGGTATCTTGATGAAAACCCATACACTTTTTGAAGGTAACTCTCACACATGGCTGATGTTTGGTCGGGACCCGGCAAAGCCTGAGAAAATCATCGATACCAACCAGTATATGGTCGTGACCAAAGACAATGCGCTGCTGATGGATCCGGGTGGTATTGAGCTGTTTTCATCGATGCTGACGACGGTGATCAAGCAGGTACCCGTTGATAAGATTACCCATCTGTTTGCGTCCCATCAGGATCCGGACATCATCTCCTCACTGGGGCTTTGGGATCAGGCACTGGAGGGAGCAACGCTGCACTCGCCCTGGATCTGGGAGAGCTTTATTCGCCACTTCGGCATGCAGAACATCAACTATAACGCGATTCCGGACGAGGGTGGTCGTCTCACCATTGATGACGTAACGCTCGAATTTGTACCTGCGCACTACCTGCATTCATCTGGCAACTTCAATGTGTTTGATTCGCAAACCGGTATTCTGATGTCGGGTGATATCGGTGCGGCGATGGACGTGGATGATGCGCCGATGTTTGTGGATGATTTTGAGTCCCACATTCCGCGTATGAAGCTGTTCCATCAGCGTTGGATGCCTTCAAACGAAGCCAAGCGGGATTGGGTCGAGCGCGTGCGTAAGTTGAATGTGAAAATGATCTGTCCGCAGCATGGACGTATTTTCAAGGGTGAAAATGTGGAGCGTTTCCTGGATTGGTTTGACGCTCTTGAGGTGGGCCTGACGGGGCAGATGCTTCACGGCTAATCTGCCCCCTGTTCGAATCGTTCTTTCCTGAAAGGGCTAGGCGGATTCTGGTTCCAGAAACGCCTCTATTGCTGGCAGTATTCCCGCCTCTGCCAGTAGCTCTTTATCCAAACCGGAATCGTCGGCTAAAGGATCTTTTCCTGAACGGTGGCAGCGATGCAGGATGGTAGCAGCATGAAGGCGCAGCATCAGCGGTGTAATCTGTGGGCTGCGTTTCGGGTTGGCATAATGCAGGACTGCCCGCACGGTTTCTGAATCAAAGCCCCACAGCTTCAACAGGTAACCGCTGATCAACGCATTACGGGAATACTCTTCCAGCTCTCCAGAGATCAGTCCGCCGACGTTGTGCAGCATGCCGATGATAAAGTGGATATCCGCCTCTGGCGGCGGCAGGCGCATAATCTTCGCCAACGCCACCATAATGCCGCATACCTCCTCCGCTTGAATGCAGAGGACGCTATGCAGGCTCTCATTGCCATCCTTTTCTTGTTTGAAAATGCCGGCGACCAGTACGAGATTTTTGATCATGGTGTGGCCGAGGCGAACAACTGCGTCTGTAGCGCTGGAAGCGGGTGATGCAAAGCCGAAGTATGCCGAGTTCGACATCTGCAGGATTTTGCTCAGGATCGCCATGTCGTGGCTGATTATCTGTGCAATGCGTCGGCTTTCCGGCTCCCCTGTACTGTCCAGATACTGCACCAGCTCGGTGTAAACGGCAGGCAATACCGGCAGGCTCGAGATACAGCCGATCTCCTCGCGCAACTCAAACGGGACCGGCAGTTCATGCAGGCAGCGTGCTGCCTGCACTGCACTTACCAGATCGTCCATGTTGAACGGTTTGGGAAGCATGAGATGGGCGACACCAAAAGCCGGCAATGATTCGGAAGTAATGGTTTCACCGCTGATCATTACCCGAACTGCAAGCGGTACCCGTTGGCGCACCTCGGTTAGCAGTTCAACCCCGTCCATGCTGGGCATGCGTTTGTCGCTGATC
>NZ_CAXRBQ010000092.1:0-9701 GCF_964228735.1 Pontibacterium sp. | reverse complement strand
GCTTGGTGACAATGGTGCTGGTGGTTGGCGCACAACACCCGCTGGCCAGCAAAGACAAGATCTGCCAGGAGGACTTAGTCAGCGCTACGCAGATTGTGGTGCGAGATACCGGACCTGATAAAAACAAACAGGACGCGGGCTGGCTCAAATCCCACCAGCGCATTACCGTCGATAACTTTGACCACGCATTGGAAGCCGTGCGTTCAGGTATTGGATTCTGCCGTGTTCCGATCCATCTGCTCAAAGCCACAGATGCCGATCGGTTGGTACAACTAAATATGCTGGGCGGTACTCGCTTTCAGATCCCCATTCACCTGGTTGCCCCTAAAGAAGGTCAAACAGGGCCTGCGGCAATGGCGTTGTATGATCTTTTACTCTCACAAGGCCAGGAGCGAGTTGGGAAGTAGTTATTCTTTGCGAACCAAACCGCAAAAGTCATGGGTTTTCGTATACACCCAGCTTTATCTGCTGTTTCGGGCTGTGAGAGCTATTGTCGAATGCGGCATCGCCAATTACCGCTTGGCTTTCGCTGTGTAATACCTCGCCCAGATCTGATGGGATGACAACACCATCACCGTTGACCCGTGCCCCTTTTACATCACTGATTTGACTGAAAGAGAGCTCGGTTAAACCGTACTTTTTAAGCACAGCATTTTCCTTTTCCAGCGTATCTGCCAGTGCAACACATCGAGTATCTTTACAGATGCTTACGGAAGGTTTGTCAGAAACCGTGCTCATGTCATATACGGTGAAAAACTCAGCTGCATAAGCAGAGGTGAAAAGCGTAAATACCACAAGAGTGCTTGCGACGCATGTCGATTTAATCATAGGAACAGTCCATGTCCTTGAGTGGAGTATGTGGGGGATATGTAAGATTTAGTCGGTGCGGATATTAGGGGGTTCACTTTTTCTCATAAAGACGCCTATAGTCTTAGAGAGAACGATGTAACCCCCACCCCTGCTGGCCAAGCAGGTCAGAAAACATTAGAGGTATTTCGCTGCTTCGTTGTACGCCTCAACTTCCAATGGCGCATTACGGTATCCGTAGATATACAACTGCATCAGATACTGGCGAACCATCTCCTGCAATCCCAATTGCTCTGTCTGTCGCACATGGATCAACTCATGGGCGAGCAACTCCAGATCATCCTTCGCATCGTGCTCAATCCAGATACCGTATCCAAAGGTGTAGGCATCAATAAACGGTGAGCTGTAACCGAAACGGCGAGCAGCTGCTTCAAGATGGGGATCGGCTGGCAACGGCAGACGATCCACGTAGTACAACCGTACCGATTCCGGTTGCTTAACACCAATCCGCTTTGCAAGTTCCAGCTGTGACGCGGTGAGCGCTACGCCCTTTTCCAATGCCTCTGTCTGATTCTCTGCCACAAACTGTTCGGCGGCAGGCAGCAACTCTTCTACCTGCTCGACTATATAGGCCGGCGGATCGGCGTACGTCGTATCAGGGTTAGCGCAACCCGAAAGTGTCACCGACAATATCAAGCCTGACAGAACGCCCACCTTTGGTAATCTATTCATTCGTTTCACTTTCCTTGTGTTACTGATCGTTCATCTCAATTGGTGTCACTTGGTAGTGCCGCTCTGCATTCATCGAGACCGCACCCCAAGGCGAATGACGCACGCGTTTCTGATGGCGCTCAAACGATTCACGGCTGCTGAACTCTTCGTAAACCTCAAAGCGGTTCGGATTCTCCGAGTTTTGTGTGACGTTGAAGACCAAACATCCCTTCTCCTGTCGGGTATGCATGATATGCGTTTCCAGTGCTTCCATGACGGCAGCCAGATCAGCATCTGGCACCAGAATATGTCCTTCCAGGACAACCTTAGACATACTTCAAATCCTTCTGAAACTTCCAAATATTTAGGGGTTTAGCCTAAATCAGACCATACAGCGTATTCGTTACCATTCGGATCAGCAAAGTGAAATCTACGCCCACCCGGAAACGAAAAAATATCCTTCATGATGGTGCCACCCGCGGCGGTAATTTTAGACTGGGTATATTCCAGATCTTTGCTATAGATCACCACCAAGGCACTACCGTTGGCGGTAGCAACCACCTGATCAGATTTGAAAAACCCGCCATCCAGGCCTGCATCGGCTATCGCTGCGTACTCCGTCCCATAATCAACAAACGTCCATCCAAACACATCCTGAAAAAAACGCTTGGTCACTTCCAGATCTTTGGACGGAAACTCAACATAGTTTATTTTTTCGTGTTCGTTCATAGTAAGCCGTCCTTGTTACTCTTTGATTCTTGGAGAGTGGCATCACCTTTAGCGTATCAGCTACGTAGTAGATTGCTAAAAGGCTACCCGTCTTGAATGCCAGTACTTGTCCTGCCAATAGACATTATCTAAACGGGAAATCGTGACACCTTGGGATGTGGAAGCATGCAGGAATTTGCCTTCGCCGATATAGATGCCCACATGGCGTACTTTGAAGCCGGTTTTAAAGAACACCAGATCGCCGGATACCAGGTTTCGACGGTCGATCTCCTGACCGATACGTGACTGATGGTCAGTGGTGCGTGGTAGGCGGATACCCAGTTTTTCGCGATAAGTCACATAGACAAAGCCTGAGCAATCGATTCCCTTTTTGCTCAAACCACCCAACGCATACTTGGTTCCTTTCCACTGCTGGTATTGCTGGTACATACGATCGGTCACATCCTGTGAACTCGATACATTGGCAAGTGCAGGATTTGTAACGACCGGACGTGGGGCTGGCTTATAAGACACCGAGCTGCAACCTGATAGCATTGCCGCAGCAAGAAACAATGTGATGATGGTGTGTAATCTGCGCATACCGTCCCCTTCCTTAATCAACGCCCTACTTCCTGATATCGCTTGTGCGCCGTGGTTCTTTAGGATCAATGCTACAGCCCGATCGCTGAATCGGAGGTAAACCAACACCACGAACGAGTTCATCCTGCCGATTGGTTAATCGTTACTCAGCCCCGTTCCGTTAAGACAGCCCCTTAATACAGTACCAGAAGACAGTAACCTAAGAGAGCATACTACGAGAGTACCTTGCGGTAACTGTCGCGGTCCATATCAACGACCTCTACAGAGATCGATATATCAACCAACCCTATCGCCTCTAGCTCAGCTATCACCGCAGTTGAAAGCTGTACTTTCTGATCGGCGGTTCGACCCGACAAGATCCGCAACACAACGTGAATGAACTCCGATTCACCAGCACCGGACATATAGGTGGTGTACGGCAAGGCACGCACTTTGATATCCCGGCCTTCCGGATCAAACAGACCTGAACATCGTGCCCCAACGAACACCTTCTCCATCAACAGCTCTCCGTCGAGCTTTCTGGAATGCTCCACCAAACAATGTGGCACTTTATATCTCCTCTATGTACACACTTAGCCAGAGACCCAAAGCATCGCATCGCAACACTTCAGGACTCTGGACAAGCGCTTTTCCTTTGAACCTAGTCTCTGGATTTAAACTGTCGTGAAGTCTTCAGCGCGGTCTTATAAAACCGCCCCAACGCCCGGTCACTGTGCCGCTGCTCTGCAAGTGACTGACTGTTGCGGGCCTCTTCAGATAACAAGCTATGGTAGTTATCGAGTCGGCGTTGCTCAAGCCGGCCGGAATTGATCGCTGCGACAACAGCACATCCGGGCTCAGTCGTGTGCTGGCAATCTCGGAAGCGACAACGTTTCGCTAGAGCGTCGATATCTGAAAATGTGGCTTTGATGCCCTCTTCACTGTCCACGATCTGAAGCTCACGCATCCCCGGATTATCCAACAGCAGGCCACCTCCGGGTAAACAGTGCAAACTGCGGGACGTCGTTGTATGTCGTCCTTTGCTGTCGCTTTCACGAATCGCACCGGTTTCCTGATCGAGGCTGCCTTTGAGGCCGTTGATGATGGTCGATTTACCAACACCGGATGAACCAAGTAGCGCCACTGTCTGCCCTGAACGAATCCAGCTGCGTAAAACACCGAGCGATGCGCTATCTGTGGCATTCACGCATTCCACATTCAGAGCAGGATCACACTGTGTGATTGCATCCAGATACGGCTGAATATCGACGCATTGGTCGATTTTCGTTAAGACCACGACACTATGAACGTCGGACTCAGCCGCGATAGACAGGTAGCGCTCTATCCGATTGACACTGAAATCATCGTTGCACGAAGTAACGATAAACGCCGTATCAATGTTGGACGCGATCGGTTGGATGGACGAGTACCGCCCTACACTTTTACGCTTGATGAGCGATTTCCGCTCCAGGAGATGAAGTGGCTGATACTCCAAATCCAACATCACCCAATCCCCAACGGCCGGATGCCCTTCGGGTGACTCATCGCGCCAATGGTAGGTGGAGATGTGGAGCTGCTTTACCAGGTTGTTTGTATCAAAACCTACGCACTCAACGAGGTTACGCTGTACGGCAATAACACGAAAAGGAAGTTGTGAATCCAGTGATCCCAGGTCGAGCTGAGACTGAAAGTAATTGCTCCAACCCAGGTCGAGAAGATTGCGGATTTGCATGGTTGATATCCCAAAAATAGTGCATGACAAAACATCACATGCCAGTTGCTGGCATGCAGAAACTATTGGGATTCTGTTGAACCCCGGCATACAGGCCGGGTAATTACAGGAGAGCTTAGCGAAGGAGTTTGTTGTTTTTAAACAACTCAGATGTCGCAACTAACCCGGGTTACAGGCCTGTAATAACGGACAACAATCATGCAAACGCCTCCTTCCTCATTCGGTAAAGTATTGGCAGAGTATACCACTCGAAAACAGGGGGCGGTAAATACACATTCCGGATGAATCAGATCTGTTGTTAATGTCCACACTCTAAGTGTTGTTTTTGTCCAATAACGTCATCAAATACACGCCTTCCGCCCGTTTCATCATATTGAATTGGACACACCTTGAATCATGTATATAATCCGCACCTTTTAAAAATGCATAATAATTACTTGTTTAAGGAAGCCATCTCGATATGAGCCTGAGCGAAAAGACAATCCAGATCGTAAAGTCCACCGCCCCTGTACTGGCAGAACACGGCGAAGCGATCACCCAACACTTTTATCAGCAGATGTTCAGCCAGAACCCTGAGCTGCTGGATATCTTCAACGCAACCAACCAGAAGACCGGCCGTCAGCAGCACGCACTGGCTGCAGCGGTTTACGGTTATGCGGCTCACATCGATGATCTGGGTGCACTTAGTGCAGCGGTTCAACGTATCGCCCACAAACACGCCAGCTTCAACATTCTGCCGGAACACTACCCGATTGTAGGAAAACACCTGCTGGAAGCGGTTGCTCACGTATTGGGTGATGCAGCAACCGATGAGATCGTGGAAGCCTGGACCGAAGCGTACGGCGTACTGGCAAATATCTTTATCGAAGTGGAAGAAGGTATCTACCGTGAAAGTGAAACTGCCAACGGTGGCTGGCGCGGTACACGGGACTTCCGCATTGCGGAGAAAACCAAAGAAAGCGAACTGATCACTTCCTTTGTGCTGGAACCGGTAGACGGCGAACCTGTGCCTGATTTCCAGCCGGGCCAGTATATTGGCATCTACCTGCAACCAGAGGCCTCTGCGAATCGCTGCATACGTCAGTACAGCCTGTCCGATGCGCCGAACGGTAAAACCTACCGCATCGCCGTAAAACGTGAAGGCAGCGGTGACACCCAGGGTCTGATCTCTCACTACCTGCACAACGATGTGAAAGTTGGTGATGTGGTACAGCTAAGTCCACCAAGCGGTGACTTCTTCCTGGATTCGCGTGCAGAAACACCGGTTGTACTGATCAGTGGCGGTGTGGGCCAAACACCAATGCTGAGCATGCTGAACAGCCTAATCGGTAAAGGCAGCAACCGTCAGATCCACTACGTACACAGCGCAATCAACAGCCAGGTACACGGCTTTGCCGATCACATTCGTGCACTGGCAGAGAAACACGACAACCTGTCTCAGACCCTGTTCTACGACGCTCCAACCGAACAGTGCAGCGGTTACGATTTCGCTGACCTGACCGACCTGAACCAGATTCGTGATCAGATCGATCTGCCAGACGCACACTTCTACTTCTGTGGCCCGTTGGGTTACATGAGTATGGTCAGCGATACGCTGAAGAGCTGGAACGTTCCTGCTGAACGTATCCACTTTGAAGTGTTCGGACCACACAAAGAGATCTAAGTAGGTATGATCCTTGGCGATGCAGTCTGCGCGGCTGCATCGCTTTTGCCAGCTGAGGCCGACGGATTGTAGTGTTATGCGGCGTTACCCGTCGCCATCAATACAGTCATAGAGCCTTTCGAGCTGGTCATTTCAAACGGCGTGCTAATCTGCACGTCCACAAATCCTTGAGATTCCAACGCACTGCGCACACGTGTTTCAGACATTCCCTCTTCTGAGTCTTCAGACAACCAGTCCCACTGCACAAATACGCCACCGTCTCTCAAGAGGGACTTTAACAGTCCTAGTGTCGCTTCATAGTCAGGTACAAAACCACACACGGACGAGGCGACGATCAGGTCAAATCCACCGCTTAGCTGCGGATTACGATCGATCAGGTCTTGGCTCAAATAGTCTGCAATGGTGGAAACATTGCTGAGCCCTTTCTGATCCAGACGTTTGATCATCTCAGGTGAGCCATCCAGGGCAACGATCTCTTTTACGCTTGGACTCATTAGCTGGCTGAGCTGACCTGTACCACAGCCGAAATCGAATACAGAAAGGCCATCAAGTTCAACCACCTTTAACAGCTGTTCAAATGCCCTTTTAGCATATTCCTGAACCGAGGCATCAACATCCCAGCCCTCCGCGTATTCGTCCCACTCGTTACTCATACCCACTCCTACAATAAATTGGTGCACGCCGAAGACTCTACCCGGTTCCCCGCCTAAGCGGAAGCTTGTGACACTACTACTGAGACAAGTGATTAGCTCAACGGTTGATTGCCGTTAATGGAATTCAGATAAAAGTACTCGCCAAGCCACATCCATCCCTTTACCATTCACACCAAACTCATTGAAAGAAGTAATACCGTATGTCCCTTCCTCCTTGCCCGAAATGCAACTCTGAATTCGTTTACCAGGATCAGGAAATGCTGATCTGCCCGGAATGTGCTCACGAATGGAATCCAAACGAGGTTCCAGACGAAGAAGAGACCTTGAACATCAAAGACGCCAACGGCACGCTGCTGCAGGATGGCGATAAGGTTACCCTCATCAAAGACCTCAAGGTAAAAGGCAGCTCTCAGGTTCTGAAGATCGGCACTAAAGCTGTAATCCGTCGCATCGTTGAAGGCAAAGATCACCAGCTCGACTGCCGAGTGGATGGCGCCGGTGAGATGATGGTGACAGCTGCGTTTGTTAAGAAAGCCTAAGACAAACGTAATTCCAGCGGGCGTTCCGAACGTTTATCTGTTTCTAACCCGTATCTAATGAATAGATACGGGTTAGATCGCTAAATAAGAACGTCCGCTGCATTTCGCAAGATTCTTTCGGCAATTCCACCTCAGCAAATAGCGTTCTTCTAGCAACTCCCCAGGTAGATACCATAAAACGAGTATCTCTTTTTTATTTTTCCAGCAGCCGAAAATCGCCCTTAGCTACCGAATTCAATCCGCAGGCAACTCATAAAGTAATGGCTTTATATCAGGGCCAATGCCGACGTCTACTTACGTATAAAAATCAATTAAGTTACGCGAATGAATATGCGCATGTGCGCCATATCATTGGAGTCCGTCATTTAGATTGAGGCAAAATACCCGCTAAGCCCTGCTAATGCGTTGGTAACCGCAACAGACGCCAGTATCAACCCCATCACCCTACTGATCACGCTGGCGCCCGCATTTCCGATAACGCGGTGAACACTGCTCGCGGCAAGCATCAGTATCAGGTTTACTAACAACACTGCCAGCATCATTGCCACTGTTTGAACCTGTTCCCATAGATTGAACCGGGCATTTTCAGTAAGCAATACGCAAGCAAGCATCGCACCCGGCCCTGCGATCGAAGGCACTGCAAGCGGGAAGATGGCAGTCTCATTATGCGCTTTCACGATTTTGAGCTCTTCTTCGGGCTTACTCTCACCAAAGATCATCGAAAGAGCGAACAAGAACAGGACGATACCACCGGCAATTTGGAAAGCTGGAAGTGGAATCCCCATTGCTTTCAAAACTAATTCTCCGGCAATTGCAAAGAACAGGAGAATTCCTGCGGCAGCCAAACTGGCTAACAACGCGATCTTCCTCTTCTCAACGGCGTCATAACCACGAGTTACCGCGAGAAAGACAGGCACTGTACCAATGGGATCAATAACTGCAAAAAAGAAGATAAAAACTGCCAGAAAATCTATCAAGTCCTTACCTCCCAAATCTGCATTGAGGTGACCACTCCACCATAGAAGCCTCAACGCTTATCCAATGGATTTATCGGATTATTTAGCTACACATCTAATAAACGAACTTTTTAATCGAAGAGATTTTTAAGCCCTTTTCTAATTATGTAGATCCTGAACAGGGATACGTTTTGGAAAGCGCTTCGATGACAACCTGCGCCGCAGGGCGATCTAAATTCGCATCCCGGGCTGCGGCGTATGATATATATGCTTTAGCAAGTATTCTGGATGACACGCCTGTTGGTACGCATATAGTCTGCGTGGTCTTTTTCTCAGTAACTTGCAATGGAAGACGAATCGCTTCCTCAACTCCACTGATGAATCCCCAGCAATACCTTTGTCGCGTTCTGCCAAAGTCGGTCAACGAACTCGCTGCGCAAGCGGTCAACAAGTCACGAGCGGTAAGCTGTTGAGGGAAGATAGGCTGGTCGGTTGTTCCTTCAGCTTGTCCAAGGGTTGGCCAGGACGCAAGAATGAGCACCATTAAAATCCTTACGATCTTCATATCCACCTCGTCAGTTTCATCGCACCACAAGTGAAGCGTGTGTAATAGAGCCCCATCACCACAATCAGTTGGTGTGAGGCGTACCCATCACAACGGTTTTTGCCACAACGCAGTCGTACGACACCACGCAAGTACGACATACGTAGGCAAGGGATGAATCTAACTATAGAAGGTTTCTGCTAATCGAGGATAACTTGGCGATTTAACGCCTCGCTTTTGACGACAAGCTCATAGATACGAAGCAATTAGAGGCCACTCCAGCCACCTCTTAGTTACAACAGCCTTTTTCTAATCTTCAAGCCATCGATATCTTGAATGACAAGAACTCATTACTCGTCCTGTTCCATCTAGTGATCCTTCGATTCCACACCATAATTTAGCAGCCGATAAGTACATCGGCTTGCTGACCTGGAACAACGCTACAGACAGGAGTAAACCACCTAATATGCATCCCGCGACTATCATGCGCCGACCAGCGGTACTAAAAACTACCTGATGCTTTCTCTCAAAGACTCTCATAAGGAGGATTGGTACATAGGACACAAAAGCTACAAGGCAGTAACTGCCAATAATTAGTAGCATCATGAACAAGAAAATTGGTAATAGAACAGCTAAAGAAACAACAAAGAGCATGAACAATTCCTTTTGTAGCTCTAAAGGGCGAGGCTGCCTAACCCGGATTTTTCATGAATACTCCTCGATGCCTGTTTTCTCGGAATGTTGTCCAACGAGGAGCTGAAGTACCCGGATTCAGGGGCATGCAACGCGATTTTTCAGACTCAAGGCGC
>NZ_CAXRBQ010000091.1:0-10385 GCF_964228735.1 Pontibacterium sp. | reverse complement strand
GGGGCTGCAGCAACTGATGAAACGCGGTGTTATGATGTGACAAAGCCTGAATCCTTTGTGATTAAAGTGCTTGCTCGCACACTCATTTTACTCACATGGATTCAGGCTTTCTTATTTATCCCAAACTATGGGACAGCAGTGGCCTTGGGCTCCCTTTTTTGTCTGTCCAAGGTCAAAGATAAAGGCGAAGTGAATGGAACTTGCTCGCGATTGTCTGTCTTAAGGTCTAGAATGTGCGCCCAACCCGCATGTTGAGTGGGTGTGGGTGCTTGCCGTTATAACGTGTATGCGGAATTTGGTACCCGCTCTGTTTAATAAGAATAAAAAACCGTTGCTTCACGGCAGAGTTGTATAAAAAAGGAGTGGCAATTTGCCATGGTAAAGGTTCGAGAAGATCATCCTATCCGTCAGGATGGGACTGTCGATCTTGATCTCTGGCTCGAGCGTTTGGGCGAGCAGGTTGAGATCGAAGATATAGAAGAAATACGTCGCGCGTGCGAAGTGGCGAAAGCCGCGTTCGAGCGTGTAGGAACAGAAGAGGATGTCTGGTCCGATCACTCTCCCGGCAGTTACCTGACCGGTCTGGAGATGACGCAGATCCTCGCCGAGTTGCAGCAGGATCAGCCCACCCTTGTAGCGGCCATTCTGTATCGCTCCGTGCGCGAGGGTAAACTGTCGATCGAATTGGTGCGCAAGCAGTTTGGCAAAGAGGTTGCCCGACTGGTTGATGGCGTGCGCCAGATGGCTGCGATCGGCAGCATCAAGAATCCCCGTGCCGAAGACAACGTCCTGGGTGGTGCCACCCACATGGACAACCTGCGTAAGATGCTGGTGGCCATGATCGACGACGTGCGTGTGGCCCTGATCAAGATCGCCGAGCGTACCTGCGCTATCCGTGCAGTGAAAAACGGTTCCCGTAAAAAGCGTTACCTGGTTGCGCGGGAAGTGTTCGATATCTACGCACCGCTGGCTCACCGTCTGGGTATCGGTCATATCAAGTGGGAACTGGAAGACCTCTCTTTCCGCTACCTCAAGCCCAACGACTACAAAAACATCGCCAAGCTGCTGGATGAGAAACGTCTCGACCGTCAGCAGTTTATCGATCAGGTCGTGGACCTTCTGCTGCGTCGTTTGCATGAAAACAATATCGACGGCGAGGTGAACGGGCGCGCGAAACATATCTACAGTATCTGGCGCAAAATGCAGCGCAAGAACATCGACTTCAGTCAGGTGTATGACGTGAGGGCGGTGCGTATTCTGGTGCCGGAGATTAAAGATTGTTACGCCGTCCTGGGTATCGTGCACGGCCAGTGGAAAAACATTCCACACGAATTTGACGACTACATCGCTTCACCAAAACCTAACGGCTACCGTTCCCTGCATACCGCGGTGTTCGGACCGGAGGGCAAGGTGCTGGAGATCCAGATCCGTACCCGTGAGATGCACGAGGAAGCGGAACTGGGGGTATGTGCTCACCACCTGTACAAGGGCACCGATACCAAATCCAAGAGTGATGCCTACGAAGACAAGATCGCCTGGTTGCGTCAGGTTCTTGAATGGCATGACGATCTGGGCGAGAGCGAAGCGTTTGGCGAAATGTTGCGTGGCGATATCGTGCAGGACCGGGTGTACATCTTTACCCCGGACGGTCACGTGATTGATATGCCGCAGGGTTCTACGCCGGTGGATTTTGCCTACCGTGTGCATACTGAAATTGGCCACCGCTGCCGTGGCGCCAAGGTTAATGGCCGCATCGTACCGCTGAACCGTCGCCTGCGTACCGGTGATCAGGTCGAGATCCTGACCATCAACGAAGAGCGTCCACGCCGCGATTGGCTGAACCCGAACCTGGGCTTTGTGACCTCCTCCCGTGCGCGGGCGAAGGTGGCACACTGGTTCAAGCAGCAGGATAAAGAGAAGAACGCTGCGGCGGGCTTCAAGATTATCTCGCGCGAGTTCAAACGTCTGGCTCTGGTGCAGGACGAGATCAGCTTCGAGGTGATGGCTGCCGAGCTGAACTTTAAAACGCCGGAAGATCTGTTTGCCGCACTGGGGGCCGGTGATGTGCGTTTGTCGCAGATCATCAATGCCGCCCAGCGTCAGGTTGAAAAAGCCCATCCGGATGAACAGCTCGATCTGGCATTGCCGACTGACGATCGCATGCCTACCGGACAGAGTGATATCCGCATCTCCGGTGTTGGCAACCTGATGACCACCATGGCCAGCTGTTGTAAGCCGGTACCGGGTGATCGCATTGCCGGGTACATCACTGTCGGACGTGGCGTGTCGGTACACCGCGAAGATTGTCCGAACCTGATGCAGCTGCGTGAGAACGAAGGTCAGCGTGTGATCGAGGTAGACTGGGGCCGCGAAGGTGAAAGCACCTATCCGGTGGATGTGTACATCGAAGCTTACGACCGCTCCGGTCTGCTGCGTGACGTGATGATCCTGTTGGCGGAGGACAATATCAACGTGACCGCTGCCAATACTGTGACCGACAAAAACCACAATACCGCAACTCTAACCATCACGGTGGAGATTGCTGGTCTGGAACTGTTGGGTCGCGTCATGGACAAGATCAACCAGGTGCCTAACGTCATCGATGTACACCGCCAGCGCAGTGGGTTTAACCTCTGATGGCTCAGTACAACATCGACGACCTGATCTACCTGATGCAGCGCCTGCGAGATCCCGAGAGCGGTTGTCCTTGGGATCTCAAGCAGGATTTTGCCAGTATCGTGCCGCATACCCTGGAAGAAGCGTACGAAGTCGCCGATACCATCGAGCGGCAGGACTGGGCGCATCTGAAGGATGAGTTAGGCGATCTGCTGTTCCAGGTGATCTTCTACGCCCAACTGGGCGACGAGATCGATGATGAAGCGCAGCACTTTGACTTCAACGCCATCGTCAGCAATCTGATCGAAAAGCTGGTGCGTCGCCATCCCCATGTGTTCCCGGGAGGCACCCTGCGTTCCGAACGCAGCGGGGCAAGCATCGACGAAGCGCAGATCAAGGCCAACTGGGAAGCGATCAAGCAGCAGGAGCGTGACGGTAAGGCGCGCACCGGCGTGCTGGACGATATCCCACGCTCGCTGCCGGCGCTAAGCCGGGCGCAGAAGCTGCAGAAGCGGGCCAGTCAGGTGGGGTTTGACTGGAACGATCCAATACCGGTGCTCGACAAGATCGCCGAGGAGATCGACGAACTGCGCGAAGCGATCCGTGAAGGCCGGCAGGAAGAGATTGCTGACGAGATGGGGGATATGCTGTTTGCACAAGTTAATCTTGCCCGTCACTTGGGCGTGAACCCTGAAACCGCACTGCGTGGCACCAACCAGAAGTTTGAACGTCGCTTTGGCCATATCGAAGCACAGGTGAATGCCTCTGAGCGAGACTGGGAGCAATACAGCCTGTATGAGTTGGATGCGTTCTGGAACGAAGCGAAAGCCAAAGGGCTGTAAGGAGTAGAGTTGTGGGTGGAATTCAGTGGTTTATCCTGATCGTTGTTGTGCTGGCCGGACTGGCGTTCTTTAACTGGAAAGCCAGCCAGAACCAGTTGGCCGCGCTGCAGAAGCAGGGCTTTAACATCTCCGACGATCTCAAGGGACAGCCTAATTTGCTGGTGGACAGCCAAGCACGAGAGCTGGCAGTAGTCACGGCCAAAGGATTCCAGCGTTACGGCTTTGATCAGGTGGCAAACGTTGAGCTGCGCTTTGATCAGGGCGTCCAGACCGATGAAAACTACCGGCTGGAAATTAGCTTTAACGGTGCCGCGACCACCAAAATCAAATATGAAAACGAGTGGCTGGCGAAGGAAAAGCAGGCACAGTTGCAGAACATTCTGCAGTAAGTTTTCTACCCTGACCTCCATCTTTTACAGGCCCTTTTCAGGGCCTGTTTCATTTCTGTTACCTGCTTGTCATAACGAACTGGCAGTCTCTTCTATAACCGGTTTTACGCCCTTAAGTTTTTGATTTGTGGAACAAAGGGTGTATGTTGGTTACTAATCAAAGCACAAGTATCTAGATATTTACGGGTGTAGAGTTCCGCCGGACCACTGGATGAACACTCTGCATCCGGCACTTTTAGGACTGTTTGCGGAGGTACATGATGTCTGATCTACACGAAGCCCTGCGAGAGAACGTACGCTCCCTGGGCGAAAGTCTGGGACGAACGATCAGCGATCATCGGGGAGATGCATTCCTGGAGAAGGTCGAGCAGATTCGAAAGCTGGCCAAAGATGCGCGCGACCACGATGAAGCGGCACGTGACGAGTTGCTGGAGGTGTTGAACAACCTTAGCTACGACGAAGTCCTGCCGGTCGCACGGGCATTTACGCAGTTCCTCAACCTGGCGAATATCGCCGAAGAACACCACCGGGTGCGTCGCCGCCTGGAGATCACCGACGTCTGCACGCCGGATTCCCTTTGCAGCCTGTTCGCCCGTCTGCGTCAGCGTGGTTTTAACGCCAAAACCGTGGCTGAAACTCTCAGCGAGATGCAGGTGGATCTGGTCCTGACCGCCCACCCAACCGAGGTGAACCGCCGTACCCTGATCCAGAAATATGACGGGGTTGCGGACTGCCTGCGTCGTCTGGATCAGGGCGAGAGTGCCGAGCATCGCCTCAATGAACTGATCAGCCAGATCTGGCACACCGACGAGATCCGCCAGCAGCGTCCAACCCCGGTGGAGGAAGCGAAATGGGGCTTCGCCGTGATCGAAAACTCGCTCTGGCAGGCGATTCCGCAATTCCTCAAACGTCTGGACGCTCAGCTCGATGAAACCCTGGGTGAGCGATTGCCACTGGATGCTGCACCGATCCGTTTTGCCTCCTGGATGGGCGGCGACCGTGACGGCAACCCGAATGTCACCGCCAAGGTCACCGAAGAGGTGTTGCTGCTTTCCCGCTGGATGGCGGCAGATCTCTACTTCCGCGATGTGGATGCCCTGCGGGCGGAACTGTCGATGGCCAAAGCCAGTGAAGCGTTGCGCAACCGGGTGGGTCACGATTGTGCTGAACCGTACCGTGAGCTGCTGGCGGATGTGCGCACTAAACTGTCCAACACCAAGGACTGGATCTTTGCCCGCCTGAAAGGGCAGCCGCTGCCTCATGTGCCGATCTACAACAGCAGCGAAGAGCTGATGGAACCGTTGATGTTGTGCCACCAATCGCTGGTGGATTGTGGCATGTCGATCATCGCCGAGGGGGCGCTGGAAGACATTATCCGACGTGTGGCCTGCTTTGGAACTTCGCTGGTTAAGCTGGATATCCGTCAAAGCTCCGACCGTCACGCACAGGTATTTGAAGAGCTGGCACAGTTCTACGGCCTGGGTTCCTATAACGGTTGGACAGAGGAGGGGCGTCAGAACTTCCTGCTGAAAGAACTGCAGAGCCGTCGGCCGCTCTTCCCGCGTGACTGGCAACCATCGCCTGAGGTGCAGGAGGTATTGGATACCTGCCGTGTGGTAGCGGAAGCCGAGCCGAACAATCTGGGTTCCTACGTTATCTCCATGGCCAGCAGCCCATCCGATGTACTCTCGGTGATTCTGCTGCTGCGGGATATGGGCATCGGCCACAATATGCGGGTGGTACCGCTATTTGAAACCCTCGCTGATCTGGATAACGCCCGCGACTGTATCGCCGCGTTGCTGGATGTGGATTGGTACAAACAGTACACCGAAGGTCACCAGGAGGTGATGATCGGTTACTCCGACAGCTCCAAGGATGCGGGCCAGCTAGCGGCGGCCTGGGGGCAGTTTAAGGCGCAGGAGGGGCTGACCGAACTCTGTAAGGAACGTGGTATTCACCTGACCCTGTTCCACGGTCGTGGTGGTACGGTGGGTCGTGGTGGCGGTCCGAGCCATACGGCAATCCTGTCGCAGCCGCCGGGTTCAGTGGATCGTAGCCTGCGTGTGACCGAACAGGGCGAAATGATTCGCTTCAAGTTTGGCATCCCCGAGATCGCTGTGCGTAACCTGGAGCTGTATGTGGGGGCGGTGCTGGAAGCGACACTGGACCCGTCTCCGGCACCGGAGCAGATGTGGCGCCAGCAGATGGAGCAGATGGCGCAACACGGTCTGAAGTCCTACCGCGATGTGGTACGCAACGATCCGCAATTTGTACCCTACTTCCGAGCGGCGACACCGGAGCAGGAGCTGGCCAAGCTGCCATTGGGTTCTCGACCGGCCAAGCGCCGTCAGGACGGTGGCGTGGAAAGCCTGCGTGCGATTCCATGGATCTTTGCCTGGACACAGATCCGTTTGATGCTGCCGGCATGGCTGGGTTCCGACACCGCTCTGGGTAATGCCGTTGAGGGTGGGCAGGCGAAGCTGTTGCGTACCATGTACAAGGATTGGCCGTTCTTCCGCTCCTATCTCAACATGCTGGAGATGGTACTGGCGAAAAGTGATCCACAGGTCTCAGCTTACTACGATCATCAGCTGGTATCGGAAGAGCTGCGGGTACTGGGTTCCAGCCTGCGCAGTCGCTTACAGCGCACCATCGATCTGGTGAACGAGATCAAGCAGCAGGACCAGTTGCTGGTGGAGCTGCCGGTGATTCGTCAGTCGATCGATGTGCGAAACCCGTATATTGATCCGCTGCACGTATTGCAGGCAGAGCTGCTGAACCGTGACCGCACCCAGCCGGACAAACGTCTGGAGCAGGCGTTGATGGTGACCATGGCGGGTATTTCTGCCGGTATGCGCAACACCGGCTAGGTTACCAGGTTGACTGCTGGCACGAGGAAAACAGGCGCGTTGGCGCCTGTTTTGCGTCCTCTAAAACGTTATAAAACGACGATGAAATGACAGAAAGCTTGAGCGATTTCCCCCTTTAACGTAATCTCAATAACCTTTTTGTGAACAGGCTGTGTGGATAAGTGTGTTAGTCCTAACGTCTTATTGTTCGGGTTAGGGTGCGTGGTATTGTCCTGTTCAGGTGTAATCTGATATTCAGTTTCAGAAAGAATTTTCTCTGCCCGGTGGCACTAAAACGGGGCGGACAGCAGTTTTATATTTATAACGATTATTAATTTTGGACTTAGGAGTTTTCCTGTATGCGTATCATTCTTCTGGGCGCACCGGGCGCTGGTAAAGGTACCCAGGCTCAATACATCACCGAGAAGTACGGCATTCCGCAGATCTCTACCGGTGACATGCTGCGCGCCGCAGTAAAAGCTGGCACTCCACTGGGTGTAAAAGCTAAAGAAGTGATGGATGCGGGCCAGCTGGTGTCTGACGACATCATCATCGGTCTGGTTAAAGAGCGTATCGCTGAAGCGGATTGCGAAAAGGGATTCCTGTTTGACGGCTTCCCACGCACCATCCCTCAGGCTGATGCCCTGAAGGACGCAGGCGTAGCAATCGACGCTGTGGTTGAGATCGACGTAGCTGACGAAGAGATCGTTAAGCGTATGAGCGGTCGTCGTGTACACCCGGGTTCCGGTCGTACCTACCACGTAGTGTTCAATCCACCTAAGGTTGAAGGCAAAGACGACGTTACCGGTGAAGACCTGGTACAGCGCGCTGACGACAACGAAGAAACCGTACGTGACCGCCTGAAGGTTTACCACGACCAGACTGCGCCACTGATCAGCTACTACAAAGGCTGGAACGAAGAAGACGCTGCGACTGCGCCTAAGTACGTATACGTACCGGGTGTCGGTTCCGTAGACGATATTCGTGACAAAGTATTTGAAGGTCTGGGTGCGTAAATTACGATACCCATGATCGATAAAAACCGCGCTATTTAGCGCGGTTTTTTTATGCCTGTCATCTGCCGTGCAATCGGTGCACCGAAGACGCTGTTTTCACGTATAATCAGCCCCCTGAATGGATAGGACTGCCAAGAACATGCGCACACAGCAGAAAACAGCCATCATACTGGCCAACCTGGGTACCCCGGACAAAGCTGAAGCCGGAGCCGTACGCCGCTACCTGAACGAATTTCTTTCCGACCGTCGTGTGGTCGAGGGCAATGGCCTGCGCCGGTTGCTGTGGTTGGCAGTGCTGAAAGGGATCATCCTCAATGTGCGTCCTGGACGTGTGGCTAAGGCCTACGCGTCGATCTGGGAGGATGACTCGCCGATGCGTAAGATCCTCAACCAGCAGGTCTCCGAGTTGAAGCTGGTGCTGCAGGAATGTTTTGCCGACAGCGCCCCGGAAGTGTATTCGGCCATGACCTACGGTCAGCCGGGGCTGAGCCATCTGCTGCCGGAACTGGCGAAGAACGGTTACAGCCAGTTGTTGATTGTGCCGCTTTATCCACAGTACTCGGCCACGACTACGGCACCGATCTACGATCAGGTGGCTAAGTTCCAGATGGCACAGCGCGAAGTGATGGATATCCGGATTGTAAAGTCCTATTACGATCACCCGGCCTACATCAAAGCGCTGGCAGGTAGTATCCGCGATTTCCGCGAGCAACACGGCAGTGCCGATAAGCTGATGCTGTCCTACCACGGTATCCCGAAAGAGTACGCCGACAAGGGCGATCCATACCCACAGCAGTGTCACCGTACCTCCGAGTTGCTGGCGGACGCGTTGGGCCTCAATGAAAACGACTGGATCACCACCTTCCAGTCCCGTTTTGGCCCTAAAGAGTGGTTGCAGCCTTACACCGACAAAACCCTGGAAAAGCTACCAGGGCAGGGTGTGAAAAACATACAAGTGGCATGTCCGGCATTTTCGGCGGACTGCCTGGAAACACTGGAAGAGATTGCGATAGAAAACCGCGATGTCTTTAAAGAGGCAGGGGGCGATGCCTACGCCTATATTCCGGCGTTGAACGCCTCCGCCGGATTCATCACCCTGCTTGCCGAGCTGGTTGCAGAACAGGCCGGTGACTGGGTTCAGGAGCGATAAGATTGCAAAACGAAATTCTGTTCGGTATCCACGCGGTTAAAACTGCACTGAAACGTGATGCGAAGCGTATCCGTTCCATGTGCGCCCAGAAAGGCCGCAAAGACGAACGTATCCAGCAGGTGCTGGAACTGGCTCAACAGCAGGGTATCCGCGTCAAGTGGCTGAGCCGCCAGGAGCTGGATGAACTGACCAGCAACGGTGTACATCAGGGCGTGCTGGTGGAGTGTGAGCCGATCCGCTCCCACAACGAAAAACAGCTGGAGCAGATGCTCGACAATCTCGATGAACAACCGTTCCTGCTGGTACTGGACGGCGTGACCGATCCGCATAACCTGGGTGCTTGCCTGCGTACCGCCGATGCGGCCGGTGTACACGCTGTGATTGCGCCGAAGGACAAGTCCGCCCCATTGAATGCAACGGTGGCTAAGGTAGCCTGTGGTGCTGCGGAAGCGGTGCCGTACGTGCAGGTGACCAACCTGGCACGTACTCTGAAAGCGTTGCAGGAGCGGGGGATCTGGATCACCGGTACTGCCGGTGAGACCGACCTGGACGTATATCAGTCCAACCTGACCGGTCCGATGGCGCTGGTAATGGGTGCAGAAGGCAAAGGCATGCGTCGCCTGACCCGGGAACACTGCGATCAGCTGGTGAAGATTCCGATGGCGGGTGAGGTGAGCAGCCTTAACGTATCGGTTGCGACCGGTGTGTGCCTGTTTGAAGCGGTGCGTCAGCGTTCCAGTTAATTGCTGGATCACTGACGCTGGAATTCAGCGTAGAACTCAAGCTCGACCTCTTCACCGACAAGTGCGGTATAGCGGTCGATACCAAAATCGGTGCGGTTTAACGTGCCACTGGCGGTGAAGCCCAGTGTGTACCTGCGGGTCAGCAGGTTGGTTGCACCGCCATTAAAACGCCCCTGAAAGCTGACGCTCTTGGTGACACCGCGCAACGTCAGGTCACCGGTGAAGACAAAGCGGTTATCACCCAGCGGTTTGATGGCGGTGCTGGTGAAAGCGGCCTGCGGAAACTGTTCGCTGTGAAACCAGTCACTGTTCTGCAGGGTGCCCTCAACAATGCTGTCGTCCACATCTACGCTTGTGGTGTCCACCCGCGCGTCCAGTTGCGTAGCCTCAATGTTAGCCGGGTCAAACTCCAGACTGGCGCTGAAATCGTTGAAGCGTCCCACATAAGTCGATAGTCCCAGATGTTCAATCTTGAACAGCAACGTGCTGTGTTGAGGGTCGATCTGGTAGGCGCCGGGTTTTAGCGCACTGATCTGATCGGTCTTGTCCGGTGTTACCAGCGCACCGCAGCCGCCAAGTAACAGGCTGATCAACAGCGCACCGCCGAAAAGCTTAAACAGACGCATAACTGACTGTCCTCCGTGTTTGCGTAAAACTCCTACGAACGTTCAGACTAGGCGCCGTGGATTTAGTTCGTGCTGCCGAGCGGCTGTTCACTCAGAGTGGCAGGTTCCGGATTTATTTCGCGGGTGTGTTCTTTACGCTATAGGCGTGTTCGGC
>NZ_CAXRBQ010000090.1:0-13130 GCF_964228735.1 Pontibacterium sp. | reverse complement strand
TGGATCGATCAGATGCAGACCTGTCCCTGACAGCTGGTGAGTCAGGCGCCGTAATCATGGTTGCGCTGGGACAGCCACTCGATCAGCCAATTATCAGCTCTGGACCGTCCATACATTCAAGTCCTGAACGCCTGAAAATCGGCACCCACAACATAGTACGCTTGAGCGAAACGCTTCGTTCACGCTCCACCACCCACTGATACCAAGCACAACAGATATCAGCTTGGTTCCTTATTCAACCGACGAGGTTTGTTATGAAAGCACCACTGTTTACTCCTGAAAATTCCGCAATGCTATTGATCGACCACCAGGTTGGCACCATGGGCTGGGTCGGTTCCGCTAGCCTGGAAGAGATCAAAATGAACACCATCGCCCTGGCACGTGCTGCCGATGCCGTGGGTATGCCACTGATTTTGACCTCAAGCATGGAAGATCAGGCCCAAGGGCCACTGTTTGAAGAGCTGCAGCAGGCGGTACCTGAAGCCTATGCCAATCGAATTCTGCGCGGCGGTGTCGTTGACTCTATGAAGGATGAAGGTTTTGCCAATGCGGTGAAAGAAACCGGTCGCAAGAACCTGATCATCGCCGGTATCACCACCGATGTGTGTGTCGTATATCCAGCGATCACCGCAGTATCTGAGGGCTATAACGTACAGGTTGTCGTTGATGGCTCCGGTTCACCGACTCAGCTAGCAGACCAAACCGCCCTGCGCCGTATGGAAAGCAATGGCGTTACGCTCACTTCTACCAATCAGCTGATTGCCGAACTGGCGCAGGACTGGAGCACGGAAAACGGCGGCAAGCTGATACAGGTACTGTTTGAGGAGATTCTCTCCAAACAGCACTAAACGATATCGCAGAGCGTCCTCCCCTCAATTGAGCTCTTCGAATATCCGCGTATACGGCGAAGAACACAGCGCGTATGAAGCAAAGTTGCCCCCCCGCCGTAGGGGGCCTTTGCCCACCAACCATGCCCGTTATCGGGCAATAATCCCAGAAACCGGAAAATGTATTAGTCCTTCCGGAATCCATATACGTGATTTTTCCGTGCCCCGCGTATTCTTAGCCCATCAACTTCAACGATCGGGTAGATACCATGAGAAAACAAGCCAAAGTCATCCTTATCACCGGTGCCTCTGCCGGTATGGGCAAAGCCACTGCGAAGAAACTTATTGGTGAAGGTCATATCGTTTACGGCGCAGCCCGCCGCATCAACAAAATGGCAGACATCGCTGAGCTGGGCGGTCACATCATCGAGATGGACGTAACCGATGAGGAACAGATCACCACGGGCGTTAATCGGATTCTGTCCGAGCAAGGGCGTATCGACGTGCTGATCAACAACGCTGGCTATTCGGTGTATGGCTCAGTAGAAGATGTATCTCAGGAAGATGCCAGACGACAGTTCGATGTTAATTTCTTCGGTGCTGCCTTCCTGACGCAAAAAGTGCTGCCTCATATGCGTCAGCAAGGTTCCGGTCACATCATCAACGTCACATCCATTGGCGGCAAGATGTACGCACCGCTCGGATCCTGGTACCACGGCACCAAACACGCGTTGGAAGGCTGGAGTGATTGCTTGCGGGTAGAGACTAAAGACTTTGGGATCAAGGTATCCATCGTCGAACCGGGTGCGATTGAGACCGAGTTTGGTGACGTGATGAACCAGCCCATGCTCGACCGCTCCAAAGGAAGCCCGTATGAGGGGATGGCGCATTCCATTATTGCCGCAGCCCGTAACGCGCATGACGGGTCCCCTTCCAGCAAACCAGAGGTCATCGCCAACACCATCGTCCGTGCCATAAACAGCAAAAAGCCTAAAACGCGTTACGTCGCCGGCAAAATGGCGAAACAGGTCCTCTTCTTCCGCAAGTGGCTGAGCGACAGAATGTTCGACCGCATGATCCTTTCGATGATCAAGTAAGCCCCCATGTCGAGGAACCTTTAACTAGCGGAGCACAATAATGTCCGTTCTCTTGTCAAAATGGGTGCTTGGTATTAGCGCGATACTGCTAACCACAATTGCCCTGCTGTACATCACCGGGAGCAAATCCGTGCACTCAGAGGTTGTGGTTCCCGCATCGCTCAAACTGGTTTGGGCCGTATTGATCGACACCGAGCGGTATAAAAAATGGAATTCCGTGCTTGTCCCGCTCGAAGGCGAACTTCGTGAAGGAGGAGAAGTCCTGTACGAATTCCATCAGGATTCAGATAAGGCCTATAAAATAACGTCTAAGGTTGTACAAGTAAGCGAGGAGACGCTGTTGAATCAACGTGGAGGCATGCAGGGTATTCTCACATTTGATCACCGCTATCAGCTTGAGCCGACACATAACGGCACCAAGGTGATCATTCACGAAGAGTATCGGGGAATTGGGGTGCACGTCTGGGACCCGGCTCCGGTAGAAGCCGCCTATCACAGACTAAACCAAGCGCTGAAGGACAGAGTCATCGAGGTTTATCCGCAATGAGCAATATTGTACGTATCGACACCATCAGCCAGGTTCATGAGGCACTGGGCCTCGAAAAACCAAGGCACCCGCTCGTATCCGTTATCCCCATCGATGAGCGCATCGCGGCATTCGACTACGGTGATGTCACCTACGTGTTGGGTTTCTACCAGGTCAGCCTTAAGTCGGGCATTTGTGCAGAGATGACCTACGGCCGTAATACCTATGATTTTGAAGAAGGCACGATGGTGTTCACCAAACCCGGACAGGCGCTCTCTTTCAAAGTTGCAGAACAGATGCCATCAAAAGGTGGCTGGACCCTGATGTTCCATCCAGATCTGATCCGCAGGTCTGAGCTGGGCAAAAACATAGAGCAGTACTCATTTTTCTCCTACGAGACCCACGAAGCGCTTCATCTCTCGGACGACGAGAAAGCCAGCATTACGGAATTGGTTAGGAAGATCGAAAGCGAGTACAACCAAAATATCGATCGCCACACGCAGAAGCTGATCATCTCAAATATCGAATTGCTGCTGGATTACTGCACGCGCTATTACGACCGCCAATTCTACGTACGCACCAACCTCAACCAGGACATTGTGACCCGTTTCGAAAACCTATTGCGTGAGTATTTTGATTCGGAACAAACATTGGAATCCGGCCTGCCCAGCGTAAAGTACTGCGGTGAGAAGCTGAACATGTCTCCGCCCTACTTAAGCGATCTGCTGAAAAAGGAAACCGGTCGCACGGCACAGCAGCACATCCAGGACACCATCATTGATCGCGCCAAAACCCAGTTATTGGCCAGTAATGAGCAGATCAGCCAGATCGCTTACGGGCTCGGTTTTGAATACCCGCAACACTTCAGCAAGCTTTTCAAAACCCACACAGGGATGAGTCCGGCGGAATATCGCAAGGTCCATTAAAGTCGCGACCGCAGGAAAATGCGTCCTCTTTATCCGGCTCACAAGTGATACAACTGGGGCAACCACTGAAACGTGCAAAGCTGCAGTAAGGAAAGAATTGGCACCAGATCTTCAAGATGATCGCTTTCCCCGCAAGCGCCCACACCATAATGTCTGGCCCAATTGGAACCTGTTTTACGCTGTGTCTATGCTGATACACAGATACCGTTTCAATTTTTGAAGCGATACCAATTCCGGATCCCAGTGGGCCTGATATTGATAGCTTCACAGCCAGTTGTATTCACGCCGTTTCAACCCACTTAGCATCCTAACGAACGCAGGAGGTAACATGGTTGCTTTCAGCATTATTCTTATGGTTATCGGTATGTGCCTGGAGCTTGCAGGCTTGTTGGGCGCAGGCATGGATTGGACCTGGGGCGGCATCGTACTGATACTGGCCGGCGGCATCGCCTGGGGATTGTCAGGGAAAGATAGGTCCGGCGGATAACTAAAGGGAAATGGGTTGGGCCACAAGTGATGTGACCCAACCTGGCCGACAGCCTTACATGTTCGGGTAGTTAGGCCCGCCCGCCCCTTCAGGCGTCACCCAAGTGATGTTCTGCGACGGGTCTTTGATATCACAGGTTTTACAGTGCAGGCAGTTTTGCGCGTTGATCTGGAAGCGTGGGCCGCCCTCATCCTCAACCACCTCATATACGCCTGCCGGACAGAAACGCTGCGCTGGTTCTGCATATACCGGCAGGTTTTTCGACAGTGGCAGATCCACATTAGCAAGCTGCAGATGGCACGGCTGATCTTCTTCATGGTTGGTATTCGACAGGAACACTGAAGACAGCTTATCAAAGCTAATCTTGCCGTCCGGCTTATCGTAATCAATTGGTGTGAACTGATCTGCAGGCTTCAGCTGCGCAAAGTCTTCGTGGTTATCGTGCAGTGTGAACGGCAGTTTGCCGCCGAACAGGTTCTGGTCGACAAAGTTGAACGCACCACCACTGATTGAACCGAACTTATGCAAAGCCGGACCAAAGTTACGGCTGCGGTAAAGCTCATCGTACAACCAGGACTCTTTGAAACGATCGGTATAATCCACCAGCTCTTTACCGCCCTCACAACCGGTGCTCAATGCATCGAAGATGCTTTCTGCAGCCAGCATGCCGGACTTCATCGCGGTATGTGTGCCTTTGATCTTGGAGAAGTTGAGCGTGCCCGCATCACAGCCCACCAGCAGACCTCCTGGGAAGGTCATCTTCGGCAACGCATTCAAACCACCTTTGGTAATCGCTCGTGCACCATAAGAAACACGGTTGCCGCCTTCCAAATACTGACGCAGCACTGGGTGGTGTTTCATGCGCTGAAACTCATCAAATGGGCTCACGTATGGGTTGTCGTAATTCAGGTCGACGATCAGTCCAACAACCACCTGATTGTTGTCGGTGTGGTAAAGGAAGAAACCACCACTGGTGTTGCCACTGAGCGGCCAACCGGTACCGTGAAGCACCAAACCAGGCTGATGTAACGCTGGATCAATATCCCATAACTCCTTGATACCTAAGCCATAGTGCTGTGCGTCCGCTTCGGAGCTGAGATCAAATTGGGTGTTCAGCTGTTTGCCCAGATGACCACGGCAGCCTTCCGAGAAGACGGTGTATTTTGCCAGCAGCTCCATACCCGGCATGTAGCTGTCTTTTGGCGCGCCATCCATACCGATACCCATATCACCGGTTGCAACACCGCGCACGCTGCCGTCATCGTTGTACAATACTTCGGATGCGGTAAAGCCTGGGAAGACCTCAACACCCAGTGCTTCCGCCTGCTCCGCCAACCAGCGGCACAGGTTGCCTACACTGGCGATATAGTTACCGTGGTTATGCATTGTTTTTGGCACAAGACCGTTCGGCAATTTCTGCGCCTTCTCTTCATCTTTCAGCAGGAAGATCTGGTCTTCGGTCACAGCTGTATTAAGAGGTGCACCGCGTTCCTTCCAATCAGGGAACAGCTCATCCAATGCACGCGGCTCCACGACGGCGCCTGACAATATATGCGCGCCCACTTCGGAGCCTTTCTCTACAACGCATACGGCCAGTTCCTGCTCAGCCTCCTGAGCTTTTTGCATTAGTCGGCATGCGGTTGCCAGACCAGAAGGCCCTGCCCCCACAATGACGACATCAAACTCCATCGCTTCGCGTTCCATATTCCTCACCTCTTATTTTGATTATTCATATATGGATCTGTTGCTCGCGGCTCGCACAGCAATATCGATCAAATTAGCCACTTTATAATTATATGAAACTATAAAGTCAATTTTCACACCACTATACATTATGTGAAACTTTATTTCCTTCTAACTAAATCAATCACTATATCGATTACACGCATAAGCAGAGATAATGCATGCACCAAAAACACATCTATACCTTTGTTTTTACAGTATTTTTTACAATACAAATAAATGATCAAAAATCAGACAAAAGCTATTGCTATGAAAAAATTATTGGTGCAGGATAAATGAAAAAATAAATATTATTTTCATGGTGAATAAAAATGAACACCCTCAACACAAGCGTCGATCCGTCCGGTTTGCTCGAATACTCGGTGGTGTACACCGACCGCTCCCTTAACCATATGTCCAAATCCTTCCAGGGTGTGATGAACGACATCTCCCGCACACTGAAAAGTGTTTACAGCGCGCATTCGGCGGTTGTCGTTCCAGGCAGCGGAACATTCGGTATGGAAGCGGTTGCACGTCAGTTCGCTACGGACAAGAAATGCCTGGTTATTCGCAACGGTTGGTTTAGCTTCCGCTGGACGCAGATTCTCGAGATGGGTTCGATCCCTGCTGAGTGCACCGTGATGAAGGCACGTCAGGTTTCCGAGGAGAGCACTGCCGCGTTTGCCCCTGCACCAATTGGTGAAGTGGTTGCGACTATCCTGCGTGAAAAGCCTGAGGTTGTGTTCGCCCCTCATGTTGAAACCTCCTCTGGCATGATCCTGCCCGATGAGTACATCTGTGCTGTTGCCGATGCCGTGCACGCGGTGGGTGGTCTGTTTGTTCTGGACTGCATCGCCTCCGGTGCAATGTGGGTCAACATGGAAGCTTGTGGTGTTGATGTACTTATCAGTGCCCCTCAGAAAGGCTGGAGTGGTTCTCCATGCTGTGCACTGGTGATGATGAACATGGAAGCGCGTGAAGCGATCGAATCCACCGAGAGCAGCAGCTTTGCCTGCGACCTGAAGAAATGGCTGCAGATCATGGAGACCTATGAAAAAGGGGCGCACGCTTACCACGCCACCATGCCAACCGATTCCCTCGCCCGTTTCGCCGATGTGATGCGTGAAACCGAGGAGTATGGTTTCGACAAACTGAAAGCTGCACAGGCTGAGCTGGGACAGAAAGTTCGTGCTGCACTGGCAGAACGCGGCATCCAGAGTGTAGCGGCACCGGGCTTCGAAGCACCGGGCGTTGTGGTGAGCTACACCCAGGATTCTGCGATTCATAACGGTCAGAAGTTTGCGGCTGAAGGTATGCAGATTGCGGCGGGTGTTCCGCTTCAGTGTGATGAACCGGCAGACTTCAAAACCTTCCGTATCGGATTGTTTGGTCTCGATAAGCTGTATGACGTCGATACCGCCGTGAACACCTTTACCCAGACTCTGGATCGCATTCTTTAAACCCGATCCCTCTTCTTTTTTAAGAGCTACGTCATATTCACCCGGTGTGTGCAGCGGGATGGTCGCGCACACGCTGGGTTCACGTTTTCAAATAAAAATAAATGGTGAAAAACGATGAAAATGGCACCAAAACTCACGCTCGACGATGCAAAAGTGATCATGCAGGCCTGTGTTTCTAAGGCCGAAGAAATCAATGTGGATATGGACATCGCCATTACCGACGATAGCGGTAATTTGCTGATGTTCCACCGCATGGACAACGCACGTATTACCAGCATCGACATCAGTATCGGCAAATCCTTTACCGCATCTGCCGCACGCAAATCCACTCGCGCCTATGGCGAAATCAGCACTCCGGGTAAACCAGCATTTGGTATCAACACCAGCAACCAGGGACGTTTCTCTATCGTTGCCGGTGGCCTGCCCCTGTTCGCGGAGGAACAGATCGTCGGCGGTATCGGTTGCAGCTCCGGCACCCCGGATCAGGACGAAATGGTTTCTCAGGCAGGCGTTGACGCCTTCCAGGAACTGATCGCGTCAGAAAGCCAACCGATTCACGCGTGTAACTGATTAGAGGAGATCTTAATGTTTAATAAGAATGATGATATCCAGGGTTACGATGACGCCCTGTGGGAAGCGATGCAGCTGGAAAGCGCTCGACAGGAAGAGCATATCGAACTGATCGCTTCTGAAAACTACACCAGCCCACGTGTGATGAAAGCGCAGGGCTCTGTACTGACCAACAAATACGCGGAAGGCTATCCAGCCAAACGATACTACGGAGGCTGCGAGCACGTTGATACCGTTGAGCAACTGGCGATCGACCGTGCCGCTGAACTGTTCGGCGCGGATTACTGCAACGTGCAGCCTCACTCCGGCTCTCAGGCAAACGCAGCCGTGTACATGGCGCTGTGCGAACCGGGTGATACCGTTCTAGGTATGAGCCTGGCCCACGGTGGTCACCTGACCCACGGTTCCAAAGTGAGCTTCTCCGGTAAGATCTACAACGCGGTTCAGTACGGTCTGAACGACGAAACCGGTGAGATCGACTACGACGAAGTGGAACGTCTGGCACAGGAACACAAACCGAAGATGATCGTGGCGGGGTTCTCGGCTTACTCCCGAATCGTTGACTGGCAGCGTTTCCGTGATATTGCCGATGCAGTAGGCGCGTACCTGTTCGTGGATATGGCGCATGTCGCCGGTCTGGTTGCAGCGGGTCTGTACCCATCCCCGGTACCAATTGCCGACGTGGTTACCACTACAACCCACAAGACCCTGCGTGGTCCACGTGGTGGTCTGATCATGGCCAAAGCCAATCCGGAGATCGAGAAGAAGCTGAACTCAGCGGTATTCCCAGGTGGCCAGGGCGGTCCTTTGATGCACGTGATCGCGGCGAAAGCAGTGGCGTTCAAGGAAGCACTGGAACCGGAATTTACCGATTACCAGAAACAGGTACTGGTAAATGCCCGCACCATGGCAGACGTATTTATCGAGCGCGGTTACGAAGTGGTATCCGGCGGTACCGACGACCACCTGTTCCTGCTGAGTCTGATCAAACAGGGCATCACCGGTAAAGATGCTGACGCAGCGTTGGGCCGTGCCAACATCACAGTAAACAAAAACTCGGTACCAAACGACCCGAACTCTCCATTTGTGACCAGTGGCCTGCGTATCGGCTCCCCTGCGGTAACCAGCCGTGGCTTCAAGATCGAACAGTGTCGTCAGCTTACCCACTGGATCTGCGACATCCTGGACGACATGGATAACCCGGATGTGATCGAAAACGTTAAACAGCAAGTTACCGCCCTGTGCGCTGACTTCCCGGTTTACCGTTAAGCGATCCACCTCACAGGTCTGTTTCCGACGGGCACCCGGAAACAGACACTCGTAAACTCATCTCGCAACACGGGCGCGTTGTGCGTTCGTGGATGCAATAACAGGTAATTTCACGATGGCTATCAGTCTATTTGATCTGCTGAAGGTCGGCATTGGCCCCTCCAGCTCTCATACTGTGGGCCCCATGAAGGCCGCATTATTGTTCGTCGAAGGTTTGCAGGAATCCCGCTTGATCTCAAAGATCGCCCGGGTTGAGTCACAGCTGTATGGCTCGTTAGGTGCCACTGGCAAAGGTCACGGTACCGGCTCTGCCGTCATTATGGGGCTTGAAGGTCACGCCCCTGGGTTGATCAACCCCGATATCATAGATACACGGGTAGAGGAAGTCACCCGCACCCATCGTATCCGTTTGATGGGCAAATACGATGTCTATTTCCAGGTCGATCGCGATTTGGTGTTCCACCGCAAAGAAAGCCTGCCCTACCACCCGAACGGCATGAGCTTTACCGCCTGGGATGCCGACGGGAATCGCCTCTCCCACCGCGTGTACTACTCAGTAGGTGGTGGCTTTGTGGTGGACGAAGACGCGGCAGGCAGCGACCGCATCACCGAAGACAAAACTGAACTGCCCTACCCGTTTCGCAGCGGCGAAGAGCTGCTGGAAATGTGCGAAGCCAATAATCTCTCCATCAGCGAACTGATGATGGAGAACGAAAAGGCGTGGCGCTCTGAAGAGGAAATACGCGAAGGCATCCTACACCTTTGGCAGGTAATGAAGGAGTGCGTGCAGAACGGTTTTACCAAAGAAGGCATCCTGCCGGGTGGCCTCAAAGTAAAACGCCGTGCGCCTACCCTGCACACGGATCTAAAACAACGTACCCGCATGGATATGATCACCCCATCTCTGGGTGCGATGGATTGGGTCAACTTGTATGCCCTAGCCGTGAGCGAAGAAAACGCTGCCGGTGGCCGCATGGTTACTGCGCCCACCAATGGCGCGGCAGGCATTATCCCGGCGGTACTGCACTACTACGACAAGTTCTGCCCGAACACGGATGAGGAAGGCGTGATTAAGTTCCTGCTTGCGGCAACCGCTATCGGCATCCTGTGCAAACTCAACGCCTCTATTTCAGGTGCGGAGATCGGCTGCCAGGGTGAAGTGGGCTCAGCCTGTGCGATGGCTGCGGCGGGTTTGGCGGAAGCCACCGGCGGCACACCCGCCCAGGTGGAGAACGCCGCCGAGATCGGTATCGAGCACAACCTGGGGCTGACCTGCGATCCGATTGGAGGTTTGGTACAGGTACCGTGTATCGAGCGTAACGCGATGGCCGCGATGAAAGCTATTAATGCAGCGACCATGGCGATCCGCGGTGACGGTACACACTTTGTGTCGCTGGATAAGGCGATTACCACCATGCGCGATACCGGGCATGACATGTCGGAGAAATATAAGGAAACATCCCGCGGGGGCCTCGCGGTTAATGTGATCGAGTGTTGACGGACACTCGGTGAAGTTTGATCCCCTCCCCAAGAGGCTCAATTTGCCCGGTATATACCGGGCTTTTTTGTGCGTTAACAAAGTTAAACGTAACGACGCATTTGTAGCAGCGGGCTCCGACCGCGACACTTTCGAAGCTCCGGCCAATGTCGCCCTCAGCACCCTAAAGGGCATAAAAGCGGGCTGCTACAGGGACCTAACTTTCCCAAGATCTGAGTCGGAATTTAGACATCAACGCACAGTTATATGTAGGGCAGCCTTGAGGCTGCCGGTAGGCTGAAGCCTACCCTACAATTGGAGGCTAGACAGGCATCGGCGCAGATATAGTTCCTGAAAGAGCGAGAAATTCATGTAGAAGCCTACATGAGATAGATGTAGCTCCAGGTTTGCAGTTGGCACGGACTCAAATCCCTTCTACGCAGCCGAGCATTGCAGGAATAAAACGGTTAAAAGCAAATTCTGTCTGAGGCCAAAGGCCGAGTTTATTTGCTTCGTTTTATTTCGAAACGCGTAGGGAACCGGGCCATGCCCGGCAAGTAGTAGGGCTGACGGGGATTGATAAGGGGAGTTCAGTGACTCCCCTTATCTCGCCCTCAAAGGGCGACAACAATGGGAAATGATCAAATACCTTTCGGCAGGACACAAAATGTAAAAAACGGATCATCCCTGACCCAACTGCGTCGAGTATACACACGCCATCCGCGTGAAAGAAAAGCCCTGAACCGGGCACGATAGCCCAGGGCGACACCCTGCCAAGGGACTGTGATTGGGGGTCAGTCCTGCAGAATTACGTAGTACTTCTGACAGGTTTCCAAAACCTCCCAGTAACCATCAAAACCATAGGGCAACATAAAGGAGTCACCTGCCTTGTAGCGTTTCTGGCCGCCCTTCACATCGCTGATGATCACGTCGCCAGAGATGATGTAGCAGAACTCTCGACGGCCTGGTACAGCCTTCCATTTACCCGGTTCGCTCTCCCACAAGCCCGCAATAAACTTACCGTCCAGCTCTTCGACGTAGTTTACGATCGCCTGGGATGGATCACCTTTCAGCAGACGGTCTGGTGGCGTTACGAACGGGCCCAGTGGTTTGGGGGCTTCGTCAAAGCTAACAACCTGATCGATGTAACTTGGTTTCATGTGGGATCTCCTTAAGCTTTTTCGTCTCGGGCGAAGTAGTAGTGATAAAGCGCACGTTGGCCAACTCGACGAAACGGCGCGAAAGGGAATTTAGGTGCGGCGGTGCGCAGTACCGGCAGATCATGGCCCTGGGTTTTACCTGCCACTTTTTCCGCTAGGCGCATACCCGCCTGCACTGAGAAGGTCACACCGCTGCCGCCGTAACCGATGGCGTAGAACACGGAGTCCTGCTCGGCTTCATGGATATGCGGTACGTCGTCAAAGGTTACGCAAACCCAACCACCCCACTGATAGTCGTAGGTAAGATCACCCAGCGCACCGAACTTAGTTTTCAGCGCGTTAATCAGGTTGTCGTTGTGTCTTGGGTTGCTCGCGTCAGCGCCAGTAATCGCACTGCGACCACCGATCAGGATGCGGTTGTCAGGCAGCTTGCGGTAGTAGAAACGCAGTGTTCGGGTATCCGTGATCACATCGCTGCTGACGAAGTTGGTCGCCGCCAGTTCGGTATCCGTAAGAGGACGGGTAACCACAACGTTGGAAAGTACCGGGAAACTGCGGTTCTTCAGTTTGGAGTGCAGCTGCTGCGAGGTATAACCGTTGGTGGCGCAGATCACCTTGTTTGCGCGTACAACACCACCCGGCGTTACCAGCAGGTGACGCTTACCTTCCCTTCGCCATTCGATCACTGGACTATTAGTGTGTACGCGCGCGCCAGCAGCACGGGCCAGTCGGTGGTAGCCGTATGCCAGTTTAAGCGGGTGCACGCCGAAGCCGTCACGGAAACGCATGGCACCATAAGCTTCATCACTGTTGAAGTGATCTTTCTCCAGCTCTTCGCGGCACAGGATATCAACGTCGTAGTTGAACAAGTCCTTGAGGAAGCGTGCTTCAGAGTGGATTGCTTTCATCATACGCGGACGATGTGCCACCCAAAGGTGACCGTCTGGCTGCTGGTCGCAATCGATCTGTTCATCTTTGATCAGGCCACGAACACGGTCCAGGCCCTCGAAGATCTCGTCAAACATGCGACGCGCCATGGTTTCCCCATAACGTTTGATCATCTTTTGGTAGGAAAGACGACCACCCGCTTTCAGTGCAAAACCACCGTTACGGCCACTACAACCCCAGCCGGTGCCGTTTGCTTCCAGCACAACCGTATCAATGTTGTGCTCGCTTGCCAGGTAGTACGCAGATGAAAGACCGGTATAACCGCCACCGATTATTGCTACGCCTACATCAATATCTGCCTGTATCGGGCCATCATCTGCCGGGGCTTCACCAGCCGTATCCACCCAGTAGGAATCGGGGTAGCTCATTCCACCGGGGTGGGCTGAGATCAACGGATCGTACATCACTTACTCCTCACACTGCCGAGCTATGGTTTCGCTCGACTGTCTGCCATTTTTTATTTTTATGCCGGTTTATCGCCGGTCTTAATGGAGGCAAAGATAGTGAAGAGAGATGAAATTTACAATCTTTTTTTCATGCTAATGCATATTATTCATTTATATTCACCACAAAGAACCGCACAAAAAACTCTTTTATCCTTAAGTATCAACACCTTAAACAGACATTTGAATGTTTATTTTTACTTCGGTCGCGAAGTCGT
>NZ_CAXRBQ010000089.1:0-41034 GCF_964228735.1 Pontibacterium sp. | reverse complement strand
TCGTTGTCAACCGTTTATTTGCAAGTTTTTCAAAAGTTTTTGAAGCTTGCCGGTGAAAACGACGGTTTAAATAATCCGTTAATTTATCAAGTAAATCAACAACTTATTTAAACCCATCTCAGCGCTCATTGAGTGCTGCAGTGCAGCGTCGCTGTGATGTGGGGGCGCATTTTACAGACCTCAGAATTACCGTCAACACCCTTTTTAAAAAAAACGTCAAAAAAGGCAAATAAATGATAAAACGATTAAAAACGCACCAACACCAAACCAATATCGGTCATGAAGCAACCAATACGGGACGCTAGGCACAAAAAAGGCGCCTGCCGGCGCCTTTTTATTAGATCTCAAAGATCAGATCGTCAGCAGGCAATGTTTCTTCTTACCCACTTTAACCAGGAAGTAGCTGCCAAAGCGTGCATTGGCTTCAGCAAAGATCTCTGCCGCTTTCATGTTGTCTTCCGCACCGTATGCCTGGCCGTTGATAACGACAGCGTTACGCTGCAGCGCATCCTTGATCTGCTTACCGGAGTTCGCCATACCTGCGTCCACCAGCAAAGTAGTCAGCGGCGTCTCAGCCAGTGCGTCACCGTAAGCAGCCTGCAGGTTAGTAGATGGCAGACCATCCTGTGCCAGCTGACGGTAATCATCTTCGCTCAGTGCAGCGGTGTCACCGGAGAACAGCGCCTGCGTAATACGCTCTGCCGCTGCCAGACCGTCTTCACCGTGTACCAGACGGGTAACTTCACGTGCCAGCACGCCCTGCGCTTCCGGACGGCCCTGACGCTGTGCATCTTCTTCGTCGATGCGGTCGATCTCAGCAACCGGCAGGAAAGTGAAGTAACGCAGGAAGCGGTATACATCCGCATCGGCAGTACCCAGCCAGAACTGGTAGAACGCGTATGGAGAAGTCTTACTGGAATCCAGCCAGATGGTGCCGGACTCAGTCTTACCGAACTTGGTACCGTCAGACTTGGTGATCAACGGCAGCGTCAGACCAAATACCTGGTTACCGTTTTTACGACGGCTCAGTTCGATACCACCGGTGATGTTACCCCACTGGTCGGAACCACCAATCTGCAGGGTTACGCCGTGCTCAGCATTCAGCTGCTGGAAGTCGTAAGACTGCAGGATCATGTATGTGAACTCGGTAAAGGAGATACCTTCGCCTTCACGGTCGATACGCTGTTTAACGGACTCTTTAGCAATCATCTGGTTCACAGAGAAGTGCTTACCCACATCACGCAGGAAGGTCAGGACATCAACGTTCTGGGTCCAGTCCAGGTTGTTCACAACTTCAGCACTGTTTTCACCGCTGTCAAAGTTGATGAACTGGCTCACCTGCTTCTTCAGCTTTTCAACCCAACCGGCAACGGTCGCGTCGTCGTTCAGCTTACGCTCCTGCGCTTTAAAGCTCGGGTCACCGATCAGACCGGTCGCACCGCCTACCAATGCAAATGGCTTGTGGCCGTATTCCTGGAAGCGCTTCAGGGTCAGCAGTGGGACCAGACTTCCGATGTGCAAGCTATCTGCAGTTGGGTCGAAGCCACAATAGAGTGACACACTGCCTTCTGCCAGATGTTTTTCCAGTTCCTCTTCGCTGGTCATCTGCGCGACCAGGCCGCGTGCTTGAAGATCTTGTAGCAGAGTCATCTCACTCATGGGGCTTTATTACCTTAACTGTTGTCTGTGCCGATTTAGAAAGGCGCTTATTCTACGACAGCCTTGCGCACAAACAAACATTCAGCTTGTTTTTGCTCAAGTTTTAAACAATCCGACCGACATTTTGTAAAGAAACTGGCATAATTGCGCCAATTTGCTTTCTGAATTAGTTACTACTGGAGCCATTCGTGCTTAAAGAACAGCTCAAACGCTTCAAGGGGAAATTTCCCACGATCCATTTGATAGCTGCCTGTTTGTGCGCTTCTATTCTTGGTCTGACCCTGACGCTACTGCCATCGGAAGAGGTTTCTGCCACACGTGGCGAGGCGCCACTTGCTCTTCCAAAGCAACAACGCTCATCTCAACCGCTGCCGGTGGCACCTGCTGTTCAGGTAGCCAAAGCACCAGCCAGCGCCCCGGTTATTACTGAAGCGTCACTTGTTAATACACAACCCGTTACTGCACCCGTTCAGGAACCTATCAAGCCTGTAGATCCTGAAAAAGAGGAAAACTGGGTTGAATATAAGATCGGCTCCGGCGACACCCTCTCTGCCCTCTTTAAGAAAGCAGGCCTGACATCCCGCGACGTGTACAGCGTAACCAACGCGGCACGCCACAACAAAGGTCTGTCCAAGATTTTCCCAGGCCAAACCATTGCCTTCCTGATTGAAGACGGCGAACTGAAAAAGCTTCGCCTAATCCGCTCCAAGCTGGTGAGCACGCTGGTTGAGAAAACCGAGAATGGCTACGTTTCCCAGATCATCGAGCGCAAGCCAGAGATACAGCACCGGTATGCCAGCGGTGTCATCAACAGCTCTCTGTTTCTGGATGGTGCAAAAGCAGGCCTGTCCAACCGCATGATTATGGAGCTGGCGGGTATCTTCGGCTGGGATGTGGACTTTGTGCTCGACATCCGCAAGGGTGACAGCTTTAGCCTGATCTACGAAGAGCGCTACCTCGACGGCAAGATGATCGGCGAAGGTGATATCGTAGCGGCGCAGTTTACCAACCAGGGCCGTCTGGTGACCGCCCTGCGCTTTACCGATAGCAAGGGCAATAGCAGCTACTACACGCCGGAAGGCCAAAGCATGCGCAAAGCCTTCCTGCGTACACCGGTAGATTTCGCCCGCATCAGCTCCCGTTTCAGCCTGAAACGTAAGCACCCTGTACTAAACCGTATCCGCGCCCACAAAGGTGTGGACTACGCAGCCCGCACCGGCACCCCAATTAAGGCATCGGGCGACGGCAAGATTATCTGGCGTGCGACCAAAGGCGGCTTTGGTCGTGCGGTTATCATTCAGCACGGCAGCGGGATCACCACGCTTTATGCACACATGTCTAAATACCGTAAAGGTCAACGCCGCGGCAGCCGTGTAAAACAGGGTGACATTATCGGTTACGTAGGCCAGTCCGGCCTCGCCAGCGGTCCACACTTGCACTACGAGTTTCGCGTGAACGGCGTGCACAAGAACCCAATGAAAGTGAAGTTTCCGAACGCTGCACCAGTACCTAAGCGCGAACGTCAGGCATTTGATGCGGTTGCAGCCACTCTGCTGACCCAACTGGACAGTTACCGCTCTACTCAGCTGGCAGCGCTGCATCAATGAGTGCGGAGGGTATCTATATCGGACTGATGTCCGGTACCAGCCTGGACGGCATCGACGTGGTTGCCGTCCGTTTCTCTCCTGAATTTGAACTCATCTGCAGTCATAGCTTTGAATTGCCAGAAGAGGTGCGCAGCCAGATCCTTGCCATCTGCTCACCAGGCGACAACGAGATCGACCGTATGGGCCTGCTCGACCAGACCCTGGCAAAGCTGTTTGCCGATGCGGCCCTTGAACTGATCGATAAGCACGGTTTGGACAAAGATGAGATCGCAGCGATCGGCAGTCATGGCCAAACCATCCGCCATCGCCCGGAGTCGGCTTTCACGCTGCAGATCGGCAATCCAAGCCTGATCGCAGAGCACACCGGCATCACTACCGTTGCTGATTTCCGGCCGCGTGATATGGCCGCCGGCGGTGAAGGCGCACCATTGGTGCCTGCGTTTCATAAGGCGCTGTTTCGCTGTACCAACAAGCCTCGCATCATTCTGAATATTGGTGGCATGGCCAATATCACCTGGTTACCGGCCGATTCAAACGAGAAAGTGCTGGGTTATGATACCGGCCCCGGCAATGTGTTGATGGACAGCTGGATCGCTCGCCATCTGAACAAGAACTACGATGCCCACGGCAATTGGGCTGCAACCGGAACGGCAGACGAGCTGCTGGTAAGACAGATGCTGTCCCTGCCCTATTTCAGTCAGCCTGCACCTAAAAGCACCGGCCGCGAGCAATTTAATATGGCGTGGCTGGAGGCAGAGATCGCCCGCTGCAACAGCCCGGTGTCCCATCAGGACATCCAGGCGACGCTACTTGAACTGACAGCCCGCTCCATCGCAGACCAGATTCAACTGTTCAACCGGGACACAAACCCTGAGGTGTATGTATGCGGCGGCGGCAGCCACAACGATACGCTGCTGAACCGTCTGTCCACTCTGCTGCCAGACAACACCATCAAAACCACCCAGGCGCTCAATCTGCACCCGGATTGGGTTGAGGCGGCCGCATTCGGCTGGCTGGCCAAGCAAACCCTGAATAACCTGCCTGGTAACCTTCCCGACGTAACCGGCGCCAAAGGCGAACGTATTCTGGGCGCCATTTACCCGGCGTGATTCACGCACAACCTTTTCAAAAAGAGCTCTGAGATTTCGAATGTCACCCGGGCGGGTGAATGAAGAGCGGGACGGTCGACCGACCATCCCGTTATCTGGATATCAGATGGAGAAGGAGGAACCGCAACCACAGGTTGTAGTCGCGTTCGGGTTGTTGATCACAAACTGTGATCCCGCCAGCCCCTCTTTGTAGTCCACCTCAGCGCCGGCCAGGTACTGGAAGCTCATCGCATCCACGACCATCTCAATGCCGTCACGCTCAATGGTGGTGTCATCTTCAGCAACAGCTTCGTCAAACGTAAAGCCGTAAGAGAAGCCTGCACAACCACCGCCGGTGATGTACACCCGCAGCTTCAGGTTATTGTTCTCTTCCTCCTCAATCAGTGTACGCACCTTGTTAGCCGCAGCCTGGGTGAACACCATTGGAGCTTCTGCATTTGGATCTACTGTTTCAATCATCTTGCAATAACACCTGCTTAGTCAGGCCGACATTATCGGCTTAACCAAGCAATTCAGTCAAGTATTAAAGATGCCTAATTACGGCATCATACCAACCTGCTCCAGACCGGCAGTCTCCGGCAGGCCAAACATGATGTTCATGTTCTGCACCGCCTGACCGGCTGCGCCTTTGACAAGGTTGTCGATTACAGACAGCACCACTACGGTATCTTCGTTACCCGGACGGTGGACGCTGATACGGCACTGGTTAGCCCCTTTCACACTGCGTGTTTCCGGGTGGCTGCCTGCTGGCATCACATCAACAAACGGCTCGTTGGCGTAACGCTCTTCGAACAGTTTCTGCAGATCGTGATCCACCGGATCACGCAGGATGCCGTACAGTGTCGCGTGAATACCACGGATCATCGGTGTCAGGTGCGGCACAAATGTCAGGCCCACCGGACGCTCGGCAGCAGCGCTCAGACCCTGCTTGATCTCTGGCAGGTGACGGTGACCCGGTACCGCGTACGCTTTCATGCTCTCGCTGCTCTCACACAGCAGGGAACCCACGTTGGCACCACGGCCTGCACCGCTCACACCAGACTTGCAGTCAGCGATCAGTCGACGGTGATCGATCAGCTTGTTTTCGATCAGTGGCAGATAACCCAGCTGGGTGGCAGTTGGGTAGCAGCCCGGGCAAGCAATGAGTTGCGCTTCACGGATCTGTTCACGGTTTACTTCCGGCAGACCGTATACCGCAGTAGCTGCCGCTTCCGGTGCAGTGTGCTCCATACCGTACCACTGGGACCATACATCCAGGTCCTTGATACGGAAGTCCGCGCCGAGGTCGATTACCTTCACACCCTTGTCCACCAGCTCCGGCGCCATCTTCATCGCTACACCGTGTGGGGTCGCGAAGAACACCACATCACACTTCGCCAGTGTATCCACATCCGGCACAGTGAACTGCAGATCGTAGCGGCCGCGCAGGTTCGGGTACATGTCAGCGATGCGTACACCCTCTTCAGATCGGGATGTAATCACTTCCACCTTAGCTTCAGGGTGGCTCGCCAAAAGGCGCAACAATTCGACACCGGTATATCCGGTACCGCCTACGATACCTACTTTAACCACAACGACCTCTCATCCATCAGTACCTTAAATTGGGCGTTTATGATACAAAGCGTCAGTCATAATAGCTATAAAACTACGACCATAAGCCCACTCGATGATCAAAGATTTCTTCTCTCTGGAGCATTTTCGCCACCGGTTGGCGCACGTTGACGCCCTGCCACAGCTGGTCATTATCGGCCTGCTATCGGGTATCGCCACCGGTTTACTGATCATCCTGTTTCGTTTGACCGTCGATCTGTCGCAGCAGTTTCTATTGCCCAGTGGATTACCGGAAGACTTCGAATCCCTCGCGCTGAGCGACCGTTTTTTGCTGCCCGCTGCGGGTAGCCTGATCCTGTTTTTTATCCTGTATGGTCTGAGACCCGAACAACGCCGCGTGGGTCCGGTGCATGTACTGGAGCGCATGGGTTACCACCAGGCTCATCTGCCGCTTTCCAACCTGCTGGTGCAGTTCTTTGGCGGCGCCACCTCGCTAATCAGTGGCCATTCCGTTGGCCGTGAAGGCCCGTCGATTCACCTGGGGGCTGGCTGTAGTAGCCTGCTGGGTCAGTGGCTGAAGCTACCGAACAACTCCCTGCGTATTTTGGTCGGTTGCGGTACCGCTGCCGCGATTGCTGCCGCATTTAACACGCCGCTGGCCGGGGTGGTCTTCGCCATGGAAGTGGTGATGCTGGAATACACCGTGATCGGCTTTACCCCAGTGGTCGTGGCCGCCGTGGCTGCCGATATCATGGTGCGCTTCACTCTGGGCAGCGAGATCGATCTGTCAGTACCAAACTTTCAGGTGGAGACCCTGAACGAACTGCCATACATCATGTTTGTCGGCTTCTGCATCGGCTGCCTGGCAGCGGTATTCAACCGCATCATGATCAAAACCCAGAGCTACGGTAAAAAACCGCTGGCGTTGCGCCTGATTGTCGCCACCCTGCTGATCGGCAGTGTGGCCCTGATTTATCCACAGCTGATGGGGGTGGGGTACGACACCCTGACCGCAGCCCTCAACGGTGAACTGGCTCTAGGCCTGCTGATCGGTTTGGCTGTAACCAAACTGATAGTCACCCCGGTAACATTGGGATTAGGTATCCCTGGCGGCCTGATCGGCCCGAGTTTTATGGTGGGTGCGCTGGCAGGTGGTGCGCTGGGCCTGATTGGTGCCCTTATCGCCAACGAACCGGTAGCCCATGTGGGTTTCTACGCCATGCTGGGTATGGGCGCGATGATGGGCGCCCTGCTGAATGCCCCACTGGCGGCACTGATCGCTCTGCTGGAGCTGACCGGCAACCCGAACATTATCCTGCCGGGCATGATTGCTATCGTGGTCAGCAACCTCACCGTGCGCTACCTGTTTGGCTTGCCATCGGTGTTTGTCTCATCGCTGCAAGCACTGGGACTGGACTACCACTACCAGCCGATCACCCAGGCGATGTCGGGTATCGCTGTCAGCAGCCTGATCACCCGGGACTTCCTGTCAGTGCCACAGGTACTTGACCGGAATACCGCCAAAGCCCTGCACCTTGAGGGTAAAAACTGGCTGTTGATTGATGGAGAGAAGCGCTTCCTGCTGGATCCATCCGATCTGCTGACTTATCTGGCACGTAACCCGGATCAGGCCACCATCGACCTGGCCATCATACCGGCACAACACCGGGACCTACTGGAGATCAGCTACCGCGCAACCCTGAGCGAAGCGCTGGACCTGATGAATGAAACCGAACTCGATGCAGTGATCGTCACCGACCTGAATCAGCGCGTATTGGGTATCCTGACCCGCGATCAGATCGAGCAGTCCTACAGGAACAATCTGCGCCAATGAGTAAATATACTTTAGAAGGCCTGTACGCCATCACCGACAGCGTACTGATGCCCAACGACAATGAACTGCTGGACCGTATCGAAGCAGCCCTGCGGGGTGGCACCCGTATCGTGCAGTACCGCGACAAGTCCGATGACGCGACCAAACGCCTGCGCCAGGCTAAAGCCCTGATCGACCTGTGCAACCAGTTCGATGTCCCGCTGCTGATCAACGACGATGCGCATCTGGCCAAAACATCGGGCGCCGCCGGTGTCCATCTGGGTCAGAGCGACGGTTTGCTTACGGAAGCCCGTGAGCTGCTGGGTCAGGACGCCATTATTGGCATTACCTGCCACGACAGCCTCGCTTTTGCCCTGGAAGGTCAGAAAGCCGGTGCAGACTATGTCGCCTATGGGGCGTTCTACGCCTCCAAGACCAAACCCAACGCCAGCCCAGCTCCGCTGAGCCTATTGGCGGAAAGCAAGACACAGATCAAGCTGCCAACAGTGGCGATTGGCGGCATTACCGTGGATAATGCAGCCCAAACACTCGCTGCCGGTGCCGATATGCTGGCCGTTGTTCATTCCCTGCTGGCGGCAGAGGATGTTGAGCAGCAGGCACGCCGGTTCAGCCAACTATTTTCATCTGATTCATAGAGAGAATTCCCACCATGTCTCGATCTGAACAACTCTTTCAGGACGCTCAGAAACACATCCCGGGCGGCGTTAACTCCCCGGTCCGCGCATTTAAAGGCGTGGGCGGTACGCCGGTCTTCTTCAAAAGCGGTAAAGGCGCGTACCTGATCGACGAGGACGGCAAAGAGTACATCGACTACGTGGGTTCCTGGGGTCCGATGATCCTGGGTCACGCACACGAAGGCGTGCTGAACGCGGTACGTGACTCCCTGGACAACGGCCTGGGTTTCGGTGCACCCACCTCCATCGAGATCGAGATGGCAGACAAGGTCTGCGACATCATGCCATCCATGGAGCTGGTACGTATGGTGAGCTCCGGTACCGAAGCCACCATGAGTGCGATCCGTCTGGCACGTGGTTACACCGGCCGTGACAAGATCGTTAAATTCGAAGGCTGCTACCACGGTCACTCCGACTCCCTGCTGGTAAAAGCGGGTTCCGGCATGCTGACTCTGGGTGAGCCAAGCTCTCCGGGTGTACCAGCCTCTCTGGCGGAACACACCATCACCCTGAACTACAACGACATCGATAGCGTACGCACTGCATTCGAAGAAGTAGGTGATCAGATCGCATGTATCATCGTTGAGCCGGTAGCGGGCAACATGAACTGCATCCCACCGGTGCCGGGCTTCCTGGAAGGCCTGCGTGAAGTCTGCGACCAGTACGGTTCGGTGCTGATCCTGGACGAGGTGATGACCGGTTTCCGTGTTGCCCTGGGCGGCGCACAGTCCGTGTACAACGTAAAACCTGACCTGACCACCCTGGGTAAAGTGATCGGCGGCGGTCTGCCGGTTGGCGCCTTCGGCGGTAAGCGCGAGATCATGGAATGCATCGCACCACTGGGTGCGGTTTACCAGGCGGGCACCCTGTCCGGTAACCCACTGGCGATGGCAGCCGGTCTGACCATGCTGAACGAAATCTCCAAACCGGGCTTCTACGAGCAGCTGTCCGCCAAAGTAGAATTCCTGACCGAAGGCCTGCAGGCTGCGGCGATGGCCAACGGCATCCCGTTCACGACCAGCCGTGTGGGCGGTATGTTTGGTCTGTTCTTCACCGAACAGGAGACGGTTACCAGCTTCGCTGAATCCATGAAGTGTGACGCAGACCGCTTCTCCAAGTTCTTCCACGGCATGATGGAGCAGGGTATCTACCTGGCACCGTCTGCATTTGAGGCGGGCTTTGTTTCTGCGGCACACAGCCAGGCAGACATCGAAGCGACTATCGCTGCCGCTGACAAGGTCTTCGCGTCTCTGAAATGAGCCCGTTGATCATCGGTAATATCGCACTGCTGATCTGCGCCCTGTACCTTGCCGGGCGCAGCTACCGCCTGGGTAGCGAGCAGTACACCTCCGGTTTCACCATCAGCCTGTCGGCCGCGTTCCTGGCGGCGTCTGCCGTTGCCAGTATCCTGCTTACCGGCAGCGGTGATCAGGACCAGCAAACCCTGCTACGCATGCTGAACAACCTGGGTTACTACGCTGCGGTGCCACTGATCGCCAGCGCCATGGTGGCGGATGCGATCGGCCAGAACTGGTCCAAACCTGCCTGGGGACGCTGGTTACTGGTGTTGCTGGCACTGTTCGAACTGACCCGCCGTGCCCAGTATGGACTGGAATACAGCCAGATCATGGCGGTACTGGTGGCCGCCTCCATGCTGTTCGCGGCGATCCGTTTCAGCAATGCCCTGACACGACTGGCCAGCCTTGTCGCTGCAGCCTCCATCGCTGCCGCTGCTTTGCTGTTCAGCCCGGTGACCCTGATGCCGGAATACCAGAGCGCCCTGCTCTACCCACTGGCACTAGGCCTGATGCTGCTCGCCAGCAGCCAGGTACTGCCAAAACAGGCGTGATATCAGGGAGGTTATGATGGCCTCCCTACTTTCTCTTTCTTCCCCCTCACACCGCATCTCTGAGCAAACTTAGCCAATATCAAGGCAGCCCTTCACCGGCTCTCTAAGATCTCAGGTTCCAGCCTTAAGGAACAAATAGATGGAGACGGCTCTAACCGACCCACTTACCGCGGACACCTATCAGCAGAAGAAACCCTTGCCGGGCGACCTGGCGATGTGGATGTTTATCGCCGCCGAGTTATTAGTTTTTGCTCTGCTGTTCCTACTCTTCAGCGTACTGCGTGTCAGCAACGCCGATCTGTTTACCGCCGGTCAACAGACGCTGCATCCGGAAGCCGGGCTGATCAACACCCTCGCCCTGCTGACCGCCAGCTGGCTGGTCGTCCAGGCAGTTATCCACAACCGAAAAAACTCTCCCAAGAAAGCTGCGCTGTGGATGTTTGCAGCCATTCTTGCGGCGTCGGTGTATGTGGGTGTGAAGTGCTGGGAGTACTGGCAGCTGGGCAGTGCCGGTTACGAACTGGACAGCAACGCATTTTACACCGGGTACTTTCTGATTACCGGTTTCCACCTGCTGCATGTATTGCTGGGTATGGTGATTCTGCTGTTTCTGGTGGTGAAGTTGCTAAGGGGAGGATACCCGGAGGGACAACGTAGCGGGCTGGAGAGTGGCGCCTGTTACTGGCATATGGTGGATCTGGTCTGGGTCCTGTTGTTTCCACTGATCTACGTGATTCGCTGATGAAAAACACCCATCTGATCTGGCTGCTATTGATCGCTACCACCCTGGCCAGTTTTGCCCTGGCTGAAGATTCAATCCAACCCTGGGTGATCGGCCTGATTCTGGTGCTGACCAGTCTCAAAGGCGCCCTGATTATCGACAGCTTTATGGAGCTGCACGGCGTCCATCATCTGGTGCGCCGTGCGATGCATCTTTATTGCCCGGTATTGGCAATCATGATCTGGGGCATTCTGCAGTTCCAGTAACAGCCCTCAGTGGCCAAACTCGCGCAGGCCCTGCACATCATGCACATCGATATGCCCGCCCTTCACGCTGATCAACCCCTGCTGCTTCATCTCCTTGATCAGGCGGGAGAAGGTTTCCGGTTGCATCGCCAGCTGCGAAGCGATCAGTTGCTTAGCCATCGGCAATTCGATCGCACCTGTGGTGGCCGCCGGATCGGGCAACAGACCAAACAGGTAGTTGGCCAGGCGGTGGCGGGTATTCTGCAGGGTCAGAATCTCAATCTCGTTAATGCGGCGGTGCAACTTCATCGCCATATTACCCATCACCCCCAAAGCACACTCAGGTGTCGCCAGGATCATCTCCTTATAGCGCTGGCTGGGGATCGCAATCACCTCCGCTTTACCCATCGCTTCGGCATTAAGCGGGTAGGCTTTCTGCTGCAGGAACATCAAGGCTTCGGCAAAGGCTTCACCCTGCCGGATCACCTCGATCACCTTGGTCAGGCCATCCGGCGAAACCCGGAACAGCTTGATGGTGCCGGACAGCACCAGATAGAACTGCTGCGCATCCGCCCCCTGGTGAAACAGCGGCGCTTCGTTATCCAGCTTCACCAGTCGGCACAACTGCACCAGTTGCTCCAGATCGTGCTCCGGCAACGAACTGAACAGGTGGTGTTTGCGCAATGCGCTCTTCATCGGACTGCCACCGACCAGTAGGTTGTTATCAACTGTGCTCATAGGGTTTGCCTCCAGATCTCCCTGCGCCAACTGTCTTTCAGTGTAGGTTTTAATACATCTTATTGGGCGGACAGGCACATTAGCATGCCCACCCCAAAAAGATGTATTAAAAATATTTCTTTTTATTCGAAATTGACTTTCCTCAAGTCTCCACCGGGGTCCATTCCCGACAATATCCCTCGGTTATTCACTTTTCTTGTGAGCCGGGATACGGAGCCTGACCATGAACGAAACTTTCACCAAATCCATGGCCCGGAACATCTTCTATGGAGGCAGCCTGTTCTTCATATTGGTGTTCATCGGCCTGACCTTCCATACGGAACGGGTCCTGCCCGAGCGCGACCACCGGGAGAACATCACCCCGGAAGTTGTGCTGGGTAAAAAAGTCTGGGAAGAGAACAACTGTGTGGGTTGTCACTCGATACTGGGCGAAGGTGCGTATTTCGCACCGGAGCTGGGCAATGTCTACCAGCGCTTTGGCAACAGTACCGATGCGATCAAGTGGTTTATCAAGAGCCGCCCGGTAGAGGGTGTTCCTGGTCGCCGCAGCATGCCGCAGTTCAACCTCACCGAGGAGGAGCTGGAAGCCGTTGCCCAGTTCCTGAAATGGACCTCGGAAATCAATACCAGCAACTGGCCGCCTAATATTCAGGGCTAAGGAGACCGATCATGAAATTCCAGTCTCAATCTGTAGCAATGCCCTACTTTATCGCGGCATTGGGTCTCTTCGTAGGCCAGATCATCTTCGGCCTGATCATGGGCCTGCAATACGTCGTCGGCGACTTTATGTTTCCGGAGCTCCCCTTCAACATCGCGCGTATGGTGCACACCAACCTGCTGATCGTCTGGTTGCTGTTCGGCTTTATGGGGGCCGCTTACTACCTGGTACCTGAAGAGGCGGAAACCGAGCTGTACAGCACAAAACTGGCGTGGGCCCTGTTCTGGATCTTCCTGATCGCCGGTGCCCTGACCATCGTGGGTTACCTGGCCGTGCCGTACGCCCGTCTGGCGGAGCTGACCGGTAACGACCTGCTGCCAACCATGGGGCGTGAGTTCCTTGAGCAGCCCACCATCACCAAGGCGGGTATCGTAGTCGTCGCACTGGGCTTCCTGTTCAACTTAGGGATGACCGTGCTGAAAGGCCGCAAAACCGTCATCAACACCGTGTTGATGATCGGCCTGGTGGGTCTGGCAGTAATGTTCCTGTTCTCCTTCTACAACCCTGAGAACCTGGTACGCGACAAGTTCTACTGGTGGTACGTGGTACACCTCTGGGTAGAAGGCGTATGGGAGCTGATCCTGGGTGCGATCCTGGCCTTCGTATTGATCAAAACCACCGGTGTCGACCGCGAAGTGATCGAGAAGTGGTTGTACATGATCATCGCCATGGCCCTGATCACCGGCATCCTGGGTACCGGTCACCACTTCTACTGGATCGGTACCCCGGAATACTGGCAGTGGCTGGGTTCCATCTTCTCCGCCCTGGAACCAATTCCGTTCTTCATGATGACCCTGTTCGCCTTCAACATGGTGAACAAGCGTCGCCGTGAGCACCCGAACAAGGCTGCAGTCCTATGGGCAATGGGTACCGGCGTAATGGCGTTCCTCGGCGCAGGCGTGTGGGGCTTCCTGCACACCCTGGCACCGGTGAACTACTACACCCACGGCACCCAAATCACCGCATCCCACGGCCATATGGCGTTCTACGGTGCCTACGCGATGATCGTAATGAGCATCATCTCCTACGCCGTACCGCAGATGCGCGGCCGCGTGGCCAACAGCAACAAGGCACAGGTTGTAGAGATGTGGGGCTTCTGGCTGATGACCGTTTCCATGGTATTCATCACCCTGTTCCTGACCGGCGCCGGCATCCTGCAGGTGTGGATGCAGCGCTACACCGACATGCCAATGCCGTTCATGACAGTACAGGACAAGATCGCCATCTTCTACTGGCTGCGTGAAGTGGCGGGTGTGACCTTCATGGCCGGCCTGGTGGTCTACCTGTGGAGCTTCTTTGTCGGCAACGACCAGGATGCGACCGAAGACTTCGCCAAAGCGATGAGCAAACAGCGCGACCTGGAAACAGCCACCGCTGAGTAATGCCCTACCCACCCACCTCACGGTGGGTGGGTCCTCCCCTGGAGATCGAGCATCATGCAACAGAGCAACACCGTTTCAATCAACCCCGACGAGCAGCTGCCATTCTACGTGCCCCAACACAACGAAGTAGAGCTGTTCGAGCACGCTTACAGCCACCAGCTACCAGTGCTGATCAAAGGCCCCACCGGCTGCGGTAAGACCCGCTTTGTCAGCCATATGGCCGAGAAGCTGGGCCTGCCCCTCTACACTGTCGCCTGTCACGATGACCTGACTGCATCCGACTTGGTGGGGCGCTACCTGATCGGCGACGGCACCACCCAATGGCACGACGGCCCACTCACCCGTGCCGTGCGTGAAGGGGGAATCTGCTATCTCGATGAAGTGGTGGAAGCGCGCAAAGACACCACCGTGGTGATCCACCCGCTGACCGACGACCGACGCATCCTTCCGCTGGATCGCACCGGCGAAGTCCTGCAGGCACCGAAGAATTTTATGCTGGTTGTCTCCTACAACCCGGGTTACCAGAACCTGATGAAAGGCCTGAAACCCAGCACCCGCCAGCGTTTTATCTCCATGAGCTTCAACTACCTGTCACCGCAGGAGGAGCTGCAGGTACTGCAGGCGGAAACCGGGCTCGACCAGTTGCTCTGCCAACGCCTGATCCGGCTCGCCAGCGGCCTGCGCAACCTGAAGGATATGGATCTGGAGGAAGGTGCCAGTACCCGCTTGCTGGTCTACACCGCCACCCTGATCAAAGCCGGCTTCGATCCGGTGGAAGCCTGCCGTGCCGGTCTGGTGGAATCCCTGACCGACGACGAAGACACCATCAGTGCGCTGATGGAAGTCGTGCGCGCCAACTTCAACAGCTAAGCCCGAGCCGGAGAGACACCCGATGGAAGAACAGGTTGGCCAGTTTTGGGACCGCCTAATCACCCGCGTTGCCGATCCCAATCATCGCCACGAAGGCGCCAAATTGAGCGAGCTGCGCAAACCCCTGGCGGTGTTCTTCCGTACTTTGGGCGGAGAACCCGGCCTCTCTATGCGCGCCTCTAGTGAGACCAACAACCAGAGCCGTCGCAGTTGGCTGCAACGGCTGGCTGGCAGCCACCAGCGTATCGCCCTGGCCTGGCGGGACGAAGATACCCTCTGCCTGCCGGAAGCGCTCAATGTTTATCCACAGGCTCAGCTCAACCGCGATTTGTACTACTGGCTCGCCGCCCTGGCCTGTGCACCGGCATACAGCGAAGTCAACTGGATCCAGCGCAGCCAGCAACAGACCCTGTGGGTGCTGGAGCAGTATCCCGGCCTTAAGAGTCGCTACCGTACGCTGGTCGACGCGCTGCTGCCGTTGCGGCCACACCTGAAGGGCAACGAGCGAGAGGTCGAAACCCTGCTCCAACAGGCGCTGACCGATCCCGGCACGGTTGAAGATTTGCCAACGTGCCGTACCGAGCCAACACCCGTCCCCCTCTGGTTACACCCCTGCCCGCCTATTAGCGCCCCTGCTAAGGTTGCTGCGGCAATGCCGGAAGATGAGCAGTCCAACCGTGGCGGGCAGAGCGAAGACAGCAAACAGCAGAAAAAACGCCGCGCCGAACGCAGCGAGATGCCGGAGGATAAAGGCGGCCTGCTGGCTCTGCGGTACGAGACCAGCCTGTTCAGCCTGGCGGAGATGGTGAAGGTCAACCGTGAAACCGCGGACGAAGAGGATCTCAGTCAGGCCGACGCCAATGCCGACGACCTGGAAAAGCTGACCATCGCCCGCGACAACCAAACCATCGCCAAGCGCATCCGTTTCGATCTGGACCTACCGTCCGAGGCGGAGGACGATCTGATCCTCGACGGCCCGATCCTGCTGCCGGAGTACGACTACCGCAAACAGCAACTGATCGACGACTACTGCCAGGTGATTCCGATGCAGGCCCAGGACAGTGAACCCTGTGACCTGCCCGACCACCTGCGTCACGGTGCCCAACGCCTGCGTCGCCAGTTCCAGTCCCTACGCCCCCACAGCCAGTGGTTACGCCAGCAACCGGACGGTGCCGAATTGGATCTCGAAGCCTACAGCCACTTCCAGGCGCAACGCGCGGCCGGCCATCTGGTGGCCGAACCGAATCTCTACGCGGACCTGCGCCAGACCCATCGTGACCTGGCCTGCCTGCTGCTGGCCGACCTGTCGCTGTCCACCGATGCCTGGGTGGCACAACAGGCGCGGGTGATCGACATTATCCGTGACAGCCTGATGCTGTTTGGCGAAACCCTGCAGCAAACCGGGGACCGGTTTGCCATCTGCGGCTTCTCCTCCCGCTACCGCAACCACGTGCGCTTCCACACCCTGAAGGGGTTTGACCAGACGTACGGGCGCAAGGTACGTGGCCAGCTCAACGCGATTAAGCCGGGGTATTACACCCGCATGGGCGCTGCAATACGCAGAGCAACACAGGTGCTGAGCGAACAGCCCAACCAGCAAAAACTGCTGCTGATCCTGACGGACGGTAAACCCAACGATCTGGATAAGTACGAGGGACGTTACGGAATCGAGGATACGCGGGAAGCAATTCGGGAAGCCCGGCGTGCCGGACTGATCCCGTTCTGCATCACCATCGATAATGAGGGGGAGGAATATCTGCCCTATCTGTTCGGGCGTAGTCATTACACCCTGATCCGCCGCGCCACCGAACTGCCGGGAAAACTACCCCAGCTTTACGCTCGCCTGACACGGCTTTCTTCATAAAGCGGTTTAGTAACGGCGGGCCTTAATTCGGGCACGCTGGGCACCGGGCTGGTCACCGGCATCCTCACGGATATCGGCGATCAGCAGCCAGAGTTTGTTCAGCATGGCATCAGAACCGGCCGACAACTGCACCCCTTTCAGAGCGAGATGCTCCGCCTGGCTCCAGTCACCGGATTTCAGTCGTACCCGTGCCATCTCGTAATACACCTCCGGTTCACGTGGTGCGATACGCTGCGCGCGTTCCAGTGTGCTGGCCGCGGCACTATACGAACCAGAGCGGGTCTGTTGACGGGCATTGTCCAGCAACGCGACCACCGCCGGATTCACCTGGTGATCGCGGCTTGCCGCCTGTGCAGTCACCCATGTCCCGCCACTGCTTTGCCCGGCACTGGCCGGTGCGACTTGCTGGATTGGCTGATCCTCAACCGCCGATACGGTTACTCCGGTATCTACAGGTGCCGTAATCACCGTGCCTGCGGCAGCCGCTTTTGGCTTCACCACCGACGAACCTGCCGCCTGACTGCGGTCGACAACCGGTGCCACGTTCTGGGTTCCACCGACACACCCGGTCAGGACCAGTGCTGTTGCGAGTAATCCCAGTTTACGCATTTTCTTCACCCTAAAAATTCAATTGCTATGGTCAGCGTAGCTAACCTGTTTTTGTTATTCCTGGCGGAACCACTGCTGGAACCAACGCAGGGATCGCTTGATCGGGTCTTTCTGACCACAATCCACTTCCCGTTGCGGTTCGGTACCTGCAATAAACGGCACCTGACGCGAACCGGCACAGAGCTCATCGGACAGGTAGCCGGTCTCCTCGTCGATCCAGTGGTACTCCACCCCTTCGGGGTAAGCCGCCAGAAACGGCTCCGGCTGTTCCCGTTTGACAAAGTCAGTCCAGGCACGCAGTGCACCACCCGAGCCGGTGAATGGCAATTTGGCATTATCGTCCAGTCCCATCCACACCACCGCCAAGCGGTTACCGGCAAAGCCCGCAAACCAGCTGTCGCGCTGGTCGTTACTGGTGCCGGTCTTGCCCGCCACATTCAGTGACGCAGGCAGCTGACTGTACACATATTTGGCCGTGCCCTCACGTACCACTTCCTGCAGCGCGTACTGGATCAGATGCACCTGCGCAGACGACACCTCCTGCTCCACCTCCAGCGGGTAACGGGACAACTCCTCATTCTCCGCCGTGGTCACCAGGCGGATCGCCCGCATCGGCATACGAAAGCCATTGGACGCCAAGGTCTGGTAGATCCCGGCCACCTCAAACGGGGTCATCGATTCTGCTCCCAGCAGCAGCGACGGATAGAGTTTTGGATCACGCTCCATCCCCAGACGTTTCAACATCTCACCCACATTATCCAACCCAATACTCATACCCAGCTGGGCAGTACTTAGGTTGTAGGAGTTGGACAGCGCCCGGTGCAGCGGTACCTGGCCGTGGCTCTGCTTATCGAAGTTACGCGGCTCCCAGATCTGTCCATCCGCCATCTCCACCCGAATCGGCGCATCATCCAGCAGGGATGACAATGTATAACCCTGCTCCAGTGCTGCCAGGTAAACAGCCGGTTTCACCAGCGAGCCGATCGGTCGGCGCGCATCCAAAGCGCGGTTAAAGCCCTGATAGCGGGTGTTACGTCCACCCACCACAGCCAGCACTTCGGCAGTTTGTGGGTCGGTCACCACCATGCCACCCTGCAGATCTTCCACCTGTTTGCCAAAGCGTTTCTGCAAGCGGTTGACCGTTTTTATCAGCGCCTGTTCCGCACGCTCCTGCACAATCGGGTTCAGGCTGGTGAATACCCGCAGGCCTTCCGAATTCAACGCCTCTTCCGGGTACTCTTCACGCAACTGACGTTTCACCAGGTCAAGGTACGCCGGGTATGCGCCTTTGTGCAGGCTCTTCTGCTTCACCACACCCAGTGGTTCTTTCTGCGCGCTGATCATCTCTGCCTGGGTGATATCACCCCCATCGGCCATCAACTGCAATACCAGGTTGCGGCGTTTGGTTGCCCGCTCCGGGTTACGACGGGGATCGTAGAAGGACGGCCCCTTCACCATGCCCACCAGCAAGGCGACCTGGTGAAGCTGAAGCTCGGAGATCGGGCGGGCAAAGTAGTACTGGCTGGCGAGGCCAAAACCATGCACGGCGCGCGCACCGGACTGTCCCAGGTACACCTCGTTCAGGTAAGCCTCAAGAATCTCATCCTTGTCGTAGTGCAGCTCCAGCAATACGGCCATCGGCAGTTCCAGCAGCTTACGCGCCAGCGTTCGCTCGGAGGTCAGATAGAAGTTTTTCACCAGCTGCTGGGTCAGGGTACTGCCGCCCTGGGCAAATCGACCGCTGCGCAGGTTAACCCACATGGCGCGGGCGATACCACGCAGGGAAACACCCGCATGGTTGTAGAAATCACGGTCTTCCACCGCGATCAACGCCTGCCTCAGGGTTTCCGGTGCCTGATCCAGGCGGATCAGATCCCGGTCTTCGTTCTCCTTGGTATAAATCCCCCCGATCAGAATCGGCTCCAGACGGGCCAGCGGCAGCGGTTTACCGTCCCCGCCTTTGATCGAGCTGATCTGCTTACCGTTAAAGCTGATCAGCATGCGCCGCTGCGGCTCATCCCCATCGGGGAACACAAATCCACGGGTCGCCACCCGGATACGGGTACTGGCGATCTCCATGGTACCCGGTGCACTGGCGCGCGACACAGAGCGGTAGCCCAGCCCGCGCAGCTCGGTTTTCAGGTCCTGAATGCTCAGCTGCTGGCCTACATAGAGTTCCAGCGGACGGGCATACACCTTCGCGGGTAACGCCCAGCGTTTACCCTCGAACTTATCGCGCACCTGGGCATCCAGATAGATAAGCCCAATGCCACCGATCACGGTCAGCACCAGCATCAGTTTCAGGAGGGTGCCACCAAAGCGGGAGAAGAAGGAACGCTTGCGGGTTGGCTTGCCTCGACGGCGACGGGAATTAGATACTCTCTTTTTTGTCATCGGCTAAGTATAATGCCTTCCTAAACAAGGTGATACAGACACCCAAATGACCCTAATCGATACATTACGTCAGGCCGAAGCCTACCCGCATCCAGTCTCAGAGATTCAGGTGATTGAAACGCATATCTCCTGGCTGTTTCTGACGGGCGACTATGCCTACAAGGTGAAAAAGCCGGTCGATTTTGGGTTTCTGGATTTCACGACGCTGGAAAAACGCAAACTCTTCTGCGAAGAGGAGTTGCGCCTGAACCAGCGCCTGGCACCGGACATCTACGAGTCGGTGGTGCCGATCTGCGGTACGCCCGCGCAGCCGGCGATCGACGGCGAAGGCGAACCTTTTGAATATGCGGTACGCATGCGCCAGTTCAACCCCGAGCAGCGCCTTGATCTGCTGTTGCAGGCCAAACGCTTTGAAGCCAGCTGGATCGACACTCTGGCCGAGCAGATCGCCGACTTCCACGACCGCATCCCACGTGTAGCGCCCGACAGCCCCTGGGGTGAAGCGGAAACCATCTGGGAGGTGGTCTCAGACAACTTCCTGCATATCGGCGATACGCTGGAAGATCTCAGTGACTGGGGCGAACTCCAGCACTTATCTAACCACACGGCACAAAGCTTCCGCGAACTGACCGATGTGATCAAGCACCGCAAGGCCCAGGGCCACGTGCGTGAGTGCCACGGCGACCTGCACCTGGCCAACATCACCCTGTACCACGATGAACTGCGCCTGTTTGACTGCATCGAGTTCAATCTGCAGTTCCGCTGGATCGATACCATCTGCGATCTGGCGTTTCTGCTCATGGACCTCGAAGCCAATGATCAGTTCCGCTGGGCCAACCGTTGTCTGAACCGCTACCTGGAACTCTGCGGTGATTATGACGGTGTGCAGTTGCTGAATTTTTACAAATCCTACCGTGCGATGGTGCGCGCCAAGGTCTCGGTGATCGGTGAACATAAGGATCTCGGCAGCCTACGCCGCTACCTGGGCCTGACCGGCCACTATGCCCGCACGCCCCATCCGGTGCTGTACCTGATGCATGGCGTTTCCGGCACCGGCAAAAGTCACTTCAGCCAGCAATTGCTGGACGAGATCGGTGCCATCCGCATCCGCTCGGATGTAGAGCGCAAACGCCTCTACCGTGAGCTGTCCCTGAAAGGTGAACGGCTAGAGTTGTATGGTGCCGAGATGAACGCCCGTACCCTCAACCACCTGCAGGACATCACCCGCTCCCTGCTACGCGCCGGGTATTCGGTGATCGTAGACGCCACCCATATCCGCTACCGCACCCGCCAGAGCTACTTCGAACTCAGCCAGCAGCTGCGCGTACCGATGCGTATTGTATCTTGTCAGTGTGAACAGAAGCTGATCGAAGCACGCCTCAAGCGCCGCGTAAACGAAGGCATCGATGCATCCGATGCCGATATTCGCGTGATGCGCCAGCAGTTACAGCACGAACAGAGGCTCAACGAGGACGAACTGGATTACACCATCGTGGTGGATACGGACGATGACGACAGCATCAACTACGTGGTCGACCGCTTACGTACCGAAGAGATTATCGACTGAGGTTTCCAGCCGCGGTTTACCGTTGCTGAGGGAGACCTGCAGCGGCAGATCGTACAGCGCGCTCAGGGTTTGATTGTTCCAGACCGTCTCCAGACCACCTTCCGCCTGCAAGCGCCCGCCTTTCAACAGGATCAACTGATCCGCATACTGCGCCGCCAAGAGCGGATCGTGCAGCACGGCAATAATCCGCAAACCGTCATGTGCCAGCTGACGCAGGTAGTCCAGGGTCAGGTGTTGATGGCGCAGATCCATCCCCGTCAGCGGCTCATCCAGCAACAGTAGCTGTGATTCATCACCTAGCTGCGCCAGCACCCGCGCCAGCTGCACCCGCTGCTTTTCACCACCGGACAGGGTCAGGTAGTTACGCGCCGCAAACTCAGGAAGCTCCATCACACCCAGTAGCTCCTGCGCCCGAGCTGTAGCATCCTCATCGCTCAGCCCCAAAGGATGGCAGCCCATACGCACCACATCTAACACAGGGAAGGGGAAGTTGAGTGGGTGCTCCTGGGTCAGCATCGCCATCTGGCGCGCCCGTTCACTCAGATCGATCTCGGTGATTGGATGATCCACCAGCGCCACCCTGCCCGCATCCGGCACTGCCTGCCCGGCGATCAACTTCAACAACGTGGATTTCCCGGCACCGTTGGGCCCAAGAATAACGCTGAAACCACCACCGCCTAACTGCAGATTGATCCCTTCAAGCAAAGTCCGGCCACTGCGTGTGTAACGCTCAATCTGTACATCCAGCATGTCACACACCCCGCCGACGGTAGATAATCATCGTAAGAAAAAACGGCCCACCCACCAGTGCGGTAACAACCCCCAGCGGCATCTCGGCCGGAGCAATCAGCACCCGTGCCACCACATCCGCCAGGGTCAGGAATAAGGCTCCTAACAATGCCGCCAGCGGCAGCAGATAGCGGTTGTCCGGCCCGATCAGCAGGCGCACCAGATGGGGCACCACCAGACCCACAAAACCGATCATGCCGCCCACCGCCACAACCGCACCCACGCCCAGCGCACTGAGCAGAATCAGGAGCCGGTGACAGCGCTCAATGGACACGCCCAGCAACTGCGCCTGACGCTCCCCCAACAGCAGGAGATTCAGGATACGCCCCTGACTGAACAGACCGATCAGCACCGGCACTGCCACCAGCGCCAGCGTCCAGACCGCCTGCCAGCCCTGATGCTGCAAACCACCCATCAGCCAGAACACCACCTGCCGCAGGGTAAAGGCATCCGAGAAATACTTCAGGGCGCTGATACCGGATGCGGCAATGGCATTGACCGCGATCCCCACCAGCAACATGGTGGTGACCGATACGCCATCCAGCCCACGGCCGATACGGAATACCAATGCCGTGGCCAACACACCGCCGGCAAAGGCACTCAGCGGCAACGCCACCGCACCAAACTGCATCACCAGCGAACCGCCCAGTACGAGGGTAGCTACCGCAGCCAGTCCGGCACCGGCAGACACACCGATCAGGCTGGGATCCGCCAGCGGGTTGCGGAACATCGCCTGAATCGCCGCCCCAGTCACACCCAACAACGCACCGGCCAGCAACGTCAGGCAGAGCCTGGGCAGGCGTAACTCCAGAAACACCTGATGGGCGATGCCGGTTTCGCTCCAGATATCCTTTAACTGCATCGACAGCTCACCGGTCTGCAGTGCCAGCCAAAGCACCAGCGGACTGGCAAGCAGCAGCATAATCAGCAAGGTGCGGGGTTGCAGCGAACCGGAGGGCATCATCGGGCGTTATCCAATTGAAATTTAACCGGTATCTTCACATAGGAGGCCTGTGCCTGGCCATCCTGCATTGCGGGCAGGAAGCGCCACGAGCGCACTGCCTTGAGCGCCGCCTTATCGAGAATTTCGAATCCGGAGCTGCGATCGATCTCTATCGCCAGTGCCTTGCCGGAGCTGTCTACCTTCACCCGCAACCAGACCGTGCCCTCCTGTCCACGACGCCGCGCCAGTCGCGGATAATGTGGTTTCGATTGCTTACGCACTTGGGCCGCCTGGAAGCTCGCTTGCTGCGTTTGACTGCTTTCCGTCAGGGTATCCGCGTGAGCTGGCTCCTCTGCGGGTGTGCTATCGGCATTCAAAGATACCGGTTCAACCGGCGGGGGCAGGTCCTGCTTTATGGGCTCTGGCTTAGGCGGCACAGGCTTATCCAGCTTGGCAACAGGCTGCTCAGGTTCTCCAGACTCCTCAACCGTGGCAGGTTCAGGCTTTTCAGCGGGAAGATCAGGTTCAGGGGCTGGTGCAGGTGTAGGAACCGTAGCTTTTTCGGCAGTTGGGCTGACGGGTGCAGCTTCCGCCGACAACACAGCAACCTGCTTTTCAGATTGCTCTGCGTGCTGCACGGGCGGCTTCTCAGGTGCCTTATCAACGGATTTGGCAGCCTCGGGGCTAGGCGGCGTGGTTTTCTCAACCGGCTCGGTCAATTCTCGCTGACTCTCAGCGTCTGGTGTTGCCGCCGGTTTCGAGGCCACCGAGACCTGTACCTGCAAACGCTGCCCCGGCAGCTTGGTGGTATCTGCGTCACTGTTGCCCCACAACAACACGGCGGCATGGGCCAGGATCGACAAACCCAGCGTCAGCAGCAGTATCAGGGAGGATTGGGACAAACCGTTCGGGCGCAACGCGGTGCATCTCAGGTAGCGGAATTAAAAGTGCTGGTATTATAAGCGTGAAGAGCGCGTTGCGGTTGATATGCGTTCAGTTTGCTATTAATTCGTTTCACGTTGCGGGAAAGCTGCAGTATGGTTAGCCCCTGCTGCACGGGTATGAAGAGGATAACAATGACCGTACTTTGCCAAATCGATCAACTGGAGCCGGGGCAGGCCAAGGGCTTTGAGGTCAATGGTATCAAGCTGGTGCTGATCAACCACCGCAACGAACTGTTCCTCTACCAAAACAGCTGCCCCCATCGCAGCATCCCGCTGGAATGGATGCCCGACCAGTTTCTCGATTACGAAAAGCAGTATATCCAGTGCGCCACCCATGGCGCCCTGTTCCGAATCGACGATGGTGTCTGTGTGTCGGGCCCTTGCGTGGAAGACCGCCTGGACTCAGTACCGTTTGAGATTCGCAACGGTGACGTGGTGGTCGACCTGCCCAAGCAACCTGAAGTGATCGCCACCGGGCAGGCCTGAGTTCGGGTCACTGCTAAAGCGCGACCGGTACCGGATGGCTGATGCGCACGTCAGTGGGTGAGAGGCTTGCACCGTAAGCAAGCACTTCCACACCTGCGGCCGCCGCTTCACGCAGTAACTGTCCGTATTTCGGGTCGATCTGGTCCGCCGGACGGGCTTTTTCGATCCCCTCATGCGGTACGCAGAACAGCAGTACCGCCCGGTGCCCCTGTTCAACCATCGCCATCAGTTCCTGCAGATGCTTGGCTCCGCGGGTGGTGACTGCATCGGGGAAACTGCCCCAGCCTTCATCTTCCAGCAGGGTCAGGTTCTTGATCTCCACATAGGTCAGCGGTTTGCCTTCCCCCTCCAGTAACAGGTCGATACGGCTGTTCTCACCGTACTTCACTTCCGCACGGATGCTGTCGTACCCCTGCAGCTCGCTGATCACCCCACTCTCGATCCCTTCGCGGATCAGGTGGTTGGCACGGCCGGTGTTGATACAACAGAGGTACTGCTGATCTACTTCCACCAGCTCCCAGCCCAGAGGGTATTTGCGCTTCGGGTTGCCGGAATCCTGCAACCAGACTCGGCTGCCGGGCTCGGCACAGTGTTTCATGGAACCGGTATTCGGGCAGTGCGCGGTCACCTGGGTGCCGTCGGCCAGCTCTACGTCCGCCAAGAAGCGCTTATAGCGCTTGATCAGGCGGCCTTCGATCATGTTGTCCAGCTTCATGTATTTTGAATCCGTTTGTGCAGGCGGTTCAGCGCTTCCTCAATCCGGTCCAGACCGGTGGTGTAGGAGAAGCGAATAAACTCGTTGGAACGGTAACTGCCGAAGTCCACACCCGGTGTAGTCGCAACCTTGTCCTCTTCCAGCAGGGACCAGCAGAAGTCGTAGGTGTTGTCGGTCAGGTGGGACGCACCGGCATAGACGTAAAAGGCACCTTCCGGCGTGAACGGGATATCAAAGCCCAGATCGCGCAGTCCGCTCACCAGCAGGTCGCGGCGCTCCTGAAAGGCCTGACGCCGCTGTTCAAAGATCGCCAGGCTTTCCGGCTCAAAGGCTGCCAGCGCAGCGTACTGGGACACGGTCGGCGGCGAGATAAACAGGTTCTGGGCCAGTTTTTCCAGCTCAGGTACCGCCTCTTCCGGCGCTACCATCCAGCCCAGGCGCCAGCCGGTCATGCCGAAGTACTTGGAGAAACTGTTCAGGACAAAGGCATCCGGTTCCACTTCCAGCACGGAGTTGGCATCAAAACCGTAGGTCAGGCCGTGGTAGAGCTCATCCACCACCAGATTGCCACCCATCGCCTTCACGGTTTCCGCAATGTTGCGCAGTTCGTCCTTGTGTACCACCGAACCGGTCGGGTTGGCCGGTGATGCCAGCAGCACACCGGCGGTTTCCGGCTTCCAGTGCTCGCGGATGGTTTCCGGCGTGAGCTGGAAGTGATCTTCCACACTGCACGGCACCAGCTGGCCACGTGCTTCCACCAAACGCAGGAAACGCGGGTTACACGGATACCCCGGATCACTCATCATGAAGGTCTGGCCCGGTTCGGCCAGCAGGGAGAACACCATCAGCAACGCCCCGGAAGCCCCCGGTGTAACGATGATCCGTTCCGGTGAAATATCGAGGCCATAGCGGGTCTGGTACCACTGGGCAATACGTGCACGCAGTTCAGGAATACCGGCGGCTGGCGTGTACTGGGTCAGACCGCGATCAATCGCATCTTTGGCCGCAGCTGCGACCGGTGCAGCCGTGGCAAAATCCGGTTCCCCTGCCACCATATGCACCACGTCATGACCTTCCGCATCCAGCTCTTTTGCCCGCTTCAGCAGATCCATTACCTTAAAGGAATCGATATCTGCCGCCCGCTGTGTCCATTGCTTGTTCATTGTCCGCTCTTCATCAGGTAAAAAACCGCCCCATTATACAAAGGAATGAATGAATTCACCCGGATCAACAAGATAGAGACTGATTTCAAACAACCCAGATCAACACTGCAGGTTTACAAGCTTCGTTCTGTGGACTAGACCTAACAGTTGTATGGTACTTCTGAACAGCAGTTCAGGATTTAACACCAATCGTTTGGGAAAAGCGGCGCAGACGACCTATACCGGCTACCAAACTTTGTACCAAAGGGGCTGGTTTAATATGAAAAGTTCTGATAACGTCTGCTGCCTTTCAGGTATAAGCCGCGCTGTTGCGGCCTATGATCAGTTAAGCTGATATCGCCCGGAGACGGCGATTGGAATAGGTGGGGCAGAGTTATGCCAAACAGCACTGAAACTCGTTTCTCGCACATCGACCCGTATCCGCTGGACCGGGATGAAGAGTACATGTGCGATGCACAGAAAGACCACTTCCGCGCAATTCTTGCGGAGTGGAAACGTCAGCTGATGGAAGAGGTGGACAGCACCATCCACCATCTGCAGGAAGAACAGTCCAACTTCGCTGATCCAAGCGACCGCGCCAGTCAGGAAGAGGAGTTCAGCCTGGAGCTGCGCACCCGTGACCGCGAACGCAAGCTGATCAGAAAGATCGAAGAAGCAGCCGAGCGCATCGAAGCCGACGATTACGGCTACTGCGACGCATGTGGTATCGAGATCGGTATCCGTCGTCTCGAAGCGCGCCCAACTGCAACCCTTTGTATCGACTGCAAAACCCTTGCAGAGATCAAAGAAAAACAGGTTGGCGGTTAATATCGCCTGCTTACGTCTGACCGGTAACGCCGGTCAGACCTGTCCCTTCTGATACGCCGTGGAATACGTCGGACGTTTCGCCCCGTCACCTACCGGCCTGCTGCACTTTGGTTCCCTGCTGGCAGCACTGGCCAGTTATCTTGATGCACGCGCCAACGATGGCCGCTGGTTACTCCGCATCGAAGACCTTGATCCGCCCCGTGAACACCCAGGCGCCAGCAACAGTTTTCCGGTCACACTGGAAGCCTTTGGCCTGACTTGGGATGGCGAACTGTGTCTGCAGAGCGAGCGCCACGAATACTATCGCGATGCACTGGAACGTTTGTTGGAGCTGGGGGATGCCTACCGTTGCAGCTGCTCACGCAAACAGGTGCAGGAGCGCAGTGGCGGCATTATCTATGATGGTTTCTGTAAGCTGGAGGTGCCGGAGGAAGAAGCCGATGCCGCTGTGCGGGTACAGTGCCCGGCGGAACCAACCCGTTTCCTGGACCTGATTCAGGGACCACAAACCTTCGACTTGGCGCACACATCCGGTGACTTTGTAGTGCTGCGCAAGGATGGTCTGTTTGCCTACCAACTGGCGGTGGTGGTCGACGACCACCTGCAAGGCATTACCCATGTGGTGCGCGGCAGCGACCTGTTGCCGGAAACACCAAAACAGATCCACCTGCAGGACTTGCTGGGTTACAGCGCTCCGCGCTACGCCCACATTCCGGTGGCCGCCAATCCCGAAGGGCAGAAATTGAGTAAGCAGACCTTCGCCACCGCCCTAGATCTGGAACATCCGGTGCCGCAGCTTTTCGAGGCACTGACCTTCCTCAACCAGTCGCCCGACCCGGCATTAATCGATGCCAGTGTCACTGAGCTGTTGAATTGGGCGGTGACAAACTGGAAGATGGAGCAGGTTCCACCACTCCTGAAACAGATCCGCCCTCAGTAAGGGACTACCCATGTATTTTCATCGCCTGCTACTGTTGCTGCTCCCCGCGGCCTACCTGCTTGCACCGTTGATTATCAACTGGTGGCAACAGCTGGATGGTCCCTGGTTCCGCCCTTTCCTGGTCTGGCTGGGCGTGGTGATCGCCGCCATCATTATTGAACAGAGACGTCGCCACCATGCTTGATCTGTCCCAGCTGTTTTTGATCGGGTTTGCTTACCTGGCGTTTCTGTTTGGCACCGCCTACCTGACCGAGCGGGACGTGTTGCCCACCCGCTGGGTGCGCCATCCGCTGACCCATGTATTGTCGATCGGGATCTACGCCAGCGTCTGGACCTTCCACGGCGCCTTTGGCCTGGCCTCGGAATCCGGCTATCTCTATCTGGCGTCTTATCTAGGCGCCGTGGGCGTATTTGTACTGGCCCCTGCCCTGTTGATTCCGATCCTGCGTATTACCCGCACCTATCAGCTCAGCTCGCTGGCCGACCTGTTCGCTTTCCGCTTCAGGAGCGGTGCCGTAGGCACCATCACCACAATACTGACGGTGCTGGCGACCATGCCGATGATCTCGATCCAGATCCAGGCGGTGGCCGACAGCCTCTACATCTTTAACCAGCAGTTTACGGTGAGTCAGTTCGCCTTTGGTTTCTGTTCGGTGCTGGCACTGTTCTCGATCCTGTTTGGTGCACGTCACGCAGCCCTGCGTCACAAACACCCCGGCCTTGTTGTGGCCATGGCAGTCAGCTCCCTGATCAAGCTGGGGGTTATCGTGGCCATCGGACTCTACGCCTTCTTCTCGATTCTGGGTGGCCCGGTGGGCCTGGAAAGCTGGTTGATCGCCAATCCCGATCAGATGGCACTGCTCAATACCCAGTTCGATGCAGAAATTTGGCGCACCCTGCTGATCGCCTTCTTCAGTGCGACGGTGGTGATGCCCCATATGTTCCATATGATGTTCACCGAGAACAGCTCGGACGAGACCCTCTATAAAGCAACCTGGGGGATGCCGCTGTTTCTGTTCCTGATGGCCCTGGCAGTGCCGCCAATCCTCTGGGCAGGCATGAGTCTGGGTGCCGGCGGTGATCCGGAGTTCCTGTTGCTGTACCTCGGTATGCACCTGGACTCCGAATGGCTCACCCTGATGGCCTTTATCGGCGGCCTCTCTGCAGCCAGTGGTATCTCCATCGTAGGTACGGTGGCGATGGCCTCCATGCTGCAGAACCACATCATTCTGCCGATGGTACCGTTCCCGGATACCCACCGTTTCTACAGCTGGGTACTGTGGTTACGCCGCAGCCTGATCATTCTGCTGCTGTTTGGCTGTTACTTCTTCTACGACAAGATCGGTAACTACTACGACCTGCACCAGCTCGGCATTATTGCCGTGGTGGCCTTCCTGCAGTTCCTGCCGGCCCTGCTGGTTACTCTGTTCTGGCAGCGCGCCAACCGCTGGGGTGTGATCGGTGGTTTGTTGGTGGGTATGGGGGTGTGGCTCTACACCATGCTATTCCCGCTGTTGGGCCCGATCGACCCGATGGTCGCCGATACCTTCACCGTGGAGGAGTACGATCCGGATACGGCAGCCGTACTGGCACTGGTACTGAACGCCCTGACTCTGACACTAATCTCATTGTTTACCGAGCAGAACGCTGACGAAGAACACGCCGCCAGCGCCTGCCTGTTGAACGTACTGCAGCGTCACTCCACCACCAGCCTGACCGCAACCCGGGTGGAGGACTTCCAGGAACTGCTGTCACCCCGTCTGGGCCAGGATGCCGCCCGCCGCGAGATCCAGAGTGCCCTGGACCAGCTGGCACTCAAGCCGGGCATCTTGCGACCGGTCGATCTGCTGCGCCTGCGTACCCAACTGGAACACAACCTGACCGGCCTGTTGGGACCGGTGGAAGCCGCCACCCTGCTGAGCCCGCTGGATCATAGCGCACCGGCCGCGGGCATCAGCTCTTTGGCCAGTGGTCGCAACGTCCATCTGATGGAAAGCCAGCTGGAGAACTACCAGGAACAGCTCACCGGTCTGGCGGCTGAGCTGGACGATCTGCGCCGTTATCACCGACTGATTCTGCAGCGACTGCCGGTGGGGGTATGTACGCTGGATAACACCGGTGAGATTCTGTTCTGGAACGCGGAGATGGAACAGGTGACGGGTATCCCGGCCGCAGACTGTGCCGGTATCCCGCTCAACCACCTGCCTGCGCCTTGGGGCACGCTACTGGCTAACTTTGCCCAGTCGCCGCTGGCCCATGAGGTAGCGGAGCCGATCCAGCTCAACAGCCAACCCCACTGGTTTGCCCTGCATAAAGCCCGTTTGAGCGAAGAAAGCGCCAGCGGCATGGTCTTGCTGCTGGAAGACGAGACCGAAACCCGCATGCTGCAGAACCGTCTCGCACACAGCGAACGCCTCTCCTCCATCGGCCGCTTTGCCGCCGGGGTGGCCCACGAGATCGGCAACCCGGTCACCGGCATCGCGTGTCTTGCGCAGAACCTGAAGTTGGAAACCGATAACGAGGAGATCCTGCTGACCGGTGATCAGATCGTCGATCAGACCAAGCGCATCAGCCGTATCGTACAATCCCTGATGCGTTTCGCCAGCGGCGGTCAGAGCGACAACCAAGTGGCCCACGAATCCGTGAACCTGCGGGAATGTTTCGACGAAGCGATCCATCTGGTATCCCTCGACAGTCGCGGTAAGTACCAGCAATATCTCAATAACGTTGCGCCAGAGCTGCACGTCTGGGGCGACCCGCAGCAATTGAGCCAGGTATTTGTTAACCTGCTCAACAACGCCTGCGATGCATCCGAAGACTACAACCACATCTGGATTGATGCCGACAGCAACGGGGAGACTATTTCCCTTGCGGTGACCGATGAAGGCACCGGCATCCCACAGGAATTACAGGATCGATTATTCGAGCCTTTCTTTACTACAAAGGACCCAGGCAAGGGGACTGGACTTGGCTTACCTTTGGTCTACAACATAATAGAGGAACATTATGGTAGTATTGAGATTATTAGCCCAGCCAACAACAAGCAGAATAAAGGCACTCGCGTGGTAATCACATTGCCGTTCCATAGCGGAGACGAGTTTTCCGGCCATGGTAAAGGTGTGTAAAGGTAGACCGAATGAGCCATATTCTAATTGTTGAAGACGAATCTATTATCCGTTCTGCACTCCGCAGACTGCTCGAAAAACACGATTACGACGTCCAGGACGCCGAATCTGTGGACGAAGCCACCAGCCGCTTCAACCTGAGCGATTTCAATCTGATCATCACCGATCTGCGCCTGCCGGGTGCTCCGGGTACCGACCTGATCAAGTTGGCAGGACCTGTTCCGGTTCTGATCATGACCAGCTACGCCAGCCTGCGCTCCGCCGTTGACGCCATGAAGATGGGCGCGGTGGATTACATCGCCAAGCCATTTGATCACGAAGAGATGCTGAATTCGGTGCACAACATCCTGGCGCACCGTCAGACACCTGCCTCCGTGCAAGAACTGTCCGAGGATCAGGATAACGGGCAAACCCGCATTATCGGTTCCTGCAAACCGATGCAGGACCTGTTCAAGCGTATCAGCAAGGTCGCCAAGACCGACGCCACCGTGCTGGTGCAGGGTGAATCCGGCACCGGTAAAGAATTAGCCGCCCGCGCCATTCACGAGCAGAGCGACCGTGCCAGCGCACCGATGATCTGCGTAAACTGTGCAGCGATTCCGGAAACCCTGATCGAGTCCGAACTGTTTGGCCACGAAAAAGGGGCGTTTACCGGCGCCAACAGCCAGCGTAACGGTCTGATCGAAGCGGCGGACGGGGGCACCCTGTTCCTGGATGAGATCGGCGAGTTGCCATTGGAAGCCCAGGCCCGCCTGCTGCGCTTCCTGCAGGAAGGCGAGATCCGCCGTGTGGGTTCGGTACAATCCAAGAAGGTGAACGTACGCCTGATTGCCGCAACCCACCGTAACCTGAAATCCCTGGCTAAAAGCGGCGATTTCCGTGAAGACCTGTACTACCGGCTTTATGTGATGGAGCTGCGTATTCCGCCTCTGCGGGAACGTGGTGAAGATATCATCGAGATCGCCCAACAGATGCTGGCCAGCACCGCCAAGCGTATGGGCGAAGGTGAACTGCGCTTCAGCCACCACGCCCTCAAGACGATGCTGCGTTACCAGTGGCCCGGCAACGTGCGCGAACTGGAAAATGCAATCGAGCGTGCGGTAATCCTCACCGACGACAGCGAGATCACCACCGAACTGCTGGGCCTGGATATCGACAGTCCGGACCTGGCGGCCCTGGAACAGAACTACATCAGCCAGACACCATCATCCCGCCAGGGGAGCAAAGACAACAGCGGTGCTGCTGGCCTGAGTCTGGATGACTACTTCCAGCGTTTTGTACTGGAGAACCAGGATTCCATGAGCGAAACCGAGCTGGCCAAAAAACTGGGGGTCAGCCGCAAGTGCTTGTGGGAGCGCCGCCAAAAGCTGGGCATCCCCCGTAAGCCGAAGAAGTAGGCACACGGTATTAGCAAGATCATAAAGCCCGGGTTATCCCGGGTTTTTTGTGCCCCGCAAAAGCGCTGCGGTAACAACACGGAAACAAAAAGGTAACACCGCGGTAACACTCACCCCACAAAAAGTGTTACCTCTCTACCCACACAGTGTTACCCGTAACGGGAACAGGGGTAACAAATCCCACCCCACACTGGCTAAGAAAACACACAATAATTCCATATACCCTTTAAAAACAAATACTTAAAAAAACTGGCACACCAAGTGCTATATCTACAGTGCAAAAACAACAACAATGCTTAAGCTTAGAAACCTGCACCAGCAATAAAAATAAAAACAGGTAGCAAGTAGATAAGCACACCGCCTCGAATAAAAATAACAATGAGGCTTACGCTGATCGTAGAGCAGTCCAACGGTCCCGAAAAAAGCACTCTTAGAAACAAAAACAACAAGCTAAGGCTAAACGTTTTATCTGAGATGCGATCAGCAATCACCTCCCTCTTTCTTGTTCTTCACTTTCTCTCAAAAATTTCCTGACAAACTTTCTTAACTCAGATTCGCAGTCACTCCAAATGCGTCTCCGTTTTTTGTTCCGCATTGCAAAAAAACTCACAATCCGTTCGTCCTACCCGAACCGCAAATTACATCTTTTCAAGCAGCCGAACGATAGGTCCGATGACCAACCGACAACCGATCTCACGTCCGTCTGTCACACCTACGTATCTGTTACCGTTGCTACCCTCTGTTACCCCCACAAAAAGTGTTACCTCACTACCCATCAAGTGTTACCCGTAACGGGAAACTGGGTAACAAATCTTGTTACCCAGTGGCTCACATCCGCTACACAAATTTTATTTTAATAACAAAAACAACAACTTAAAAAAACTGGCACACACACTGCTATTACTAAGACACAAAACAACAACAATGCTTACTTAGAAACCTGCACCAGCAATAAAAATAAAAACAGGTAGCAAGTGGATAGGTACCATCGCCTCGAATAAAAATAACAATGAGGCTTAACGCTGATCGTAGAACAGCTCGACGGTCCCGAAAAAAGCACTCTTAGAAACAAAAACAACAAGCTAAGGCTAAACGTTTTGTCTGAGATGCGATCAGCAACCATCCCTCCCTCTTACTTCTTGTAACACTATCTGTTCTTCACGCTTACAGCAGGAATTACATCTATCTGTAGCTGTATACGCGCCTTCATGGACCTCCATAACCTTATACTGCGGTCGCGTAAATGGTATGATGCGCCACTTTAGTTTTTAGGGTGAATTTTGGTGTTCCATGGCTAGAAGTCTGCTTAAACGCATCGGCTCTTTGTTCAGCAAAACAAGTGCTGACCAGAATGAACAACCGGTTCCGGTTCTCGCTCCGGCGGAACCAGGCCGTCAGATCATTCCCGAATCAGAGCACCAGATCCCGCGTAAATACCTCGACGATAACGCCATGAAAGTGGTTTATCGCCTGATTGATGGCGGCTACGACGGTTACCTGGTGGGTGGCTGCATCCGCGACCTGTTGCAGGGCGAAAAACCCAAAGATTTCGACGTGGCCACCAGCGCCAGCCCCGAAGAGGCCCACGAGTTGTTCCGTCGCTCCCGCCTGATCGGTCGCCGTTTCAAATTGCTGCACGTGCGTTTCGGCCGTGAAATTATCGAGGTCGCCACCTTCCGCGCCAGCCACGATTCCCACCCGGAAAACAGCAACGGTGAACATGGCCGCCAGAACGAATCCGGCATGATCACCCGCGACAATGTCTACGGCACCATTGAAGAAGATGCGGATCGCCGCGATTTCACCGTCAATGCGCTGTACTACTGCGTTAAAGACCACAGCATCTACGACTTCGCCAACGGCTATCAGGACCTGAAAGATGGCGTGCTGCGCATGATCGGTGATCCGGTTGCCCGCTACCGTGAAGACCCGGTACGTATGCTGCGCGCGGCCCGTTTTGCCGGCAAGCTGGACTTCGAGATCGAAGCCAACACCGCCGCACCGATCCATGACCTGGCGCCACTGCTGAAAGATATCGCCCCGGCGCGCCTGTTCGACGAATCCCTGAAGCTGCTGCAATCCGGTTATGCCGAAGGTGCTTACAAACACCTGCAGCACTACGACCTGTTCGAACCGCTGTTCCCACAGACCCAGCAGGCACTGCAGGGTGAACGCGGCGAGCTGGTTGAAACCCTGCTGCTGAACGCACTGCGCAATACCGACCGCCGTCTGGCCCAGCGCAAGAGCGTAACCCCGGCTTTCCTGTTTGCCGCCCTGCTCTGGTATCCGGTGCAAGAGCTGATGCAGAAGCTAATGAAAGAGAACCGTATGCCACCGCTGCCTGCCCTGCATGAAGCGGCGAACCAGGTTCTTGCCAAACAGGTTAAATCCACCGCGATTCCACGCCGTTTCTCCACCCCGATCCGCGAGATCTGGGAGATGCAGATCCGCCTGCCACGCCGCGACGGCAAACGCGCCGAGCGCCTGATCGAACAGCCACGCTTCCGTGCGGCCTACGATCTCCTGCTGTTGCGTGAGAACAGTGGTGAAGACCTGGGCGGTTTGAGCCGTTGGTGGACCGAATACCAGTCCGCGCATCCGGAAAAACGTGAGCAGATGAGCCGCGAGTCTGGCAAAGGTCAGAAACCACGCCGCCGTCGCCGTAAGAAACCGAACAATGCGACCCGCGATGAATAAGACAATGCGCTGTTATATCGGTCTGGGCAGTAACCTGGAAAATCCCCGCCAGCAGGTGGAGGATGCGTTTGAGGAGCTGGCCGGACTGGCCCACTGTAAGCTGGTTGCCCGCTCCAGTATCTACCGTTCCGATCCGGTTGGCCCACAGGATCAACCCGACTTTATCAACGCCGTGGTGGCGCTGGACACCACCCTCCAAGCACACGCCCTGCTCGACGAACTGCAACGTCTGGAGCAGCAACACCGCCGTGTGCGCGAGCGTCACTGGGGGCCACGTACCCTGGATCTGGACTTACTGTTATACGGCGATCAGACCATCAACACCGAACGTTTGACCGTCCCACACGCATTTATGTGCGAACGTACATTTGTACTCTGGCCGCTAGCCGAAATCGCGCCAGAGTTGGAGCTGCCAGACGGCCAAAGTCTGAGCCAGCTTTTAGTCGCATACCCTATGGGCAGCCTAGAACGCTTGTAGGTATAATTTCGGCCGAACGAGACAACTGGATAAGAGTTTCTTATGAGCAACATTACCCTGCACACCCTCACAGCCCGTAAACAGGCGGGAGAGAAGTTTGCGGTACTGACTGCATACGATTCCTGTTTCGCCCATCTGGTGAGTGAAGCGGGCAACGAGATGATCCTCGTTGGCGACTCGCTGGGAATGGTCCTTCAGGGCAATGACAGCACTCTGCCTGTTAGCGTGGAAGAGATGGCGTATCACACATCCTGTGTGGCACGCGGCAACCAGGGCAGCATGATCATGGCGGACCTGCCGTTCATGAGCTATGCCACCCCTGAACAGGCAATGGACAGTGCCGCAACGCTGATGGCAGCTGGTGCGCACATTGTCAAAATCGAAGGTACAGCATGGCTGTCCGAAACCGTATCCATGTTGGCTGAACGTGGTATCCCTGTGTGTGCCCATCTGGGTCTGACACCACAGGCCGTGAACAAGCTGGGGGGCTTTAAAGTTCAGGGCCGTGATCGCGAAAGCGCGCGTCAGATGATTGAAGATGCGGTACTGCTGGAACAGTCCGGCGCTTCTATGCTGCTGCTGGAGTGTGTACCGTCCCTGCTGGCACGTGAGGTAACCGAAGCAGTGGATATTCCTGTAATCGGTATTGGCGCAGGCGCCGACACCGACGCTCAGGTACTGGTACTGCACGACATGCTGGGCCTGACACCCGGTCGTCGCCCGAAGTTCGTGAAGAACTTTATGGCGGAGGCGGACACGGTTCAGGACGCACTGAAAGCCTACGGCGACGCCGTACGTGCAGGTACCTTCCCGGGACCGGAACACGGGTTCGAATAATATGCAGACATTTTTTAGCATTGAAGAACTGCGCGCGACTCTGAGCGAAGAGCGCGCAAAGGGTAAACGCATCGGTTTCGTACCGACCATGGGCAACCTGCACGAAGGCCACCTGGCCCTGGTGCGCCAGGCGGTAAGCTGCTGTGACATCGTCGTAGCCAGCATCTTCGTTAACCCGCTGCAGTTTGGCATCAACGAAGACCTGGATAACTACCCGCGTACCTTGCAGGCCGATCAGGAAAAACTGATCAGCGCCGGATGTGATTACCTGTTCGCACCTAGCGACGAGGTTATGTACCCGAACGGTCGCGAAGAGCAGACCCAGGTTGAAGTTCCACTGATCTCCAACATCCACTGCGGTGCCAGCCGTCCGGGTCACTTCCAGGGCGTAGCGACCGTCGTGTGCAAGCTGTTCGGTATCGTACAGCCGGATGTAGCTGTCTTCGGTGAGAAAGACTACCAGCAGCTGATGGTGATCCGTCGCATGGTGGAACACCTTTACCTGCCGGTTGAAGTCCAGGGCTCTCCGATCGCCCGTAACGAAGACGGTCTGGCGCTGAGCTCCCGTAACGGTTACCTCAATGAAGAGCAGATGAAGGTTGCGCCAACACTGCAACGCACCCTGCAGGAAGCCAAGGCAGAGATCCTCGGCGGCCGTCGCGATTACAAGCAGCTGGAAGATGAAGCCTATGCCAAGCTGGAAGCAGCAGGCTTCAGCCGCGACTTCTTCAACATCTGTGATGCACACACCCTGACACCGGCGAATGCGGAAACACAACAGCTGGTGATCCTGGCAGCAGCCCCTCTGGGCGGCGCACGCCTGATCGACAACGTGGTTATCGAACTCTGATCACCCGTATAAACAGGCATGCACCGCGTGCCTGTTTTCCTCCCTTCTTCTGATCTCTTCTGCGTAACACGTCTAAATCCACTTCTTTTGTATGCTGGTCACAGACGCCTCAGCCTGTTAGATTCTTAAAGCACCAAGAGAATGTAGTCCTTGGGCCGGTACAGATTTCCGGATCACAGACAGCTGCAATTATTACGCAAGTGCGAAAGCACCAGCTTGACAAAACATAGGCAGCTCGCACAGACTGTGCTTCGAGGCATGTTGCACTGCAACTAAAAACTGTACTCAAAAATAATAAAAAGTAAGAGCTAACGGTGGGAAGGAGATGCGGCTCAAGCCACAGCCCTTGCAACACAAGGGTCATTTCTCTGCCCTATCATCATTAAATCATTCTCGATTCTATAATGAGGCAAAGCTATGCGTGACGTAGTTATCGTTGCTGCCGGTCGTACCGCTATGGGTGCGTTCAACGGCTCCCTGGCCAAAGTTTCCGCATCCGACCTGGGTGCAACTGTACTCAAATCCCTGCTTGAAAAGATCGACCTGGACCCTTCTCAGGTAGATGAAGTTATCCTTGGCCAGGTACTGACTGCCGGTGCCGGTCAGAACCCAGCACGCCAGGCCCTGATCAACGCGGGCATCCCTAAAGAAGTACCAGCACTGACTATCAACAAAGTATGTGGTTCCGGCCTGAAAGCGGTACAGATGGCGACTCAGGCGATCCGTTGCGGCGACGCTGACATCATCATCGCAGGTGGCCAGGAAAACATGAGCCAGTCTCCACACGTGGTGCCAAACTCCCGTAACGGTCAGCGCATGGGCGACTGGAAGATGGTCGACTCCATGATCAAAGACGGTCTGTGGGACGCATTCAACGATTACCACATGGGTATCACCACCGAGAACATCGTTGAGAAATACGGATTCACCCGTGAAGAGCAGGACACTTTTGCCTCCAACTCTCAGAACAAAGCAGAAGCAGCGGTAACCTCCGGCCGTTTTGCCGATGAGATCATCCCGGTAGTGATCCCACAGCGTAAAGGCGATCCGGTTGTCTTCGACACCGACGAGCAGCCACGTTTCGGTTGCACCCCGGAAGCACTGGCGAAACTGCGCCCTGCATTCAAGAAAGACGGTTCTGTAACTGCCGGTAACGCATCCACCATCAACGACGGTGCCGCTGCAGTGATCGTATGTTCCGCAGAGAAAGCCGCTGAGCTGGGCCTGCCTGTGCTGGCACGCATCAAGTCTTACGCGTCTTCCGGCGTATGCCCAACCATCATGGGTACCGGCCCAATCACTGCAACCCAGAAAGCGCTGGAAAAAGCAGAATGGTCCATCGACGATCTGGAACTGGTTGAAGCGAACGAAGCATTCGCAGCGCAGGCGATGTCTGTCAACAAAGACCTGGGCTGGAACACCGACATCGTAAACGTGAACGGTGGTGCAATTGCACTGGGTCACCCAATTGGTGCATCCGGTTGCCGTATCCTGGTATCCCTGATCCACGAAATGGAAAAGCGCGACGCTAAGAAAGGTCTGGCTACCCTGTGTATCGGTGGTGGTATGGGTACTGCACTGGCGATCGAGCGCGACTAATCCCCGCCCTCTTAAAGAAAACCGCAGCCTAGGCTGCGGTTTTTTTTATGCGCGTACAAAGAACAATTTTGTGCAATGCAGACCATTTCCCACAGATCCAACCCTGCCGATGCGCAATTTCGTACAAAAATCCGGGGGCACCTTCGGGTAAAATAACGGGCTGAAGTAAACCTGTGCCACACCCTGGCACAGTGCAGGTAACCGGGAGTCTTTGATGGCTAAATCAACAGAACATGCAGAGTATCGCTATGTGACCGAACTGGGTGGCATAGAGACGCTTGACGCCCGTTACCAGCATCAGAATTTTGCCAACCACACCCACGAGGGTTACACCATCGGTGTGGTGGAATCCGGTGCGCAGCGCTTCTACCGCTCCGGTGGCGACCATATTGCGCCGAAAGAAAGCATCATTCTGGTGAACGCCGATGACGTACATAACGGCAGCTCCGCCGCCGAGGGTGGCTGGGCGTACAAGGCGCTCTACCCGCTGCCGGACCAGTTCGCCCAGATCCGTGATGAGCTGGAGCTGAAGGTCAACGGCGCCCCTTACTTCCCCTCTCCCGTGGTACAGGATAAGCAGTTATCGGAAGTGATCCGTATGACATTGCATACCCTGATGACCTCTGAGAACCGCCTGCTGCGTGAAAGTCTGTTGTACACCAGCATGGTGCAGCTGATGTTGCGCCACAGCAAGGTACGCGCAGAACTGAAAGAACAGGCCCGTGCTTATCCACAGCTGGACCTCGTGAAGAGCTTCCTGGACGACCAGCCTACCAGCGATGTATCGCTGGAGGATATGGCCAACCTTTGTGGCCTGAGTCCGTTCTACCTGCTGCGCCAGTTCCAGGACCGCTTTGGCCTGCCGCCCCACGCCTACCAGATCCAGGCACGTCTGCGTGTGGTGAAAAAGCTGATCCGTCAGGGTATGCGCTTGAGCGATGTAGCCCTGGAAGCGGGTTTCCACGACCAGAGCCACATGCACCGCCATTTCAAGAAAACCTTTGGCATCACACCGGGCCAATACGCCACCGGCGTAAACCGCAAAAGCGTACAAGCTATCCCTTAATTCACACGGCTAACATAGACCCTCGAATTAATCGGAGGAGTCACAGTGAGCAGCCAGGTTTTAGAACAGCAGGATTACCGTTTACGCGCCTTTATGGTGGGTTTGCGTGCTGCCCTGCCGCTGACACTGGCGATTGTTCCCTGGGGTTTACTCGCAGGTTCCTTTGCCCTGGAAGCGGGACTGAGCGGTGTTGAAGGCCAGGCGATGTCGGTGTTTGTCTTTGCTGGTGCCGTACAGCTGGTCGTACTGGGCATGATCGGTACTAATGCCGGTCTCAGTGCAATCCTGATCACCACCTTCCTGATCACTTCACGTCACTTCCTCTACGGCATGAGCATGCGCAGCCATATGAGCCAACTGCCATTGCGCTGGCGTCTGGCACTGGGTTTCCTGCTCACCGATGAGTTGTTTGCGCTGACCGGCACCAAGCCACCGGAGCAGTTTAACCGCTGGCACGCCTTAGGCATTGGCCTGAGCCTATACATGGGCTGGAACCTGGCAACCGCCGCTGGCATCATCGCCGGACAGCAGATCCCGAATATGGAATCACTGGGCCTGGAGTTTGCGGTGGCTGCGACCTTTATCGCCCTGGTGGTACCGGGTGTACGCAAGGTCTCTACCCTGTGCGCGGTGTTCACCGCCCTGCTCACCTCGGTAGCTTGCGAGCTGTATCAGGTGGAAACCGGTCTGCTGATCGCCTCCCTGCTGGGCATGGCTGCGGGTACAGCGAGTGCCTATCTGCTGGGCGAACCACTGGAGTCGCAGGAGGGTGAAGCATGATCTGGCTGACCATCATCCTGATGACCG
>NZ_CAXRBQ010000088.1:0-16632 GCF_964228735.1 Pontibacterium sp. | reverse complement strand
AGCTGAAACAGCACCGCACTCAGACCCGATACGACCGCCACAAACAGTAGAATCGGACGGGTGATGGTGGACACCAGCATCGCCAGAAATGCGAGTGGAATGGTGAACTCCAGTGACCACTCCGGTGGAATACTGGCACCGAGGGCGATACCGGCAATCACCGACAGCACCCAGCTCAGCCACATGGAGGTCGCCACACCAATCAGGTACCAAAGCCGCTCACCGTCCGAGCGCTGCTGTTGCGCGGGTACCGAACACAAGCCATACACTTGATCGGAGAGCATATAAGCCAGTGGCCAGCGTTTGATTCGCTTCATCGGCGCGAGCAACGGCGCAAAGGTGGCGCTGTAGATGGCAAAGCGCAGGTTCACGACGACCGCGGTGACCAAAATGATCACAAACGGTGCGTTTTCCTGAATCAGTTGGTAGGCAGCCAGTTGCGCAGAACCGGCATAGAACAGCACCGTCATACCCATAATGGTTTCGGGGCTCATCCCCAATGCCACACCGTTGGCACCGGCGATCAAGCCAAAGGGCAGCACGCCGGATACCAGCGGTAGCAGGTCACGCACGCCCTGCCAGAACTCTGTCCGATATGCACTGAACTGCATCATCTACCTCCGACAACCCGTTCCTTTGGTTTATTGCTCCCAAACTAAAAAAGCAGGGCAAATGCCCTGCAAGGAGTGCTATGAACCTTAGGAGGGTTCAAAAAGAACTTGGGTTTAAGTTTCGATCTGTACGTCGCCCTTAACCTGGGTGCAGCAAGAGAGCACGTAACCCGCGTCGATCTCTTCTTCGGTAATACCGCCGTTGTGGGTCATCTCCACATTGCCGCTCACCACCTTCACACGACACGCACCACAGATACCGACACCACACGCCTTGGCGATGTTTACGCCCGCTTCCGCTGCCGCTTCGTTCAGTGTTACACCCAGCTCCACGGCTGCAGTAGCGTCGCCGTCTGCAAAGGAGATCTGCACAGTTTCTTTCGGCAGCTGATCTTCCAGCTCGGCCTCATCGGCATGCTTCTCGGCCTGCTTAACATCTTTGGCAGGCGTTTCACCGAAGGATTCTTCGTGGTAGCGATCCATGTCGTAACCGGCGTCACGCAGCATGTTACGCACCGCTTCCATGTACGGTTCAGGACCACAGCAAAACACCTCACGCTCCATAAAGTCTGGCGCGATCAGGCTCAGCATATGCAGGTTCATGTAGCCACGATAACCACCCCACGCCTGCCCGATCTCGTTGCGCTCACAGATCAGGTGCATCTGGAAGTTATCGATACGGGTCGACATGTACTCCAGCTCTTTGGCGTAGATGATGTCATTCGGCGTACGTGCACTGTGGGCGAACACCATATCCACTTCGGAATCGGTGTCGAACCACCAGCGTGCCATCGACATCACTGGCGTGATGCCTACACCGCCGGACAACAGCAGTACTTTGTCTGCCGGGAAATCCATGCAGTTAAACTGGCCAACCGGGCCGTGCACTGCAATCTGATCACCGGATTTCAGGTTATCGTGCAGCCAGTTGGACACCTTGCCGCCAGGTACACGCTTCACAGTGATGGAGAAGCTGTACGGGATCGAAGGTGAACTGGAGATGGTGTAAGAACGCATCACACGCTCGCCGTCGATCTCCAGTTCCAGGGTGACAAACTGCCCCGGTTTGAAGAAGAACAGCACCGGTTGGCTCATGCCGAAGGTAAACGTGGTGACGTCGCGGGTTTCGGCAATTACTTTTACACAGCGAACCAGATGACGACCGTTGGTCCAGGTCTGGGTCATCATCGGGTTCATAAAATCAGAGGTATTAAATTCGCTCATCAGCCTCTCCCGTTCAGGTACATGACCTGTGGGTTCATTATTATTGTTTCGCATTGACAGGCCCTACAGTTCGATACCGGCTTGCCACTCTTTCCAGCGCATTGTCATATTAGCCCCTAATGACAAAAACGGCTCTGGTGGCAATAACTTAGGTTGCTGATGGTCGAGGAATTCGGTCAGCATTTCGGAGCTGCCCAGCACCGCCTGTTCGGCCGCCATCATGCCGGACAGTGTGCCTTTTACCGTGCCCAGACCATTCTGGCAGCAGGCAGACCACACCCGTTTCTCCACTTCGCCAAACGCCGGCATGGAGTTCCAGGAGAGACACAAACGGCCGCCCCAACGGTGTTCCATCTCCACGCCTTTCAGCATTGGGAAACGGTTAGCAAACGAGCGATCCTGCAATTTGGCTGCACGACGCATGTTGCTTTCGTTAGCTTCGATCGACTGGTTGAGCGTGGCGTGGTTACGCACCACGATACGGTCACCACTGCCCATCAAGTTGGATGAGCGTCGCACGGTGGTACCCATCGGATCGGCCGGGAGAATGCCCCAGTCCTCAACGCCACCCAAGCGATGCACTTCGCTCTGCGTCAGTGCGCGGGTCATCGATGCAAAGGTAAACACATGCAACAACTGACGCGGGAAAAAGCCAAATGACTGTACATGGCCATTTACCGCCAGGATTACACCCTTGGCACGGATCTGCCCTCGTGGTGTTGTTAGCAGGTGATCATCAGCCAATGACATCTCAACCACCGGGCTGTTTTCATAGATCGATACGCGGTCGCTCAGCCCCCGGGCGGCCTGGCGAATAAACGCCGCTGGCTGAATCATCACCGCGCCCGGTGTATACAGACCTGTGCGGTAGAAGTCGCTGCCAGTCCAGTCTTTCATGTCCAGCGCACTTCTTAATTCGTAGCTTTCGCCCAGCTCATCCAGGTGTTTGCGGTAACTTTCGATATGGGCGACACCCTTATCGGAACCGGCGGCGGTCACTTTGCCGCATGGATCAAAGACTTTACGATCCATTTCGTACTCTTCGGCCATCTCGGCTGCGAAGGCAATAGCGGCACGGTTCAAACGAATCTGCTGCAGATCGTGATCGTGCGAACCCGCATAAGTTTCGGAATTCAGTTCATGCGGCAGGTCGATCATAAAGCCGCTGTTACGTCCGGCAGGCCCATCTGCGAGGCGTCCCGCTTCGAGCACAACGATACTGTCGTTGCCGGTCAGCTGTGCCAGACGTCGCGCTGCTGCAAGGCCGGTGAATCCACCACCCACAACCACCCAATCAGCCTGAACATCACCACTGAGCGCCGGATACTCCGGTTCAGGCGTCAAAATTCGGTTCCAGGCTGCAGGGCCTGGATCTTTTGGTAAGCGCTTAACTTTTATTATTTTTTTGCTCATGCTTTGTTCCCATCCGGACCAAAATGCTGTCCTTCAGGCGCAGACCACCCCGAGCCTAAGCGCAGGGGTGGCCCTCTCCCGTTGGAGATCGCGCTATTCAGGGGAACCTGTGACTACGTCTGCAATGTTCTCCGCAGACGATAGAAGCTGATCACAGGCTCCGGATTAAGACGATCGGTGTGATCAGTCGACGCAGCCGTCTACGGCATCGTCGCTCAGATCGACCCAGATCGTCTTCAGTTCGGTGTATTGGTCATGGGCGTGAATAGAGTTGTCACGTCCACCGAAACCGGACTGTTTGTAACCACCAAATGGCGTCGTTATGTCACCTTCACCAAAGCAGTTCACGGTTACGGTGCCGGCACGTACCGCCTGTGCAGCACGCAACGCTTTCTTGGCGTTGGCGGTGAACACAGATGCCGCCAGACCGTACTCGGTGTCGTTTGCCACGGCGATCGCTTCGTCGTAGCTGGATACGGTGATCACAGACAGTACTGGGCCAAAGATCTCTTCCTGCGCCAGCTTGTCGCTGTTGTTTACGCCATCGAAGATAGTTGGCTGGATGAAGATGCCATCCATGGTTTCGCCGCCCAGTACCAGGTCGTGATCGGCAGCTTTGCCTTCATCCAGGTAGCTTGATACTTTGGCGAAGTGGCCTTTGTCGATCATTGCGCCCAGCTCGTTGTTCGGATCCAGCGGGTCACCTGTTTTCCAGTCACGGGCATGTGCCTGAATACGCTCCAGCAGAGCGTCTTTAACACCTTCCTGCACGATCAGACGGGAACCAGCAGAGCAGTTTTCGCCCATGTTCCAAAACGCCGCTGCACATACCTGCTCGGCAACCTTATCCAGGTCTTCCGCGTCATCCAGTACGATGCATGGGTTCTTACCACCTAGCTCCAGTACCACCTTTTTCAGGTTGGAGTCTGCCGCATAACGCAGGAAGCGGCGGCCAGTTACGGTAGAACCGGTGAACGTCACCATATCTACGTCCATGTGCATGCCCAGTGGTTCGCCGACCTCAGCGCCACCGCCAGTCACAATGTTCAGTACACCGCGCGGCAGGCCCGCTTCTGCAGCCAGCTCAGCAATGCGCAGCGCAGTCAGGGAGGTCTGTTCAGCCGGTTTCACCACCATGGAACAGCCAGCCGCCAGTGCCGGAGCGATCTTCCACGCCAGCATCAGCAGCGGGAAGTTCCAAGGCAGGACGGCACCCACAACACCAACCGGCTCGCGCACAACCATGGCGATTGCATCTGAGCCCACAGGAGCAGTCTGGTCGTAGATCTTGTCGATCGCTTCCGCGTGCCAGGTCAGTGTGTGGATGAACTCGGGGATGTCGATGTTTTCACAGTCCGCGATCGGCTTACCGGAGTCGAGACTTTCCAGTACTGCCAGTTCACGGCTGTTACGCTTCACCAGCTTGCACAACTTGATCAGCACTTCTTTACGCTCGCCCGGATGCAGTTTGCTCCAGCGACCGTCTTCAAATGCTTCGCGTGCTTTAGCTACCGCGAAATCAACGTCTTCTGCATTACATGCAGCCACGTTTGCCAGTACTTCATTCGTCGCCGGGTTAACGGTCTCAAAGGTGTTACCGGACACGGATGGACGGTAGGCACCGTCAACAAAGCTCATCGCAGGTGGGGTCAATTCAGCCGCAATCGCCTTGTACTCTTCCAGGGTTAACAGATCAGACATGGCTTATTCCCCCGCCTCGTTGCTGGTTACTTCTACTTCACTGATGCTGGCTTTGATCGACTCAACAAACTGCGCCGGAGCTTCCGCTTCGATGGACGCGATGGTGGTCTTCAGGGTTTTCACCACCTGAGCCATTGCGCGTTTTTCGTCTTTGTTCAGGCCACGCAGCGGTTTGCGTACTTCACCGGAGAAACGACCGTCGAGGGTCACGCCGTACTTAACACTCTGGATGAACTTGCCACCCTGCTCCAGTACACGCATCAGCGGCATCATTGCAGACATGATGCGGCGACCTTTGCGGAAGTCGTTTTCCTGTACGCACGCTTTGTATAGTGCGATGTGCTCTTTAGGCAGGAAGTTGGAACCGGCACATACCCAGCTCTTTGCGCCCCAGGCGAAGAACTCCAGCGCCTGGTCGTCCATACCACAGGACACCTGAATGTGCGGGTAGTCACGCGCCAGCATGTGCAGGCGGTTGATGTCGCCGGAGCTTTCTTTGATACCGCAGAAATTAGCCGAGCGGCCCACACGGTCGAGGAACTCCTCCTCCATGTTCACGCCCATGCGATCCGGATAGTTGTACAGCATGATCGGCAGATTCGCTGCGCGATCAACCGACAGTGCATGCAGTGCCAGCTCGCGCTGCGTTGGTAGAGAGTAAGGCGGTGTTGCTACCAGCAGGACATCAGCGCCGTTTTTCGCGCCATCTTCTGCCAGCTTGATAGAGGCATCCGGGTTAACGGAACCTGTACCGAAGATAATTTGGATTTTGTCACCCACCACTTCACGTGCGACTTTCAGCAGCTCTACACGCTCTTCATGGCTTTCTACGTAATATTCACCCGTGGTGCCGCCGATCATCAGACCGTGTACACCAGAGTCCAGCAGGAACTGTACGTGGGCGGCGTAAGCATCGAAATCGATTGAGTAATCTTCCCCAAACGGGGTGATTACCGGGGTATATATCCCTTCGAAGTGCATCTGTTTCACCTTAGTTATCATTGTTCTTTGGGTTCGGATTTTGATCTCTTCGATGTGTTATCCGAGCTTCACACAATGGTAACGAGGCGATCCGATAGCCCACAATCAACCTTTTTTTCGCGCAAAACATAACGTCAGGTTATGGAAAAAAGTCCCCGAAACTATGCTCTACACCGTCCCCTCATTCAGGGTAACTCCACAACATTGGTGAGATGAAATTTCATCCTCGATTCAACAATCATTCCTATAGTGGCCATTCATCTTGAAGAGGAGAAAAAAATGAATCTGATCAGCAAATCCCTACTAGGAGTGATTGCCGCGTTGGTGGTCGTAGGTAGTGTATCTGCAGACCCTATACGTCCATCACACGACTATGATGACGATTGGGATTCACGGGTAATGCGTTTTACCCCGGAATGGCGACAACTGGATCAAAGAGGTGATGACTAAATCCATTTAATTAACGTTAGTGGGTTATCTGCCCCTTGGGGGCAGATAACCATCCGTTCCCCGCTAAAAACAACCCGACAAAATCAATACTTTACTTCAAAAACATCTCTTCAAATAAAAACAAATCACCTCATTCCGTTTCAAATATATCTTCAAAAAATTTCACTTACACACAAAAGTTAATTGAAAATGAATATTTGCCGAATAACCATTATTTTTTGACCCACAACACCCAACCAAACCTTAAATAAACATTCAAAAAACACATGAACTCAAATCAACATTCTTAAAATACGTTGATGTTTAAATACCTCATACATTGATCAACAACCACTCAAAAGGGATCAAACCATGAAAAGCCTACTAAAACCTACAATTCTCGGAATCGCTTTTATCACCGCGCCGCTCAGTAGTTTCGCATACGAATCAGGTGACATCGTAGTTCGTACTGGCATTATATCGGTGCAGCCAAATGAGACAATGGAATCCGGGAGCACCTTGGATTCAATAAACGGTGGTTTGGGTAATAACGAGCAATTAGGTATTACCGCATCTTATATGTTAAGCGACAACATGGGGTTGGAGCTTCTTGCAGCTACACCGTTCAAACATGACATTATGGCCAATGGCGCCAAAATCGGCGAAACCAAACAGCTTCCACCAACACTCTCTCTCCAATACTTCCCGTTGGAAGCATCTTCAACGCTGCAACCATATTTGGGAGTCGGCATAAACTACACAACCTTCTTTTCTGAAAAAAGCACGCTTGGGGGACTTAAGCTCGACGATTCGTTTGGACTGTCCGCGCAAGCAGGCATCGATTATGCAATATCCAAAAATGTCCTGTTAAACGCTGCGGTTTGGTATATAGACATCGATTCAGATGCCACGCTTAATGGTTCGGACATTGGAACAGTGTCAATTGACCCATGGGTGTACATGGTAGGATTGGGTTATAAGTTTTAATAAACGAGAGGTTAATTAAAACCCAAACGCAGCGAGTCAATGCACTCGCTGCGTCACATTCAGTTTTAGCGTATGATTCTAGCTAAGCCACAGCGACACCTAAAAAAGACAGGGACTTGTTACACACCACTTCCAACATCATATTCGATTAATGAGCCTGCCTATAAGGAATCATCAAGGAAACTCTCAACCCACCCAACTTATCATCGTTTGATAGATCCACCCTACCACCATATTGATCCACAATATCCACAACAATACTCAACCCAAGACCGTGTCCTTGCTCTGATTCATCAGCTCTAACACCACGCTGAAGCAGATGGCTCGGGTCATCCAGACCGCTTCCTGGACCATCATCAACGATATCGATCAAGAGGAAACTCTCACTGGATTTCGCCGTCACGGAAATCGTACTCTTACACCACTTCCCTGCATTGTCTAACAGATTTCCCATCAACTCGATAAAGTCCGAACGATCCCCGGGAAAAACAACATTGGTAGCACAATCCACCTCTACAAATATGGGCTTTTGCGGGTAGATCATCTTGATTGTTCCGGAAAGATCCTGAATAACGTGCTCCACTGAAAATGCCTGAGACTTACTCCCTGGCCCAGAAATTCGCGCCCGCTTTAATTCTCTTTCTACAATCAATGACAGCTGTTCTGCTTGCTGTAGAAGTAAATCCCGATCACTATTGATCAAGCCATTATCATCTCGCTCGGCTACCTGGCGTATAACAGCAAGAGGCGTCTTCATAGCGTGTGATAAGTTGCCAATAGCATGACGGTTACGACGTGACTTGTGTTCCAAAAAACCCAGCAGCTGATTGATTGCACCGACCAAAGGCTCTAGTTCCTTAATCGAGCTACTCTTTAATCTAGGAGCATCACCTCGCTGCATCATATTAACTTCCTTGATAAGCAGATTGAGGTGGGAGAAAGCATTTACTATCAGCATTCTTTGCAGATACATTAGAAAAATAACCGCAACTAAAGAAATCGCTAAAAGGTATCGATGCCCTTTTGTTAACTCCAACGACGAAAATGAGATATCCTCTATCACAATAATTGAAAATTCGTCATCGAGAATGTCAACTAACCCCAAGAATTTTTTTCCTTCACTTCCAGTGTACTCAAAATAACCAGCCGTATTCTGCCAGGCTCTCAGAGGCAAGGACCGAACAACGTCAGGAGCAGAGCTCCATATCTTATTCCGTTGAGTTACTATATAAATATGTGAGCTGTGGTTCGGAAGTGAAATTTTAACACTAGAAACCTTATCCATTTGTTCCTCATTGAGATGTTTTTTCAGTGCCTCCGCTTCACGAACTAACTGACCCTGATGAATATTCAGCCACACACTACTAAACCACCATTGATGCAGAAAGGTGCTGAGTGATATTAGAACAAGCGCCATAACAAAAATACGCTTAAGTAGCGACCGTTCTATAGAAATCATTCCACCCCTCTAAAGATATAACCTTGAAAGCGTTTATTAACGATGGCTCCCTTGCCAAGCTTCAATCTCAAACGACGAATATAGCTTTCTACGATATTACTCTCGGGCTCATGATCAAACTGATATAAATGATCTAATAACTGCTGCCGACTGATGATCCTCCCAGAGCTGCGCATAAAATGCTGTAATAAACGGTATTCTGTAGACGTAAGTGTCAGGCTTTCGCCGGTAGAGACAATAACCGCTTGTTGCATTTCGGGTTCTAGTCTCACACCGCCTACTTCCAACTGCGGGCATCGGTGCGGTTGGCTTCGACGCAGCAACGCCTCTAACCGAGCTTCCAACTCTCCTCGATGAAATGGCTTGCAGAGATAATCATCAGCGCCCGCTCGAAATGCAGATATCTTCTCCTCCCATTCACTACGTGCCGTTAATACCAATACGGGTGTGTGATTGTGGATACTACGCCAGCCGGTCAATACTTCAATACCATTGCGATCCGGCAGACCAAGATCAAGTATTGCGATATCGTAGCGGATCTCGTTCATCTTATAATCCGCTTCAGAAGCTGTTCTGCTGACATCAACGATATAACCTGCCGAATGGAGATTGACACTCAATTGTTCCGCTAACTGCGGATCATCTTCTACCAATAACAATCTCACGATTGCTTTTCCTTCTCTTGCTTTTTTACAACAAGAAGCCGTGGCCTAACGAACGCATTCATCAGCCCACGGCCTCACATCCATTATTCGATTATTGCTCTGCTTGGTATTTAAAGCGTGAAAATGCGCTATACAAAGTTGGCAACACCAACATGGTCAGTAATGTTGACGAAATCAGTCCACCCACGACTACCGTTGCCAGAGGTTTTTGGATTTCGGATCCAATTTCGTTAGACATCAAGATCGGAAGCAGGCCCAACGCTGAGGTTAACGCGGTCATCAGAACAGGACGCAGACGGGAACACGCTCCCTCAAAGATCGCCTGCTGCAATGTCTCACCATCCTGAACTCGTAGATTAATACTTTCGACCATCACTACACCGTTCAACACCGCTACACCGAACAAGGTAATAAAACCGATAGAGCTCGGTACCGATAGGTATTGACCGGAAATAAACAGCGCGACAATTCCACCAATCAGCGCCAATGGTAAGTTCAGCAAGACCAATGCTGCCTGTCCCAAAGATGCGAACGAGAAGTAGAGCAACAATCCAATCAGGGCGATGGATAATGGAACGACTATCATCAACCGGGCCTGGGCACGCTGCTGATTCTCGAACTGACCACCAATATCGACAGTATAACCGGCGGGTAATTCCACATCGTCTTCGATTTTTTTGTAAATGTCCGCTACTACACTGCCCATGTCTCGGCCTGACACGTTTGCCTGTATCACCACACGACGCTGAACATCATCGCGGCGAATCTGAGGTGGTCCCTCCTCTATTGTCACTTGAGCGACATCCCCCAACCGGACACGAGCTCCATTTACAGACTGCATTCGCAGATCTCGAATAGCCGCTATGTTGCTGCGCTGATCTGATTGCAATCGAATATAAATATCATAACGCTCATTTCCATTGATAACTTGACCTGCACTTGTGCCCCCAATACCGGTTTCCACCAAATCCATCACATCAGAGACGGCAAGGCCATATCGGAAGAGACTTTCGCGATCAGGACGTACTACTAACTGAGCCTCGCCCTCGACCTGCTCCATCGAAACATCAGCAGCTCCAGGAACCTGCTTAACGGCCGCCTCAATTTCACGCGCCTTAGCTGCGAGTGTATCCAGGTCACTACCAAACAACTTGATTGCCAATTGTGCTTTAACACCAGAAAGAAGCTCATCCACACGGGTAGCGATCGGCTGAGAGAATGTAAACAGCAAACCCGGATGAACATTCATCCGCTCCTGCATCAAAGACTGCAGCTCCTGCCGGGTTGATGCAGAAGTCCATTCTGCTTTTGGCTTCAGACCAATATAAATTTCTATATTCGATACTGGCTCTGGGTCTCCGCCTAACTCGGCTCGACCTATACGACTCAAGGCATAGGTCACTTCTGGAAAACTCAAAAGCTCTCTTTCCAAACGCGGTGCAACAGCGAGCGCCGAACTCATATTCGCTGACGGAGCCAAGGTAACGCGCAGATTTATCGTTCCCTCTTCCAACTCCGGCACAAATTCGCTTCCAAGTTTCGGGATGAGCGCAGCAGAACCGATAAAGCCCACCAAAGCAGCAATTACGACAGCCTTTCGATTGTTCATCGCAACAGACAACACAGCTCGATAAGCTCGATCAATCGGCTTCAGGATAAAACTCTCTTTCTCACGGATACCCGTACGAAATACCAAGCTTGCCAACGCAGGCACAACCACCAAAGCCACCAGCAGCGCAGCCAACATCGCAATGATGATAGTGATAGCCATAGGCTGGAATAACTTCCCTTCGACTCCTTGCAATGTGAACAATGGCGCAAACACCACGACAATGATCATCACAGCAAAAAATACCGGTCGCGCAACTTCAGTAGCTGCGATTTTGATACGCAACGCAATACCATGGGAGTCATGCTGTGCATCAAACGGATCTTCAGCACCTGGTGCCGTATGCCCTTCGTGACGTCGATCTGGTCGAGACAAATGTTTAAAGATGTTTTCCATCATCACAACCGCGCCATCTACCATCATCCCGATAGCAATTGCCAAGCCGCCCAGAGACATCAGGTTCGCTGACATTCCGTAGTAAGCCATAACTGCCAAAGCCAGCCCGACAGAGAGCGGAATCGACAACAACACCAATGTCGTCGCGCGCACATTCAGAAGAAAAAGGGCCAAAATAATCACAATGAAGATGAACGCTTGAACAAGTGCTGTGACCACCGTACTGATCGCCTTTTTGACCAGATCAGCCTGATCATAGTACGCCTCGAAAGTCACTCCATCCGGCAATGCACGGTTAATCAATTCGATGCGTTGCTCGATTTCATTAATAGTTGTGTTGGTATTACTACCCATGCGTTTGAGCACGATACCCGTCACAACTTCCCCCAAATTCTGAATCTCTCCGTTTTCGGTCTTTCGGGACATTGTGACAGCGCCTTGGCGGATCTCGACACCATACTCAACCTTTGCCAGATCAGCGATGCGAACCAGTGTGCCATCCACCTCTTTCAGCGGAACCGATGCGATATCTTCCAGGCCTGACGCATTACTACGCAACCACCCCACACCACGCACGACGAGCTGTTCGCCCGCGCGGTCCAGGTACCAACCACCAGAATTGCGGTTGTTTTCTTCCAGAGCAGCAACCAAGTCATCAACGCTAACCCCATATGCCAACAGTTTCTCTGCATCTACGTTTACCTGATATTGCCGCACCTCACCGCCAAAAGAGAGTACATCAGTCACCCCTTCCACCGGCATTAGAAGCAACTTAACCACCCAATCGTTCAAACTTCTCAATTGCATTACATCGTATGAACTCCCTGGCTCAGCTTTAAGGAAGTATTGATAAATCTGCCCGAGTCCTGATGTATTTGGTCCCATTTCAGGAATGCCCACACCGTCGGGGATCATCTCTTTTGCCGCCTGCAACTGCTCAAATACCTGTTGCCGCGCAAAGTAGATATCAGTTCCTTCCTTAAAAACAACGGTTACACCTGCGAGGCCAGTTTTTGAGATGGATCGCACCGCTTCCACATCTGGCATGGAGTACATTACCGACTCGATAGGAAAGGTGATCAGTTGCTCTACCTCTTCCGCAGCCAACCCTGGTGCCTCTGCGTTCACAGACACCTGTACATTTGTTACATCAGGAAACGCATCCAGATTCAGACGAGGAATCAAAAAGACACTACCCACCAAGGCAACGATAACAGCGATCAATATAAGAATCCGGTTTGTGACCGACCAGCCGATAACCTTATTCAGCATACCTGTCCTCCTATTAGTGGTTATGAATGTCGAAACCGGATTTTGCCTGTTCCGAAGAAAGGAAGAAGGTACCTGCCACCACAACAGGAGTGCCTGCCTTGATACCGTCTACGATACGCTGGCCACGCAAATCTCTTATCACCTCTACTTCCTGAAGCTTGTACTCGCCAGGCGCCTGTTCAACAAACACCCCCCAATCACCGTCTGGCGTGCGCGTAAAAGCTGACTCAGGAATTACAAGCTGTGGTTTTGATTCCTGCGTGGGAACATCGACTTGAGCAAACTGCCCCGGATGCAGTGCGTGCTTTCTATTGTCGACAGTGATTCGTACCATCCGGGTTCGAGTCATTTCATCAATCGTATGAGCGACCTGCTGTAAAGATCCGGTATATTCACCGTTACCTATTTGAAGTTGTACAGCCGTACCCACCGGGCTGTTAATCGGATGGTTAGGGGATACTTGTGCTTCTACCCATATTTCTTGCTCATCCACTAAAACAATCAGTTGATCACCAGCTGCCAACTGCTGCCCGACCAAAAAATCGTCCCGCTGGACCACACCATCATGAGGCGCGCGCAAAGCGAACTCCCCCAGACTCTCTGAATGGGAATTATTCAGCTGTTGCTGTATTTCAACCTCACTCAAACCGAAAGACTTAACTTGCGCTTTCGCCTGTAAAAAGGCTGATTTAGTGGCGACAAACCGCTGCTTCCCAGCCAGTTTTCGTCCCATCTTATTTACTAGCTCCCACTCTTTCTCAGCGACACGCAGCTCTGATAATCTCTCGGCCAACTCTTTTGAAAACAACGTAACCAGAGGCGTACCCTCTTTAACATGGTCACCAAGCATCACATGGCGCTTAACCACTCGAACGTCGGAGCGGGGAGAAATAACGCTACTTCGATAGGCATTGAATGTAACTTCACCTGGCACCCTCAACGTCTGAGCCACATCCTTTAACGAGACTCGCTCAACCTTCAATCCAATCATTTCACGCTGTCGGGGCGAGATGTGGATAGCCCCATCTTCAGTTTCAACATCGGCATGCCCCTCAGTTTCAACTAAAGACAGTTCCAATGTATCGCTATGCTCATCCGCAGCACCAGCATATACTGCAGTGCAGCCTCCCATCAGAAAAAGGGATAACAGAACACTCTGAATTTTCTTTTCGTTCATAAGTTACTCATCTTCGAAATTGTGGGATGTATTACTGATTTTGGAGCCACGTTAAAACTTGGTTACTACTGCGTAACCATTCGACAAAGTTCAAATCGGCTTGTGCTTCAATCTCAATTTCGGCAAAAAGAGAGGCATTAGTCTGTTGCAAGTTCTGGAGGTAGGCAGTGGTGGTCAGCTCACCTAAGCGCCAAAGCTTTTCGAGCTGACGATTTAAACGAGTCATACTGTCATGACTGCCAGACTGGAATGCGCGCATTTGTTTGTCATAACGTTTATATGCGCGCCAACTACTTGTCATCTCAGCAGCTTTTCGCGTTTTTACATCCTGTAGTCGCTTATCCGCAGATTCACCGCGCATCCGTGCCGCATCTGCTTCTGCACTGTAGGTGTTACGCACAAAAAGAGGCATGCTAAAGGTCAGCGCCACTACATTGTCGTCGCCATCTCGCCCTAGACCGATACCAATTGAGGGATCGGCTATGGTTTCTTTTTCAGCCTTACTTACATCAAGCAACGCTTTCCTGGACTGTGCTTCAGCAATTAGCACATCGGGTTCTTGCTGTAACAGTTCTTCAAAGTCCGGCTCTGGCAACTGCATGTTGGCAAAATAGTTAGGCAGTGCCACATTGCTTTCGCCCAAGATTGTCGATAGCTCTAAGCGAGTTCGATCCCTTTCTGTTTGAGATTCAACCAATGTTTTGGTTGAATCAGTTAATGCCAAGCGTGCTAACTGAACATCCAGGGCACCAATATCCCCAACCCGTAGGCGCTCTTCTGCAATATTTACTAAATTTTGCGTGATTTTTTGCTGACTACTCGCAAGTAGAAGCACCTCATTCGCTCGACGAAGGTTTACCATCCCTATCAGCGCTTTCGCTGCCAACTCATTGCGCTTTTTCATTTTCTCAAAGCGAGCGATGTCTGCATTTACCGCTCCAATTTGACTAAGAACCAGACCTTTGTCACTTCGATCAAGTTGTTGAGAAACACCAATCTGATACGCGTTTTCCGATGTATCTTCGTAACTCAACTCCAACTCTGGGTTATACAATGGTTGAGATGCCGCTACCTGGTCTTTGATCGCGGCGTTTACCTCAGCATCCATAACTTTCCATCGCGGATGTTTCTGTAGCTGACCTAACAGTGATTCAGACCACTGCGCAGCAGATACTGAAGTACTCAACGCAAACAACGAAAGTAAAATACTACCTGCCAGTATATTTTTTGTGGTTGGTTCTTTTCTCATCTAACACCCTGTTCAACAAGCCAGCTCCAAACAAACTGACACCTTAAGTTAATGACATTTTTTTGGGGGCCAAAAAAGGTATTTATTTACCTTATATGTGATTTCAGATTAAAACCGTTTCCATCCAACAACCCAGAACTTAGACACTCTGATTTATATTGCACAAAACCGATTACTCAGCACCTAAAAAACCCATAAAAATAAAATATAAACGGCGTAAATGTAGTGGTCAACTAATTCCGGACAGTAAATTAGGACTTTCCTCTGCCTTCGCAGGAGGCAGCCCGTTGTTGTACTGATGCGGCCTTTCCCAGTTGTAATACCGCATCAAGTAATCTCCAATATCTTTTTGCGCCTCAGCTTTCGATACATAGCCCGTGGCTGGAACCCATTCGGCTTTCAAGCTCCGGAAGAGTCTTTCCATCGGGGCATTATCCCAACAGTTTCCACGACGACTCATACTCTGTTTGATGCGGTATCGCCACAGCCGCTGGCGGAACAGTCGGCTGGCATACTGGCTCCCCTGATCAGAGTGGAACATCACACCGCTAGGTTCGTTCCGCTGCAGGTAGGCCATGTCTAAGGCTTTAACCACAAGACCGGCATCCGCCCGATCCGATAAGGCCCAGCCGACAACTCGGCGGGTATATAGATCGAGTACGACCGCTAGGTATACCCAGCGATTACCGGCCCAGATATAGGTAATATCGCTACACCAGACCTGATCAGGCACAGCCACGTTAAATTGCCGATCCAGATGATTCGGGATATCGGGGCGTTCAACCGCAGCTTGCTTGTAGGTATGAGGGCCAGGCTGCTTACAGATCAGTCCAGACTCCTGCATCAGCTTGCGCACTTTATAGCGACCTATTACGATGCCTTCAGCTTGTAGCCTCTCTGCAATCGCGCGGCTGCCCGCGGAACTTCGACTTTCTCTGAACACCTCATTAATCCGGGCCTTCAGATAAAGTCGGTCAGTATCAATAACCTTTTGACGCTGTTTGTAGCTGTAATAGCACGAGCGCGTCACATCGAATACAGTGCAGACCAGATCGGTACTTTCTTGCTCACTTAACTGGTCTATCAGCGCGAACGATTCATCTCGTCTGACATTAAGAGAGCGGTAGCCTTTTTTAAAATGCTCTTTTCTCTTTCAAGTCGATCAACGCGAGCTTCCAGCTCCTTGATACGCTGCTGCTCCGGCGTCAAAGCCTTGCCTGTCGGGGTTGTGCCTTGGCGCTCATCACGCAACTGTTTAACCCAACGTCGCAACACATTTTCATTGACCCCTAACGAGCGGGCCGCCTCGGGGACAGTATAATTTTGATCCACTACCAAACTGGCAGCTTCAAGCTTGTACTCAGGAGTAAATGATCGACGTTTTCTGGTCATGGAACACCTCTTCTAAGGTGGTGACTGTACCACCTAAATGGGTGTCCGGGTTCATTGGACCACTACA
>NZ_CAXRBQ010000087.1:0-5880 GCF_964228735.1 Pontibacterium sp. | reverse complement strand
CCAGTCCCATATCTCGGTAAAGGAGATCAAAGACAGTTCGAGCCTTCCGATCGGTGTTTGACAAGTCTTATCTCCAATCAAAAAAGGCCCGACGGCTGTCGGGCCCAAAGAGGGATATAGCAGTACGTTAAAGAAACGCTTTCATTGCCTCAGTTAGTCAGGTGTACGTAGCTGTCTACGAAACGTTTGTACTTGTGCTGGCCACACGTATAGGTCTCGTATTTAGCCGGGTTCTCTTCGCTCTGGCAGGTTGGCACCACACTTACTTCCGCATCGAAATCCAGGTCGATAAAGAACGGTACGGAGTAGCGCTCTTTGCCGCTGGCATTGATTACGCGGTGCACGGTGGAGATGTAGCGGTCGTTGGTGAAGGTCTGTACCAGATCACCGATATTCACGATAAAAGAGTCTTCCACCGGTGGTGCGCTCACCCAGTCGCCGTCGCGGTTCTGAACCTGCAGGCCTCCTACCGCGTCCTGAGAGAGAATGGTCAGGAAACCGTAGTCGGTATGTGCGCCGATACCGATCTCTTCCTGGCTGATCGCGCCATCCTGTGGAGGGTAGTGCAGCAGGCGCTGGATGGTGATCGGTTTCTGCTGCAGCTTTTCAAAGTAGTCGGCTGGCAATCCCAGACTCAGGGCGATGGCGCTGATCAGCTTACGGGCCAGCTTCATCATCTCACCGTGGTACTGATCCATGGTCTCGCGGAAACCTTCCGGCTGCTCCGGCATCAGGTTCGGGCCAAAGAACGGGGAGACTTCCTGCTCATCCTTACCGAAATCAAAACACTCTTTGAAGTCGCGGGTGTTTTCCGGATCTACGTTTTCACCGTACATCGGAATGTAACCACGCAGGGTCTGGCCGGAGTTGATGATGTTCAGCTTTTCTTTCTCTGCCAGCGGCAGGTCAAAAAAAGCTTCGGTCTGGGCGTACACCGCTTCAATCAGCTCCTTCGCCACACCGTGGTTTTTGATGTAGAGAAAGCCGATGTTTTCGCAGATATGACCGATCTCGTCAGCCACTTTCTGTGGGTCGCTACCGTCGATCAGCGGGCCTACATCTACAATCGGGATTTCGCTGAAGGAAACGGTTTTGCTATGAAGACGAACGTCCTGAAAAGAAGCCTCTGCGGCAGAAGTAGCATAAGTCACTGTAATTCACCTTGATTGTCTGGGGCGCCCGTAACACGTGGCCTCACGCGAAAGCGACCCTGTTCTTATTGTGTGGTGATCAGTTTCTCTGAAGTGGGGTGTGGGCCTATATCACAAAAGCGAAGAACCCTGTTCTTGAAACGAGAATTTGAGTGTTTTTTGACGGATAGGAATCGAAATTGTGCTTTAGCTCTGACGCAGTTCTGACGGACGTTTGCCGAACTGTTCACGGAAGCATTTACCGAAGTGGCTCTGGGAATTGAAGCCCGTTGCCTGCGCGATATTGGCGATACTGAGGTGGGTTTCCTCCAACAACTTTTTGGCTTGCTGCAAACGCAGGCGCAGGTAGTAGCGGCCGTGTGTGGTGTCTTCATATTTGCGGAACACGATCTCCAGATTACGCGGCGTGGTGCCAATCCGGCTGGCAAGTGTGGAGATGGAGTAGGGTTCGGCGATGTGCTTTTCCATCAACTCTACTGCAGCACCCAGGCAGGGGGATTTGATGCGCAGGCTAAGCTGGCGGTGGGTGCTCTGCATCTCTTCGCTGCTGCGCACCCGATCCTGCATAAACTGCTGCGAAACCCGATGGATGAAATCCTTGCCGTGATCCAGACCGATCAGGTACAGCATCATATCCAGAGTGGCGGTGCCGCCAGCGCTGGTGTACAGGTCGCCGGTCACGGTAAACAGGTTTTCCTGCAGCAGTATTTGGGGATATAGCTCAGCGAAGGTGGTGCGGTATTCCGGTACCGTGGTACAGCTTTTTCCTTCCAGAAATCCCGCACGCGCCAGAATAAAAGCACCGCTGCTGAGGGCGGCTATTTTGCCTTTGTTGCGTTGGATTTTCTTCAGTACGCGGGTCAGTTCCGGGTTGTCGTACCGCGCAGCATCACGGTAAGCACAGACAAAAACGATATCGCTGTTAAGGCACTCGTCCAGAGTGGCTGTGACGTTAACCGGTACCTGGTTTGAGCTGGTGATCACATCGCCGACCTGATCTGCTTCCGGTGAACAGATGTTGTAGTGATACAGAGTCTGATCATCCAGCCAGTTGGCAACACTTAGGGCTTCGACAGCCAGGGAAAACGAGGTGAGCGCAAATCCCGGCAGTAGGATAAAGCTGACTTGGGTTGGCGACGGGGCTGCATTCATCCGTGGATTCGCTAGCTTTGTTGTTTGGCTCGTGCAGCGCTCGGCGACACGCCAAAGTAGTCTTTGAAACAGTTACTGAAGTGGCTGGTGCTGACGAATCCGCTGGCGATCGCTACGTTGGTGATGCTCTCGTTGGTTTGTAGCAGCAAGCGGCGGGCGTGGGTAATACGTAGCTCAAGGTAGTAACGGGAAGGGCTGCTATCCAGATGGGTCTGGAACAGGCGCTCCATCTGGCGACGGGAGATGTTGATACAGCCTGCCAGCTCTTCAAGGCCCAAAGGTTCTTCGATGTTGTTGCGCATCAGCTCCATAATGCTGCGCAGGGATTCCGGCAAGGTTGGGTCGTCACCCAGTTGCAGCTGCACGGAGTCCTGGGCCTCGGCTACCTGATCGCAGCTCAGAATTTCGCGGATCGCACGTACCAGATCGGTGCCTTTCAACTGGCTTATCAGCTTGAGCATCATCTCCAGCGCACTGACCGGGCCAGAGCAGGTGGCGCGTTTATTACCAACAACCAGGGTATTTTTGGAGACGTTCACCCGGTTGAAGGTTTCACGCATATACGCGTGGTTGTCCGGGTGTGCTGCACACTCCTGGCCATCCAGCAGATCAGCGTGGGCGAGGGCAACGGCACCATTCCACAAACCGCCCAGGATCAGGCCCTGTTTATCTGCGGCTTTCAGGCAGGTGTTCAGTTTTGAATTGATTTCCAGGGAGGATCGAAAGCCACCACAGACAATCAGAATATCGAGGTCGCCCCGGTGCTGAATCTGCAGACTTTCTACGGTACCGTCGGTGGAGATGTTGATGCCAAGATCACTGACCACCATTCGGGAATCGATGCCGAGCGTGCGGTATTCAAAGATTGGGCTGGCATGCACCAGGTTTGCTGTCACCAGTACATCCAACGCACCGGTAAATGCCACCATCGAAAAGTGTTCCTGCAGGATGAACCCCACACGGATCGGTTGCTCTCCCGACGCGTCCGAATTCACATAGGCTTTATTGGAATCACTGTTCGTTTTGCTGAAATCACGTTTGGTGGAGCAATTGGTCATAGAAGGGGCCTCTATTCCAGATCGAGCTCAGATCTGTATATAACTAAATTAAAGCAGATCCGGGTCTGGTACCTGACTTAAAGCGACATGCTTGGATATAAACCACCCGCCCACCTGTCGTGGACGGGCAGTGATCCTCTCACGGCTGCATGATCAGCTCAAACAGCATAGAGCAGTCTTTCGCATTTGGCAGGGAAACGATCGCATCCACGATTTGATTCAGTCGTTCATCCGAGAAGCTTACGCTGCCCAACAGGTGGAATTTGGCCAGAAACTCCTCGCGGGTCATTGCTGTTGCCGGGTCGCCTTTAGCCTGGGTGACCGGGCTGACAATCTCCTGACCATCCTTCAACTGAATGGTTACGCGAGACAGGATCTCCTCCGGGAAACGAGCCGACAGGTCATCCGCTTCTACGATCTCAACCTTGCGGCTAACCGAAAGAATATCCTCTGCTGTGATCGCATCGCCGGTGACTTCGGCAGGCCCCACCTGGCCACGGGCGATCAACGCTGCCAGTGGGAAGGCCAGACCGTACTGTGCTTCGTCGGCATTGGCCGGGAAGTGGCCCTGCAGGCGCATCGATTCGTGGAAGGTTTCCACGCGAATCTGTTCAACATTACCGCCGGTGATCTCAGGATGTTGCTCCAACATCGCTGTGACAGCTGTCAGAGATGGCTGTGCCCAGCGGCATACCGGCCATGGTTTGAAATACTGGGCATCAATTTCCCAGCGCTCACCCAGGTCGTTCCAGCAGTGGGCGATTTTGTTTTCGGCAACGGTTTCAGCGGGTCCACCGGTGATACCGGCCTGCGCCATAAACACGGCGTTCACACCGGCATAGGCACCCGCACCGTGCGCATCACGCAGCATGGACGGGAAGTCGACCAGTCGCATCATTGGGCAACGTGGGCCAAAGTATTCGGCGATACCCAAGGCGTGCAGGAACTGCTCTTCATCCATGCCGAGCAATCGGGCTGCACCACAGACCACACCCAGACCGGAGAAGGCACCGGATGCGTGGTATTCGGCAGCGGTATCCATCAGTGCCACACCGGCACGCAAACCGGTTTCATAGGCGATCGCGAGAACGGTAAGGAACTCTTCACCGCTGATCTCACGGCCTTGTGCTCGACAGGCATCAGCCAATGCCAGCAGGGCAGGGACCACGGTCGCGCCCGCATGGCCTTTGGAGGTGAAGTGACCTTCGTGGGCATCCAGGCTGTCGGCACTGAAGCCACCAGCCCAGGCTGCGCCCATCGGATGAACCGTACGACCATCAAACAGCAGACGGCAGTTCAGATCGGTAGCCGGGTAGTGGGTTGCCGCATAGTTACGGATGTTGCGGGTGGTTTCGTTATCTTTTGCACCGGCCACTACACCCAGAATATCCATCAGCGAGGTGCTGACCAGATAGCGGGTGTGCTCCGGGATATCGCTGTATTTGAGATCTTGAATAAAGCTGAACAGAGACATATTTGTTGTTTCCTGATACAGAGAGCAAAAAGGCACCTTGAGTCGCCTCTTAGGTGCCTTTGTGGGCTATGACATTACGGTTTATTTAGCAGCAGCGCGTGCTTCTGCAATCCAGCCATCGAACTTATCCTGGTTCGCCGCGATCCACTCCTGAGCGTGACGCTTGATGTCTTTCATAGACTTCTCGCCGTTCTGCATCTTCAGGTTCTGCGCACTTTCATCGCTCGCAGTGATCTGTACCAGAGACAGCAGTTTGGTGGCTGCAGGGTTCTCTTCAGCGAACTCTTTGTTCAGTACAGATTTAACCTGGTCTACCGCGAAGCCAAGGTTTTTGCCCTGGAAGCTGGTGTTTACGTCGTTGTTGCCGTCAGGCAGGGAGGTGTGAGGTACTTCCAGCCACACTACGTCTTTGTCTTCTACCAGTACGCCTGCGATCCACTGTGGCACCCAGGTGTAGTACAGGATTGATTTACCTTCTTTGTAACGGGTGATGGTGTCGGCCATCAACGCGAAGTAAGAGCCCTGGTTGTGAGTCACGGTGTCGCCAAGATCGTAGGCTTTGATCTGGTGGTCGATTACCAGCTCACAACCCCAACCCGGGTTACAACCGGTCAGGTCTGCTTTGCCATCGCCGTCAGCATCGAACAGCTTCGCGATCTCTGGTTTTTGCAGGTCGGTCAGCTTGGTGATGTTGTGCGCTTCAGCGGTTTTCTTGTCGATCAGGTAGCCCTGCAGTACGCCTGGGATTACGTCACCGGCTTTAACCATGGTGCGGTCGCCGCCGGAGTTTTCGTAGAAGTCGTTATGCAGGATGTCCCACATGTGTACGCTGAAGTCCGCATCACCGTAAGACAGTGCCAGCATCATGGTGGCGTATTCAGTCTCTTTTGGCTCTTCTACTTCGTAACCCAGGGCTTCCAGGCCTGCAATCGCGATCTCACCGCGGAAACGCTCTTCCGCGATAGTTGGGAAGATTGGGGTTACTTCCACACCTTTACCCGGCATGGATTCCGCGTTGGCGGTCAGTGCCATCTTCCCAACTCTC
>NZ_CAXRBQ010000086.1:0-187712 GCF_964228735.1 Pontibacterium sp. | reverse complement strand
TTTCCATAGGCAGCTGCTGAAGGCAGAATCCTGAAGCATAAACGACGATTTGGTTTTGATGATTGTTTGGCGACTTCACCATAAACCATTTCGTCGTTTTTTTTGTAGGCTCCACGCTATCCGACGAAGAACCTTTTTTTTCGCTAGAATTTTTTCCCTCAAAAGAAAAAGGCCGCTTCATGCGACCTCTTCCTGGGCTTTCCGGCAGGGGGAAAGCAGACCGGAAATCGTCTATGCAAGACGAGAAGTAAATTACTTCTGGTCTTCGTTCATCAGGTTGCGAACTTTGAAGAAGCCCCAAACCATTACAGCAGTCATGCCCGCAATCATCAGCAGACTTGGAGCCAGAGTTTCAAAGCTATACGGATCGATACCAAACATGTCGTCACCCTCTCAAACAATGTTTTGCTTAATCTAAAAATCTGGCCTCAGGGTACATCGCTCCACATTAGCGAAAATTGATATAGCTCAAAAAATGCTCGCCGTTCAGATCCAACTGGAGGCAAACATAGACTCAGATCAATAGTTTGATCCCTTGACACCACAAAGCACGAATTTCACACATCCGTGCACGCCAAATTAGTGATTGTTCAGCAACCTGCTAAGCTTGAGAAAGACCGTCTCTTTCCCACTTGAACAGAGGAGAGTGGTGATGCCGAGCTTGCTGAAGATCTGGACGCCCGAAGAAATCGCCAAAATGAACGAAGAGAGTTTTCTGCTGGAATTGCTGGATACAGTCAAATTCACACCGGAACTCAGCGACAGTGACGAAACCGTCAGCGAATTGAAGCGTAAGCTTGACGCGATAGAAGAACATATCCAGCACCGGCTCGATTCCAAGTAGCGGGCCACCTTCCTACCCGCTCACCAACGGGGGCGCGCTGCGTCCCCGTTCTCTTTCTGTACCTTCCCCTTTGCTTTTCAATCACTTAGATTCGCCGGCCGCCCCTCATTTAGCCTCACACCTCTCAACATCCTCATAAGACAAATCAAAAACATCTTTTGATTCGGTTTTCTCGATAAGCACACATAAAAACAGGACTACATATTCCAAAAGGAACTAAAAACATCAAAATAAAAGTCCTTTTAAATCAATCACTTACAGACACCAAAGCCCTCCTTCAAAATTCTTTCACCCTCACGTAAAACACCATACAAATCAAGTAGTTAGACGCGCTTACGAAACACTTATTTTTTGTGATTTGTCGATATTGGATATATAATAATCATATATAAACAATAAAGTCTCAAAAGAGGTTTAAGACGATGCAAGAGCGTGAAATAAAACTACTGTTCAAGGCAGGTGTTTTTGATTCTTGCCAGGCGATTCCAATTTCGATGGCCCGTGGCTGGACGTTGAAATTCATCACCAAACAAAACGAGGTCATTACCCTCGAGCTGCAGCGTTCGAAGGATGAACGTGAATTCAAAAGCCTGGATGGGGCCGCAGCGGTTGCACGTCGAATTGGCTTTGAATGGCTGAACGTTCAGATCGGCGATCTGAAGTGGCGCGAGAAAGTGTAAGTGGATCAGTCACGCATCTGATTAACTCGTGACTTATGCCATGCAGTCGGCATCCGCTCGCACAACTGCGCGACAAAAAACGATGCTTGCGCGACGGGCAATGCTTAACCGGAACTGCGGTAGATTTGAGGGTTAAAAGCGAATGCGCCAAAACCCTGTCAGGTTTCGGTAGCAGAAGGGGTAGCGGAAGGAATGAGGTTGATCGGAAAAGCCGATCGTCACCTTAGATGATACTTTCAGTGACAATCGGCGGCAGGTAGATACAGAGTCTACATTTGATGCGGCTGTATCAGCCCAGGCTTACACGGCCTGCGCTCAATTCTTCTTCAGTGGCATCACGCACATCGACCACTTCCACGTCGAAGGTCAGTGCTTTGCCCGCGTATGGATGATTGCCATCCACAGCCACTTCTTCGTCGTTGAACTCAACCACGGTTACCAGCTGCTGTTCGCCGTTTTCATCCTCGACCTGGCAGTGCATGCCCACTTTCAGCTCCATGCCCTGGAACGCAGAACGATCCACAATGCTGACCAGTTCTTCATCACGCTCACCGTAACCTTCAGATGGCATCACGGTCACCGTAAACTTATCCCCAGCCTCACGCCCTTCCAGCGCTTTCTCCAGGCCCGGCACGATGTTTTTGTGGCCGTGCAGGTAAGGCAAGGGATCACCACCGCGTGAGCCATCCAGCACTTTTTTCTTGCGATCGATCAGCGCGTAGTGAAACGACGCAACTTTGTCCTGGGTGATTTTCATGCGAAAGACTCCTTAAATTCCAAAATCTGTGTAATCCAGTGACCTAATTCGTTCAGCTCTTCAGGCGAGACCTCATGGGCGATCGGGTAGTTATGCCACTCCGGCTCAAAGCCCATTTTCTCCAGCTCCAGCACCGCCTGCTCACCCAGCGAATATGGCACGACGTCGTCCATTACACCGTGCGCCAACCAGATTGGTAAGCGATCGTTCACCGCCATCTTCTCGCGCTGTATACGCTCAGCGGTGGCGATGTAGGTGGACAATACAATCAAGCCGCCCAGGCGCTGTGGATAACAGAGCGCTGCATGGTAGGCCACCGCACCGCCCTGGGAGAACCCCGCCAGAATGATACGCTCAGGCTTAATGCCCTGATCGATCTGCTGTTGGATCAACGCATTCACCTGCTCAACCGACTCGAGTAGGCTTGCCTCATCGATTTTTCGCTCGATATCGATCGACAAGATGTCATACCAGGCGGGCATCGGCCAGCCGTTGTTGATCGTGACGGGGCGCACCGGTGCATGGGGAAATACGAAACGCACACGGGCAGAATCCGGCAGGTTCAGAAACGGTACTGCCTGTTCAAAGTCGTGCCCACTGGCGCCCAGTCCATGCAGCCAGATGACGGCGGCATCAGCCTCAGCGTTGGGCTCGACAACAACGGCTGGAAGAAGTGTATCTGTCATGGTTGCAACCGTTCGATGATCCATTGATCGTTTTCAAGGCGGTAGATAAAGCGGTCGTGCAGGCGGTTCTCACGTCCTTGCCAGAACTCAAAACGCGTTGGCTTGAGGATATAACCACCCCATTCCTCCGGATGCGGAATATCACCGTCAGGATGGCTGTCGTGCAATGACTGCACGCGAGCTTCCAGCGTTTCACGGCTATCCACAACGGCACTCTGGCAGGATGCAGCGGCGCTCAGACGGCTACCTACCGGACGCTCATTGAAGTACTTTTTGCCCTGCTCAATCGGCAGCTTTTCCACAGTGCCCTGAACACGCACCTGACGCTCCAGACCGTACCAGTAGAACATCAGCTCTGCCTGTGGATTCTCTGCCAGCTCCTGGCCTTTGCGGCTGCGATAGTCGGTATACCACGCAAAACCCTCTTCACCAAAATGCTTCAGCAATACAATACGTGCGGATGGCATGCCGTCTTTGCTGGCCGTTGCCAATGTCATGGAGGTGGAATCGTCTGGAGAGACCTCAGTGGCTTTTTCCATCCACAGGGCAAACTGTTCTACCGGGTTATCCTTAAGGTCTTCGCGACCCAGCGGTTGGGCGATGTATTCACGGCGCAGCGCGGTGTAATCGTTACTCATGGTCTGTCTCTTTATCACTGCAGTTGATCCGGCTATGCATAGCGCCGGAGGATCGAGTCTACCTCTTGTAGGTAACTACGACCGAATAGGGAGAGATGGTTCAGTAAATGCCAGAGATTGTAAAGCGGTATCCGTTCCCGCCAGTCCGCCAACACCGGATAGTTGCTCTCATAGGCATCATAAAAAGCCTGATCAAAGCCGCCAAACAGGCGGGTCATCGCTAGCTCCGCTTCGGGCCAGCCCTGATAGACGGCTGGATCAATCAATACCGGCAGGCCATCAGGACCGGTATGCACATTCCCCGACCAGAGATCACCGTGCAGCAAGGCAGGAGCCTGCTCAGGGATAAGCTCGGGTAACCTATCACATACCCTCTCAACCTGATCCATTTGAGTCCTGGACAGCAAGTTTTTATCCACACAAATACGTGCCAGATAACGCAGTCGATGCTCTGCAAAGAACCAGTAGCCGTCTGGAGTCATACTGTTAACTTGCCGAGTAGCCCCACACCAGGTATCCCGATCAAAACCAAATCCGTCAACCGGATAGCTGTGCTGCCGAGCTAAGCCTTCTCCAAGCACAGTCGAGAATGACTTCTGACGTGCAGTGGGCGGCAGATATTCCAGCAACAGACTCTGTTCCGAAACCCATATTACCTGCGGCGTAGGCACGCCCTCTGTAGCATCTAACGCCTCCAGACCTGCAGCCTCAGCAACGAACTGTCCGGGTTCGGCCCTTGCCTGCTGTTTAAGAAAAAAACGGTGCCCATCACTGAGTTGCAAACAAAAACATTGAGCTACGCAGCCCCCACTGAGCGGATCAGCGGCTAAAATGTGAAGAGATTGAGACGTCAACCACTCTTGTAAGGCGTTGTCAGATAACATAAAAAGGAACCTCAGCAACAGATGGATCTCAACCCACGTATGCGATTTGTATTTCTGATCATTGTGGCGCTTTTTGTCTCGGGATGCAGTCCTGAGAATGTGCGCGACTTTGATATTCGCAATCTTGCCAAATCCGATATCGATATGGTGGCGGATACCCACCGTAAAGAGTTGGAGAAGCAGATTCGCAAGCTGACCATCAAGCTCTATAAACGCAACCCACGCGAACTGGCCAAAACCCCGCGCATGACCATCGACCTGCGCGTACAGCAAATCCTGGCACCACCACCCGCCGAAGGTTATCCCGAACTGGAGGGACGCAGCGGCGCAAAAGCGATGAGTCTGGCCCTAACCGAGAGCTACCAGGGGGACCGGGTCTTTGCCCTGATGGCAGGTGTGCATTCGATGATCGATGCGTCGTTCAACCACAAACGCGAATTTTTCCTGCTGGACGAGCTGGATCAGCAGAAGCTGTATAACAGCGCCCGCAACCTGGAGACCGTGGCCTGGAACCTGAATAACCGTAAAGACCAACGCGGACAACTGTTGCTGCTGTCCAACGGCTACTCCAAGGAGGGGATTCCCAACCTCAGCTTCGAGCGCACCTTGGGTAAGATGATTGCGTTGCAGGATATGTTGGCACTGATCATTGCAGATACCACCAACCGTACGATTAAGAATGTGGTGCACAGGGCCGCGTCCTTCACATTCCTGCCGATCTAATTGCCTGTGCACACACCGTAGACTGGGTCGAGCCAGAGGCGACACCCAGCATCTCGTTATCTCGTAGCTAAAAGTGTTGGGTGTCGCTACGCTCGACCCAACCTACCGCTTATAGACAAATAAAAAGGGCGTTGAGTTACCAACGCCCTTTTTTGATTCACTCGGTGATTGGATCAAGCCTGATTATCCATCGACTTGATAAAGCTGTCGGATTCCTTGATCGCACGCTGCATATCGCGCATCAGCAGTTCGATGTCCTGCTGCATACCGCGGAATTCACCTTTCAACGCACCGATCGCACGGGCGTTCAGGTTGTGCTTCAGGTACAGGACGTTGTCCTGCAAGGTGGCCAGCACCGGATCCATGCGCTTCTCGGCACGTTTCAGGCTACGCAGCAGTTCGCTGTAACGCTGGCGGGTTTCACGCAGCTTACGGGCACTCTGGTTCCGCAGGTCGCGACTTTTGTATTTACCCAGCTCTTCGTTCCACTCTTCGAACAGGTCTTCAGCCACGGTTTCCACTTTTTCGATGCGGTTACGCACATCGTCGGCCGCATCTACGCTGTCGTCATACTCGGCCTGCAGGCTGTTGTACATCTGATCCAGATCACCGCCGTCAAACTGCACCACGGAGCGAAACTGCTCCAGTGCATCCTGAAACTGCTCCTGGGCCTCGGTCTGGGAATCGCGGGCATCAACCACCCGATCCACCAGAATATCGCGTTTGTGGACGCCGACCTGTTCCATGGCGGAGTAATACGCGGTCTGGCAACCGGTCAGCAGGACCAGCAGGCCTGCACCCAGCAGGGCTCGAAATGTCAGTTTCATCAGTGTTCTTCCGTTTTTTCCAGCGGTTTGTTGATCTGGATATCGTAGATCTTGTGGTTGTCGTTCAGCAACATGGTCACGTCCGCACGCGCCGGCATCTCATCCAGCATGTGGCGAGTCAGGCGCTCGTAATGCTGAATAAAGCGCTTGATCTGGCCTTCGTCCATAATGCGCAGGTGGTCGGTCGGCTGCTGCGTATCGTAGATATATTTGACCCGCTCGGCCAGTTTCTTCTCCTGCAGGGAGCGCCACTCAAACACGGCGTCCATGCTTGGCACCTTAAGCATCAGCAGCACATCCAGCATGCCAAACAGACGCTCGTAATCGGCATGCAGCTGTTGATTCACGTACTGACGCCAGGCACCGTCCGGGTCTTCCTGCTGCTCCAGTTCGTTGATCGGGTCGGTCAGTACCACAGCCTCCTGCGGCGTGGCACCGACACACCAGCCTTCCAGCACGATTACGTCGGCCGGGCCGTACCACTCCTGCCAGACATCAGAAGAGCAGCGATCATCAATTGATTTGTCGAATACCGGAATCTTGGTGACGGAACTCTCGTCCCCTTTGCAAAGAGATTCCAGGATATCTATCCCCAACTGCACATCGTGGGTTCCCGGCACACCACGTGTTGCCAGCAGCGGATGGACCGCTTCACCCAGCTGTTCCCGCTCAACACGGGTACGGTAAAGATCATCGATGGAGAAGCCTACCACTCGCAGGTTAAAGCCTTCGCTCAGGATCACTTCCAGCAGGTTGAACAGGGTCGATTTACCGGCGCCTTGTGCGCCGTTGATACCCACCACCAGCGGCCCGGGCTGCAACTGCTTACGTCGCGCCAGCCAAGCACCCAGCGGTACATAGATGGACTCAAACATCTCCACCAAGCCGATATCTACTTTTAGGGATTCCAGCGTTGAGGCAAATGCCTTCTCAACAGCCTCCACGGCAAAACGACGCTCTTTGTGACTGAGACATAACTGCTCGTGTGGCCATTGGGTCAATAAACTCATCGATACCTCTACTACTCGTTCTTATTCTTAGCGCTGGTGACGGCGCAGCCAGTCCTGCACCCAGTGGATCTGTTCCGGTTCCATCAGTGACGGGGCATGCCCGATGCCAGGCAGCGTCAGCAGATCCATATCCGGTCGGTGGGCCTGCATCTGCCGAACCGTGTCGGCAGAGAGGATATCTGAATCTTCGCCCCAGATCAGTGCCTGATGACAGGTAACGGCCTGCCAGACCGGCCAGAGGTGGATGTCTTCGCCTGAGTTGGCAGCCGTTGCGGCAGCAATCGCCGGATCATAATGCAGCGCCAGCTGGCCGTCTTCCAGCTCACGTACACCGTGCTTGGCCAGGTGCGACCACTGGCGATCATCAATGTTCTTTAACGCGGTGTAGTTGATGCGCATAAAGCGCTCAACCTCTGCCAGGGAGTCAAACCGCTTATCACCCAGATAGCCGCTGATGCGTTGCAGCGCGTCACTCGGGATAAAGGTACCGACATCGTTGATCAGTAGACTGCGGATCGGCGACTGCGGCATCGCCGCCAGGCACATACCGATGATGCCACCCATGGAGGTACCCAACCAGTCGACCTGCTCCACATCCAGCCGGGCCAGCAGCGCCGTCATATCGTTCAGATACTGGGGAATGCCGTACTCGACACCGGCGGGCAACCAGTCGGAACTGCCACGCCCAACCACATCGGGGCAGATAACCCGGTAATCTCGGGCCAGCACCTTGGCCAGGTCATCGAAGTCACGCCCGTTACGCGCCAGACCATGGACACAGACCAACACCCGATCGTTGTCGGAGCTGCCCCACTGACGATAGACCATGCGATGAAAACCCTGTCCGTTCAGACAGAGCACAGAATCCGTATGCATCAGATGCCTCCCTTCGCTTCACGGTGGAACCCGCGAACGACGTGTATGGATGAACCGGCGTCGACCGCCGTTCGTAAACCAACCTATCAGGCTAAAGTATCACGCAGTTAAGAATTGTAAAGTTAGCTGGTTAGCACATAGTTATTCGCTAATATAAGGTGCGCGCAATACCATAACGCCCACGGGCAAGCAGGGATATACTTAGTTTATGACGCAGGCACTCCAGACCGGACGACAGCGTACGCGTTCGTCCATTTTATTGAAGATTGTTCTCCCGTTGCTGTTTGTAGCCGCTGCAGCGGCGTTCGGGAAGTACATGCTTTCCACCAAACCCCAGGCACCCTCCCGCCCGGTGGAAGAGAAAGTGTGGGCAGTGAGCGTGGTAGCAGCCAATCTGGAAGCCCACCAGCCTGAACTGGCGTTATACGGCAAGGTGGAAACACCGCGCATGAGCACCCTGTCTGCGGCTGTCACCGCTTACGTCAGTGACGTACCCACCGATGAGGGACGCACCTTCGCCGCCAACGAAGTGTTGCTGCAGCTGGACGACCGCGACATCCGCCTGCTGGTCGCGCAGCGCGAGGCCGACCTGCGTAACGCCGAAGCCCAACTGGCCGCCGAGAACGTGCGCCACAACGCCGACCTGAAAGCCCTGAAGATCGAGAAAAATCTGCTCGCCCTGAGCCAGCAGAGCGTGGCCCGTATCGAAAACCTCAACAAACGTAACCTGGCCAGCCAGGAACAGCTGGATACCGCCCGTCGTAGCGCCCAGCAGCAAGCCCTGTCTTTGAACACCCGACAGCAGGCGATCAACGACCACCCCAACCGCCTGCAGCAGATCAACGCCAGCATCACCCGCACTAAAGCCCTGTACGATGCCGCCCTGCTGGACCTGGAGCGCACCCGCATCAGTGCCGGATTTGATGGCCGTATCGCCCAGCTGAGCGTGGCACCGGGAGACCGTGTGCGTAGCGGTGATGTCTTGCTGACCGTCTACGGCCTCGACCGCCTTGAAGTCCGTGCTCAGGTACCGTCCCGCATCCTGCCGGTGATTCGCGCAGCCCTGGCCAGCGAAGGCAACATCAGCGCCACCAGCCGCCTCGACGGCCAGCTGCTGCCATTGCAACTGGATCGCCTGGCCGGTGAGGTCGACAGCGGCCGCGCCGGCGTCGACGCTTTTTTCCGTATCGAAGCCCCTCGCGAGCAGTTGCCTGAGCCGGGCCGTTCCATCACCATCGACCTGAAACTGCCGGTGCAGGAGAACGTAGTCACCCTGCCACCACAGGCGTTGTACGGCACCGACCGTGTATACCGCGTCAAGGAAAGCCGTCTTGAAGCCGTCACCGTTGAGCGAGTGGGCGATATCACCCTCGACAACGGCAAGACCCAGATCCTGGTGCGTAGCGACGATCTGCGAGCAGGTGACCGTATCATCACCACCCAGCTGCCGAATGCGATCTCTGGTCTGAAAGTGCGTGAGGCGGGCCAATGAAAAACTATCAGGGACCACTCCAGAACCTGACAGCAGTCTTCGCCTCCCACAGGGTGGCTGCCAACCTGCTGATGGTACTGATGATTCTGGCCGGTGCCTGGGGGATCAAAAAGCTCAACACCCAGTTCTTCCCGAACTTCGAGCTGGACGTGATTACCATCCAGGTGACCTGGAGTGGTGCCGCCGCCGAGGATATCGAACGCTCGATAATCCTGCCGATCGAGGAAGAGCTTAAATCCCTGCCCGATATCGATACCTACTACTCCACCGCCAACCAGGGGATAGCTTCGATCCGTCTGGAAGTGAAAGAGGATTCGGACAGCGACTTCGTGCTGGACGAAGTGAAACAGAAGATCGACAGCATCGAGCAGGACTTGCCCGGTGACGCCGAACGCCCGCTGGTACAGAAGATCATCCGTTACGAAAACGTGGCGAGCCTGCTGGTCACCGGCAGTGACGTACGCCTGGACGAACTGCGCCCGTTGGTACGTGACTTCGAACGCCAGCTGCTCAGCATCGGCCTCAGTAAGATCGAGTTTACCGGCCTGCCTGATCAGGAGATCGCGATCCAGATCCCGCCGGGCCAGTTGCACGAACTGGATATGACCCTGAACGATGTGGCCAGCAGCATCCAGCAGCGCAGTATCGACCTGCCCGCCGGTACCGCCGCCAAGGGTGACGGCTCGCGCCAGATCCGCAGTCTCAGTCAGCAGCGCGATGTGGAAGGTTTCCGCCAGCTGCCGCTGTTTACCGACACCAGCGGTCGTACCGTCCGTCTGGGTGACGTGGCCGATATCGACCTGCGCCCGAAAGACAAACAGATCGAACTGTTCTACCAGGGCACACCAGCCGTGATGGTGCGCGTACGCCGCACCGAAAACGAAGACACCCTTAAAACCGCTGCAACCCTAAACGAATGGCTGGAGCGCACCCGTCCAACGCTGCCACCCAATGTAACGATCATCACCTTTGACGAGCGCTGGCAGCCGGTGAAGGAACGTATCAACCTGCTGCTGAAAAACGGCCTGGGCGGTTTGGTGCTGGTGATCGGTATTCTGTTCCTGTTCCTCAACGCCCGTGTGGCCGGTTGGGTGACGGTGGGTATTCCGATCTCCTTCCTCGCCACCCTGGCAGTACTGAACCTGATCGGGGGCTCGATCAATATGATCAGCCTGTTTGGCCTGATCATGGCGCTCGGCATTATCGTCGACGATGCGATCGTGGTGGGTGAGGACACCCTGACCCACCTCAAGATGGGCGAACCCGGTCTGCAGGCGGCTATTGGTGGTGCCCACCGCATGCTGGCACCGGTGATGGCCTCCTCCATGACCACCGTGGCCGCATTCCTGCCCTTGCTCCTGCTGGAAGGCCGCATCGGCAATATCCTGATCGACATCCCAACCGTGGTGATCTGTGTGATCATCGCCTCGCTGGTTGAGTGTTTCCTGATCCTTCCGGGTCACCTGCACCACAGCCTGCACAAAGCCTCCGACCTGCACCCCTCCAAGCTGCGCCTGAAGCTGGATGCGGGCTTCGAGTACTTCCGCGATCACATCTTCCGCCCTGCAGTGACCTGGGCGCTGGAGTTCCGCTGGGCCACCATCGTTGGTGCCTTTGCAGTGTTTGCCATCGCCATCACCCTGGTTATGGGCGGCCGCATCAAATTCAACTTTTTCCCGGCCGTGGAGCGCGAGAGCATCACCGCCAACGTGCAGTTTGCCGCGGGTACCGACCGCAGCCGGGTATCAACATTCCTCAACCATCTGGACGACACCCTGTGGGAAACCAACGCCGCACTGGGCGAGGATATCGTCAAGGTGGCCTTTACCCAGGAACGCCAGGCGGACTTCAGCCGCACCAGCGTAAACTCCTTCAAAGGGGACGAGTTTGGCGCCCTGAAGATCGAGGTGTTCTCTGCCGACAGCCGTGTCACCACCAACCGCGAACTGATCGCTGCATGGCGAGAGCGTATCCAGCTACCGCCGGGTATCGAGAAGTTCTCCATCGACCAATCCCGCTCAGGCCCGTCGGGCAAACCGATTGAGGTCAAACTCACCGGTACCAATATGGATAACCTGAAGGCGGCATCGCTGGAGCTGCAGGATGTACTGAAAAGCTACACCGGCCTCTCCAACGTGGATGATGACCTGCCGTTTGGTAAGTCCCAACTGATCTACGAGCTGACCCCAGCGGGTAAAGCTGCGGGCCTCACCCTGCAGTCGGTGGGCCGCCAGTTGCGTGCCTCCTTCGACGGTATCGAAGTACAGAGCTTCTATACCGGCCAGGAAGAGGTTGAGGTTCGTGTGGTGCTGCCGGACGCCCAACGTGACCGTCTGCGTGCCGTCGAACAGCTGCCCATTATCCTGCCAAACGGTGGTACCACCCTGCTGGCCAACGTGGTGCAGTTCCGCCCGAAACAGGGCCTGGATACCCTGCAGCGTGTCGACGGCCAGTTGGCGATCAACGTCACCGCCGACCTGGATGAAGCCGCCGCTAACGCCAACGAGATCATCGCCTCGCTGAAGGCAAAAGAGCTGGATAGCATCACCAGTCTGTACGGCGTGCAGGCCAGCTTTGAAGGCGCCAACAAACGCCAGCGTCGCACCATGGAGGACATGCTGATGGGGGTGTTTATCGCCCTGACGCTGATCTTTATCATCCTGGCCTGGGTCTTTGCCTCCTACACCTGGCCGGTGGCCATTATGCTGGCGATCCCACTAGGCTTGACCGGCGCGATTCTGGGCCACGGTCTGCTGGGGATCGACCTTACGATCCTGTCGCTGTTTGGCTTCTTTGGCCTGTCGGGGATCGTGATCAACGACTCGATCGTCCTGATCACCTTCTACAAAAAGCTGCGGGGCGAAGGTATGGAGGTGCGTGAGGCGGTGATCGAAGCGGCCTGCCAACGTCTGCGGGCGGTCCTGCTGACCTCCCTGACCACCATCGCCGGCCTCACGCCAATCCTGTTTGAGACCTCGTTGCAGGCACAGTTCCTGATCCCAATGGCAGTGTCTATCGTCTTTGGTCTGGCCTACGGCACAGTACTGATTCTGCTGTTTGTACCGTCCATGCTGACGGTGATTGAGGATGTGCGCGGCTTCTTTGGCCGTCGCCACGAATCCCCGGTGGAACTGCAGCTGTAACTCTCTATCCGGTCGGCCGGGCGATACTCATCCGGTCGACTTTCACTCCACACGAGTCAGCTCATATTTGTTGACCAGTTGGCGGATCAGCTCAGTTGAGGTGAGATCCATGGTCAGCGCCTTAAATCCCATCTGGTAGAGGTCCTGGCGTTTACGGGTGGTGTGGATCAAGCGATAGCGCCCGTATACCGGCTGCCCATCCACCTCAAATTGGACATCCACATCCACCGGCAAGGACACCTGCTGTTGGATCACCTCAAACATCTGATCACCACCCTCCAACATCACGCCCCCCAGGCTGATGTTGCGGATAATCACGTTGACAGATATCCCTTTGGGCAGGTTGAGTGTGGCGGTGAGTTCGATCGGCATACGTGGATGCATGCGGAGCTCTGAATGCATTGGCTACTCCTGAAGATTCCTTGCATACAGGATAGCAAACGCTTGTTTAACTGCTGGATCAATAAGGAAAATATATAACCAGTCTTGGAGTGACGGAGGTCAGGCGTTCTATGGATTGCCCAGCGAAGTGAACAGGAACTTTCACTGGTTGGTGCAGGCAACGACGATGCATGGCGGATACACAATCGTATTGGGGAAAGGATCAGAGACGGGTTATTTCATACTCCTCCACTTTTTCACGGATAAATTGCTGATCCATCAGGTCCAGGCTCAACAGCTTAAAGCCGAAGGCATAACGGTTCTGTTTCAGCCGCTGGGTATGGATCAGGCGGCAATGGCAACGGATCGGGCGATCCCCCAGACCAAAATGCATCTCCACTTCAATCGGGAAACGGGGACGGCTCTCTTCAAATAGCTGGAAGGCACGATCATTACCTTCCGAGGTCAAACCACCCAAACTCAGGCTGAGCAGGGTAATGTCGGCGGATTCCCCGGAGGGAAAAACAACCTCAGCCGGCAACTCAACCGGCATGCGTGGATGTAAGCGCAGCTCGGGGTGCATCTTTTAATCCTCACTCTTCTCACTTATGGAAGCATAGCAAATGCGTCCAAAGAGGACCTGTAAGACAAAATTTGGTTCCCTAAACGACCTCCATTGCCAATATCTGTCTTATATCCAACCAGATCACTCAGATTTATGCGTTCAAGACTTAATGGTTGGCCATGAATTCTGTATACTTTTGCGCCTTGTCGCGTGCAAAACCCGGTCCGATCCGGGAGATATCAGGACTATCCATGAACAAAGATCTCAGCCTCCTGCAGCCTTACCCGTTTGAAAAACTGACCGCGCTGAAAGCGCAGGTTACACCGCCGTCCGATCTGGACCACATTGCGTTCTCCATCGGTGAACCAAAACACCCTGCCCCTGAGTTTGTGGCAGAGGTACTGACCGAGAACATGGGCCGTCTGTGCAACTACCCAACCACCAAGGGTATGCCGGAACTGCGCCAGGCAATCGCAGGCTGGTGTGAGCGTCGTTTTAAGCTGAAGGAAGGCTCTGTAGATCCGGAAGCGAATGTACTGCCGGTTAACGGTACCCGTGAAGCGATCTTCGCCTTCACTCAGGCCGCGGTAAATCGCAGCGAAGACGCTCTGGTGGTATCACCGAATCCGTTCTACCAGATCTACGAAGGCGCGGCCTACCTGGCCGGAGCCAAACCGTACTACCTGAACTGCCTGGCCGAGAACGGCTTTATCCCGGATTTTGACGCGGTACCAGAATCCGTATGGCAGAACTGCCAGCTGCTGTTTCTCTGCTCTCCGAGCAACCCGACCGGCGCGGTGACCGATCTGGATACGCTGAAAAAGCTGATCGAGCTGTCCGACAAATACGATTTCATCGTGGCGTCCGACGAGTGCTACTCCGAGATCTACCTGGATGAGAGCAACCCACCGGTTGGCCTGCTGCAGGCATGCGCTGAGATGGGCCGTAACGACTACAAGAACTGCGTAGTGATGCACAGCCTGTCCAAGCGCTCCAACCTGCCAGGTCTGCGTTCCGGTTTCATCGCCGGTGATGCAGCGCTGCTGGGTCCGTTCCTGCAGTACCGCACCTACCACGGCTGCTCCATGCCGGTTCAGCACCAGCTGGCCTCTATCGCCGCGTGGAACAATGAAGACCACGTGCTGGAAAACCGTGATCAGTACCGTCGTAAGTTCGATGCGGTAATCGAGATCCTGTCGCCGGTGATGGATGTACAGAAGCCGGATGCCAGCTTCTACCTGTGGGCGAAAACACCAATCGATGATGACACCTTTGCTCAGGGGTTGTTTGAACAGCAGAACCTGACCGTCCTGCCGGGTCGTTACCTGTCCCGCGAAACTGACGGTATCCTGCCGGGCGCAGGTTATGTGCGTATGGCACTGGTTGCGACTCTGGAAGAGTGCATCGAAGGTGCACACCGTATCCGTAAATACGTTGAGTCGCTGTAAAGCCCGTCACCAAGAGGTAAAAGCGTATGATTACCATGTACGGTATTAAAAACTGCGACACCATCAAGAAAGCCCGCAAGTGGCTGGAAGCGGAAGGTGTTGATTACCAGTTTCACGACTACCGCAAGGACGGTCTGGACGCAGTCCAGCTGAAAAGCTGGGTAGGCGAGCTGGGTTGGGAAGTGCTGCTGAACAAACGTGGCACCACCTGGCGTCAGCTGCCGGACGATATCAAAGACAACATTGATGAGGCCTCTGCGATTGAGGTTATGCTGGAGAATCCGGCGATCATCAAGCGCCCGCTGCTGGATACTGGAGACGTGCGCAAAGTAGGTTTCAAGGATGCCGAGTACGCATCCCTGCTGGGTAAGTAAAACCTGGCAACGATAAGAATTTTATACTGAGTTTACTGGAGTCATAACATGGCAAATTTTGCATTCGGTCTGGGTGTTGGTACTAAATCTTCCGCTGGTGACCTGCTGGAGGTTTACTACAACGCACCGCTGCTGAACGCGGACGACACGCTGGTTGCAGCGGTCGCTGCAAAAGTGGGTTACGAAGGTGGCAACGCAGCGATCGAGATCAAAGAATCCCAGCTGAAAGATCTGGAAGCGGCATTCCTGTCCGTTGGCGCTGAAGACCAGGCTGAGATCGTTGAGATCCTGGAAGGTACGTCCCAGGCACTGTTCGTAACTATCCTGGAAACCGACGCAGAGCCAGCCTCTACCGCTGAGGTTTACCTGAAGCTGTCCCTGCTGTCCCACCGTCTGGTACAGCCACACGGCCTGAACCTGGCAGGTATGTTCGGTCAGCTGCCAAACGTTGCCTGGACTTCTGAAGGTGCAGTATCCATGGACGACCTGTCCAAGCGTCAGCTGGCCGCCCGTGCTCAGGGTCGCGTGCTGCACGTTTACTCTGTCGACAAGTTCCCACAGATGACCAACTACGTGGTACCAGCAGGTATCCGTGTAGGTGATGCTTCCCGTATCCGTCTGGGTGCACACGTGGGCGAAGGCACCACCGTCATGCACGAAGGTTTCATCAACTTCAACGCTGGCACCATGGGTGTAAGCATGGTTGAAGGCCGTATCTCTGCAGGCGTAGTGGTAGGCAACGGTTCCGACATCGGTGGTGGTGCATCCACCATGGGTACCCTGTCCGGCGGTAACGATGTTGTGATCTCCGTGGGCGAAAACTGCCTGCTGGGCGCAAACGCAGGTCTGGGTCTGCCACTGGGCGATCGCTGCACCCTGGAAGCGGGTCTGTACGTAACTGCAGGTTCCAAAGTGACGCTGCTGGACGACCAGAACAACGAAGTGGGCGTGGTTAAAGCTGCAGAGCTGGCAGGCAAACCGGACCTGCTGTTCCGTCGCAACTCCCAGAACGGTCGCATCGAAGTGAAGACCAACAAGTCTGCGATCGAACTGAATGAAGAGCTGCACAAGCACAACTAAGCACGGCTTAACGCGCTAACCGATAACCCGCACTGTAGCGATACAGCGCGGGTTATTCTTTATACTCCACCTTGCCCCGAACTACCCCATAACAGGACGCTCACCCCATGGCTCACCTCTCTCCTACCGTTGAACTTGCAATGGATCTGATCTCCCGCCGTTCCGTAACCCCGGAAGACGCCGGCTGTCAGGATCTGATGATCTCCCGTTTGGAGAAGCTGGGCTTTAAGATCGAACGTCTGCAGTTTGAAGATGTGAGTAATTTCTGGGCACGCCGTGGCACCGAAGGCCCATTGTTCTGCTTCGCGGGGCACACCGACGTGGTGCCATCCGGTCCGGAAGAGCGCTGGACGTATCCTCCATTTGAACCAACCATCCACGAAGGCATGTTGCACGGTCGCGGCGCAGCGGATATGAAAGGTGGTATTGCTGCGTTCATGGTCGCGCTGGAACGCTTTATCGACCACCACCCGGATCACAACGGCTCTATCGCGCTGCTGATCACCTCTGACGAGGAAGGCCCGTTTATCAACGGCACCACCCGTGTGGTAGATCACCTGGAAGCACGTAACGAAAAAATCGATTACTGCATCGTAGGTGAGCCATCCAGCACCAAGCATGTGGGTGATGTGATCAAGAACGGTCGCCGTGGCTCCCTGTCCGGTTCCCTGGTGGTCCGTGGTAAGCAGGGTCACGTGGCATATCCACACCTGGTTAAAAACCCTATCCATCTGGCAGCCCCAGCCCTGGCCGAGTTGTCCACCGAGGTGTGGGACGAAGGCAACGACTTCTTCCCACCAACCAGCTTCCAGGTCTCCAACATCCACGCCGGTACCGGTGCCACCAACGTGGTCCCAGGTCATGTGGATATCGAATTCAACTTCCGTTTCTCCACCGAAGTGACCGCCGACGAGCTGAAAGCCCGTGTACGCGACATTCTGGATAAACACGGTCTGGAGTGGGACATCGACTGGACGCTGTCCGGCAACCCATTCCTGACAGCAGCAGGCAGTCTGGTGGAAGCCAGCCAGCAGGCAATCAAAGCAGTCACCGGTATCGATACTGAGCTGTCTACTTCCGGCGGTACCTCCGATGGTCGCTTCATCGCACCAACCGGCGCGCAAGTGGTTGAACTCGGTCCGATCAACGCCACCATCCATCAGGTGAACGAACGCGTAAGCGTGAAAGATCTGGACACCCTGACCGACATCTACGAAAACGTACTGGCACGTCTGCTGACTGAATGAGCACCCCGATGAACACCCCGCTGGCCTGCCCCGTATGCCAACAGACGCTGCAGCAACAGGATAACAACCTGCGCTGCAGCGCTGGCCATAGCTTTGACCGAGCCAAGCAGGGTTACTGGAACCTGCTGCTCTCGCACAAGAAGAAATCCAAGGATCCCGGCGACAACGCCGAGATGGTGCAGGCACGCCGTGATTTTCTCGACCAAGGCCACTACCGTCAGCTGTCCGAGCAGATCAATCAGCTGGTGTTGAACAGCCTACCGGAAACGCCGTCGAGCATTCTGGATATGGGCTGTGGTGAAGGTTTCTACACCGCCGCCCTGGAGCAAGCGCTGAACGATGCCGGGCGTGAGGACGCGCTGATTGGCCTGGATATCTCCAAACACGCTGTAAAAGCCGCCTGCGCCCGCAGCAAGTCCATCGACTGGCTGGTTGCCTCCGGCGCCAACATTCCGGTTCCTGCGCAAAGCCTGAGTGGCCTGACGGTGCTGTTCAGCCGCCTGATGCCGGAAGCGTTCGCCAAACCACTGAAACAGAACGGCTTCCTGCTGCTGGCCTGGACCGGCGAGCAGCACTTGATTGAGCTGCGTGAATTGATCTACGACGAGGTACGCCCGTCGCGCTACGATCCGGTAAAACAGCTGGAGCCGCTGTTCGAGCTGGAGAGCGTTACCGAGGTTAGCTACAACTTTGCGCTGGACGACAACCATAGCATCCTGACCCTGCTGGGCATGACCCCACACAGCCAGCGCATGCCCCAGGCCAAACGCGAGCAGTTTGCCGAGCTGACATCCCTGCAACTGACATTGGATGTTAAACTCGGCCTGTTCCGTCGCCGCTGAGAATGCACTGATGAGCCACCAACGTATCCACCCATTCAAGCGCTGGTTATACCGCCGCGCTGATAACTACCAGCAGAACCTGAAGATACTGATCACAGGTTTTGGCACCTTTGTGCTGGGTGGACTGCTGATTGTGGGCTCCGAGTTCTTCCTGCGCAGCTCCGTGCTGCAGGAAACCCTGGCAATTGTTGGCTTAATCCTGGCCGGTGTGGGTATCATTCTGGCGGCATTTGGCTATATTTGCCTAAGCGTGCTGCGACTTTTCCGAATATTGAGTACAAACCAAACCGATGACTGACCAACGCCATCCCGATATCGAGATCTATGTAAAAAACCGCTCGCTGGACGAGATTGAAGCCTGGCTGCGCCAGCGCTTTGACGGACTCAGCAACGACTTTTCACAGGGCACCGTACACGAGTACAAAGCCTCGCTGGATGGCACGGCTGTTCCGGTAATGATCCACGAGAAGGTGGTAGGCAAAGCCTGGACCAGTGTCTGGTTCAAGTCGGACCGTACCCGCTGGCAGAAAGACCTGGACTGCGCCATTCAGGCGGCCGCCGATATGGATACCCAGATCCGCTGTATTGCGGGAGGCTGGGCCGACGGCGACGAACCGGATGAGTGGTGGAAGGTAGAAAACGACACCCAGGAAAAGATTCAGTGGCGCACTGACTGATCCATTAGCTTTCAGGCGCGCATCCCCTCCCTTTCTCAGCGCGCCTGCAATTCCCCATCTATGCACACCGCGGCATTGGTCCTAAATCGCGAACATTCCATTCCTGAATCTAAAATTGTTTCGATGCTTCTCGAAGCATACTCTGTAGATTCTGATTTAGCAGGACAATGGACGATTCGATGAGCAATCCACACGACTATCCAACCGTAGCCGAATACCCGATCTCCCAGCGCTGGCCCGCTCAGCACCCGGAGCTTATCCAGCTCTACTCGCTGGGCACGCCCAATGGCGTGAAGATCTCTATCGCGCTGGAGGAGCTCGGCCTGGCGTATGAAGCCCATCGCGTCACCCTGGCAGATGAGGATGTGAAGAGCGCGGAGTTTCTGTCCCTCAACCCGAACAACAAGATCCCGGCGATCATCGATCCCAATGGTCCGGAAGGCAAACCGATCGGCCTGTTCGAAAGTGGAGCGATTCTGGTTTATCTGGCGGAGAAAACCGGCCAACTGATGGGCAGCACTCCGACCGACAAGATCAAGGTCCTGCAGTGGCTGATGTTCCAGATGGGTGGCGTGGGGCCGATGTTCGGCCAGTTGGGCTTCTTTTTTGCCTATGCGGGCAAGGAGATCGAAGACCCACGCCCGCGCGAGCGTTACATCAACGAAACCAAGCGCCTGCTGAACGTGATTGATCAGCAACTGGAGGGCCAGGAGTGGATTGCGGGTGAATACTCCATTGCCGATATCGCCATTGTGCCCTGGCTAGAAACTGTCGCTAAATTTTACAAAGCGGATGAAGTTACCGGCCTGGCCGAATACAAAAACGTTATGGCCTATATTGAGCGATTCACAGCCCGCCCTGCCGTACAGAGGGGTTGGGCAGTACCACCGTCACAGAATAGTTAATGCAAGGAAGAGAGATGCAGGTCAGGCGGTCTGTCTGATCTGCTGATGGGAAGTGGCAATCTCCTGCAGCATCGCACCGCCTGAGATAAGTCCCAGCCGCTCCAGCGAGTCGTTCAGTCGGCGACTCTTTACCGGCACCAGGGATTCAGTTTCCACGTAGCTGCAGGCGTAGGCAAACTCACCACGCATATCCTTGTTGATGCCCACGTTCATCCGCTCGGCCACATCGGCGCTATACAGATCATTGGGGTTGGGATACTGGTTGTCGGTGGTTGGCAGTTCGAAGCCTTCGCCGGATACCTGTGGACGTGTCCCCGGCAGCTCCTGGTTGGTCGCAATCATGCTCAGCAGCAGTGAAAACTGGGCACCACTCCCGCTCTGAACCGCTTGGGTCAGATTGGAGGTATAGGTTTCTATACGTGCCTGAATTTTTTCTGTCTGCATCTTCCGGATCTGCATCGAGTAACAAAACGCTGTCCCAATCCTATCGGCGACGCGCTAAAATTCTTTATCTAAATCGTTAAATTTTACGCACTTATCGCACACCTCGTGCCCGAGGCGTAAACCGGATCAGGATAGTTATGGGCCGCTGGCGACCACCTCAACCGAAGAAATCCAAGTATATCACCGCCGAAGGCTACAAACGCCTTAACGACGAGCTGAAGTACCTGTGGAAAGTTAAACGCCCCGAGATCACCCAATCGGTGAAGGAAGCAGCCGCTCAGGGCGATCGCTCCGAAAACGCCGAATACATCTACGGCAAGAAACAGCTGCGCGAGATCGATCGTCGTGTGCGTTACCTTTCCAAGCGTTTGGAAGATATGACCGTGGTGGATCGCATTCCGGAAAACCGGGACAAGGTATTCTTCGGTGCCTGGGTGACGATCGAAGATGAAGAGGAAAACCGCAAACGCTACCGCATCGTGGGCCCGGATGAGATCGAAGCGGGCAGCGATTACATCAGCATGGATTCACCGCTGGCCAAGCTACTCCTGAAAAAGGAGATCGGTGACGAGATCTGGCTGCAAAAACCCAACGGCGAAGATATCTGGTACGAAATCGTCGCCGTTGAGTATCAGGCCTACAACACAGATCCCTAAAGACCGGGTCCATGCCAGCTAGCTATTTCAGTCCGCCGCGCTGCAGCCAAGCCTGGTAGATCTGCTCACTCCAGAGACTCTGGAAGTACGCAATCACCGCTTCCTGCTGGTCTTCATCCAGCTGCCCCTTAAAACCGGGCATGGTGCCTCCGAACTTAGCACCGCCGTTCTGAACGGTGAACATCAGGGCACGTAGAGGATGATGCCAGGCATGGGCACTGCCATCGAGTGGTGGTGGCGGATAGTTGCCATTGGCCAGCGGCTTACGCCAATCCGGTGTTCCACGTGCTTCGGAGCCATGACAAGACGCACAGTTTGCATCAAACAACGCCTTACCTGTATCCACTTGGGACTGGGTGTACCAACGCCCCTCCACCTTTGGCTCTGAGGGGCCACAGCCTAGCAGCAATAGCGCTGGCAACAGCAACACCAGCGCTTTGATCCGAGCTCCCATAACGGTTTCCCCGATCAGTATTCGCTGTAGTTGTTATACACGTCCACCTTGTTATCTTCGGTGACCGAGAACACCTGAAACGGCTGCTTGGCCGCCCCTGGCATATCCATTCCCGGCCCACCGGATGGCATACCCGGCACGGTCAGCAGGCGGATATTGTTCTCGCTACTGAGCAATCGCTTGATATCCTGCGCTGGCACATGCCCTTCAACCACTTTGCCGTTCACCTCGGCAGTGTGGCAGGAGGCTCCCTTAGGCGGCACACCCAAACGCTGCTTATGCGCATTTACATCCTCGACTACCACATCTTTTACCTGAAAATTATGATCCTTGAGGTGGGCAATCCAGCCTTTGCAGCAGCCACAGGTAGCGCTGCGGTATACGGTAATCTGGTAAGCCTCATCGGTTTTACCCTCCAACCAAACCGGGTTGGCCGCATTTGCACTTGTTGTTACCGGCAGCATCAAAACAGCCAATAAAGCGGAAAAGATCATATTTTTCATCATAAACTCCAGTGTTGGGGCATATCAGTTAAAGCCCCGGGAAATCAAAATCAGGTGACAGGTTTGTCCGTCGTATCGCCACTTAACGCATCCAGAATCGGACATTCGGCACCGTCATCACCGCGGCATTGGCTGGACAGATCAAGCAGTTGCTGGCGCATTTTCGTCAGCTGAACCAACTGCTGATCAATCTGATCTACGTGCGCCAACACCCGAGCTTTCACCTCGGCGCTGCGTCGCGCCGGGTTGTGCATGAGCTCCAGCAGCTCCTTGCTCTCCTCCAGAGAAAAGCCAAGATCACGTGCTCGCTTGATAAAACGCAACTGCTCCAGCTGCTTGTCGTTGTAGACCCGGTAACCGTTGTTGGCACGAACAGCCGCCTCAATGATGCCCTGCTGCTCGTAAAAGCGGATGGTCTTACTGCTTAGCCCGGATAATTTGGCCGCCTGGGAGATATTCACCTGAACTGTCCTCATCAATTTCTGAGATATAGGTTACGAGCGGTGCTTTTTGCCTGTAGCCCGCGTGTCAGAGTGCAGTGGCAAGCCTGGGAGGATGTTCGAGGGCAAGCACCCTCTGATAGGCGTATTGATCAGGCAATAGGTCGGGCGAAGCCCCTCCAGCCATCGGAATTGATAATGCCGTCAACGGCAGAAATACAGCGGCAGCACAGCAGTGCCCCAAACTGCAGTCGCTCTGAGTGCACTCTGCACTCTGCACAGGCTGACAGTCGCTTCCGCAGTGACCATCCCCCATCATGTCGGACATCGCGACAGCAGACATCTGAGGAGCCATGCCCCCAACCGACGCAATACTCCACTGACTCCAGGCAAGGAGTAATATGAGCAGCAGTGTAGTCAGGGGCCGTTTTATCATTGGTGACGTCGAGTATTTGAAGTTTAAAGTCCGTTGTTAGAACAAGGATCCCGCCATCGGTTCCACACAGCAATGGCGAGAACCTATTGTATCAATGGTCGTCCGGGCGGTATAACCAAAACCACCAAACAATCCACGCAACCAGCGCTAGCCCGAGTAAATTAATCCAGATCATAATCAAGCCTCCTCAACGTCCTGACGACCCAGTTTTAACAGGCGCAAGCGGTTGGCGTTAGTCACCACAGTCACAGATGAACAGGCCATCGCGGCACCGGCGATAACCGGGCTTAGCAGCATGCCGGTCAGCGGATACAAGATACCGGCGGCAATCGGGATGCCCGCTACGTTGTAGATAAACGCGCCAAACAGGTTCTGGCGAATATTCTTCAGGGTGGCGCGACTTACGGTCACCGCATCAGCCAATCCATGCAAGGACGCGCGCATCAGCGTGATGTCGGCACTTTCGATCGCCACATCGGTACCGCTGCCGATAGCAAAACCTACATCGGCCTGCGCCAGTGCCGGCGCATCGTTGATGCCATCGCCGGTCATGCCCACGATCTCGCCCCGTTGCTGCTGTTCCTGCACCTTGCCTGCTTTATCCTGCGGTAATACTTCAGCGAAGAACTCATCCACACCCACCTGCTTGGCTACGGCTTTTGCAGTGTTGTGGTTGTCACCGGTCAGCATCACCACGCGCATCCCTTCCGCCTGCAAGCGCGCAATCGCGTCCCGGGAATCGTCACGCACCGGGTCAGAGATCCCGATAATCGCTGCCAGTTGCTTATCCAAGGCGACGAATACCGGGGTTTTGCCCTCAGCCGCCATACGCGACACCGCCTCCTCAGCTGCATCAATCTGAACCTGATGATCCAGCATCATCGCCCGGTTACCCAGCAGCACGTCTCGTCCACCAATAGTGCCCAATACGCCCTTACCTGCTTCGGCGTGGAAATCGTTCACAGACTCCAGGACCAGATTTCTGCTGCGTGCGGCTTCCAGAATGGCATTGGCCAGTGGATGTTCGGAGCCGGTCTCCAGGCTTGCCGCATAGCTCAGCATCTCGGCTTCGCTAAAACCGTTTAACGGTGCAATCTCGGTGACCTGAGGTTCACCGGCGGTGATCGTGCCGGTTTTATCCAACACCATGGTGGTGATCTTTGATGCGGTCTGCAGTGCTTCTCCGTTACGGATCAGCACCCCCGCTTCAGCGGCTTTACCCACCCCAACAATCACCGACATCGGTGTCGCCAGACCCAAGGCACACGGACAGGCGATGATCAGCACTGTGGTGGCAGATACCAGCGCCAATGCAATGGCTTGCTCAGGCCCGAAGTTCAGCCAGGTCAGCGCCGTCAGTACCGCAATTATCATGATCGCCGGCACAAAATACGCCGATACCTGATCAGCCAGACGACTGATCGGCAGCTTGGCGTTCTGCGCCTGTTTCACCATGCCAATGATCTGCGCCAGCGTGGTCTGCTTGCCTACACGGGTGGCTTCCAGCAGAACGGAACCGGTTTTGTTCAGTGTACCGGCAACCATCTCGTCGCCACTGTTCTTTTCCACCGGGATCGGTTCGCCAGTCAGCATGGATTCGTCGACGGCGGTGTAACCCTCCAGCACAACACCGTCTACCGGCACCTTTTCACCCGGACGGATACGTACCTGATCGCCCATCAGGACATCATCGATATCCACATCGACCTCTTGCCCATCTCGCAGGACACGTGCGGTACGGGTCTGCAGACCTATCAAGCGCTTGATCGCCTGGGAGGTACGGCCACGCGCGCGCAGCTCCAGAGCCAACCCCAGGTTGATCAGACCAATAATCATCGCGGTTGCTTCGAAGTACACATGGCGCGCCATCACCGGCACCAGATCGGGGATCAGCACAACCACCATGGAGTACAACCAGGCGGTCCCGGTACCGAGGGCAATCAGGGTGTCCATATTGGCGTTATGGTTACGTACCGATTTCCAGGCACCTACGTAGAAGTGACGGCCGGGGAACAACATCACCAGAAAAGTCACAATACCCACGGCAAGCCAGCCAAGCTGGGAGGCCCCTGCCGACACCATCATCTCGCCGCCAAGCACGCCATACAGCATCAGCGGCACACCCACGCCCAGCGCGAGCACCATATGGCTGATCAGCTGCTTGTAGCGACGTTGCTCCGCCAGCTCTTTTTCAGCCAGCAGTTCCGCCTCCGCTTCCCCGGAGGTCAAGCGTGCCTTGTAGCCTGCATTTTCCACCGCAATGATTAACGCCTCTGCGGCAACCGGGCCGGCTACACTCACTGTGCGCTGAGCAAAGTTCATCACCGCCGAATCCACTCCGGGAACGGCGTTGAGGGCGTTTTCAATCTTGCCGACACAACTGGCGCAACCAGCGCCTTCAATCAGCAACTCCTGCTTGGACGAATGCTCGGTCTCGGAAACCAATGCCTGACTGCTTGCAGCGAGATAATCCTGTGCAGATGCCATCTGCTGTACCTCCAGAATACCGATGCAGACAGAACAGGCTGCACCGGGAATTTAAAACTCTACTGGAAACATAGCCTAGACGTTCCAGCAACTGGAAGGTCAAGCACCCCATCAAGGGCTGAACAGAACAGGAAGCTGAGACAGGACAAATTTCAGGCATAAAAAAACCGCCAGGTGGCGGAATTTTTAAGTGGTGGGTCGTATAGGATTGCTACGCGCGATGCGCTTGCCCTACGCCTTTGGCTTCGGGCCGTCGTCGTAAACTCCGACGTGGTCTCGCCTGCATTGCAGGCTCGGCTCAAACCTTTACGGTTCTCTTCCCATACGACAGACATAAAAAAACCGCCTAAGGGCGGATTTTTTAATGGTGGGTCGTATAGGATTCGAACCTATGACCAATTGGTTAAAAGCCAACTGCTCTACCAACTGAGCTAACGACCCGGTAGAGAAAGCGTGTAGAAAGTGGTGGGTCGTATAGGATTCGAACCTATGACCAATTGGTTAAAAGCCAACTGCTCTACCAACTGAGCTAACGACCCGTTTTTGGCTCCTCGAGCTGGACTCGAACCAGCGACCAATAGATTAACAGTCTACTGCTCTACCAACTGAGCTATCGAGGAACACACGCTCATACTCCTTCAAAATGGCGGAGGGACAGGGATTCGAACCCTGGGGCCCTCTCGGACCGCTGGTTTTCAAGACCAGTGCTTTCGACCACTCAGCCATCCCTCCGAAGGAGTGGCGCGTATATTACCTTCCTCATTTTTTCTGTCAACAACCAGCACCGAACTTTTTTGAATTTTTTGCGGAATTTTCAAAAAACCGTAAAAAGCCTTAAAAAACAAACAGAAGACAACCCAATATTGTTTACTAAACGACCTACTGCAAAGCTTTATCTAAGTGCTTAAGTTTTATTTAATTTTCCGGTGCAATACTGATTTTATTTTGAGGCTGCGCTATGCGATTACTGTTAATTGAGGATGATCCGCTTTTAGGCCAGGGCATCATGCTCGCACTCGAATCCCGACACTACCGGGTTGATTGGCAACAAACCGGTGCCGATGGTTTACAGATGTTGCAGCACAGCCCTCCCAACCTGCTGATCCTCGACCTCAATCTGCCGGATTTAGATGGCCTGGAAGTTCTGCGTCGGGCACGAACCCAGAACATTGATACCCCGGTGCTGATTCTGACCGCCCGGGATGCGATTGAAGAGCGAATTGCCGGGCTGGACGCTGGCGCCGACGATTACCTGGTGAAACCGTTCGATTTGAACGAACTGGAAGCCCGTATCCGTGCCCTCCTGCGTCGCGCATCTGGCCGGGATCAGGAACAGATCACCCACGGAGACCTGGTGATCAACACCGCCGCCCGCGAGGTAAGTCTGCAGGGCGAATCAGTATCTCTTGGACGACGGGAGTATGACCTGCTCCTCAGCCTGCTTCATGCCAAAGGTCGCGTCCTGACGCGTCGCCAGATTGAAGAAGAGATCTACGAAGATGATCCCGAGAGCAACGCGCTGGAAGTGCACATCCACGCCCTACGCAAAAAATTTGGCAAATCGTTGATACGCACGATCCGTGGCGTCGGCTACATGGTGGAGGATTAATATGCGCTCCATACAGAGCCGTATTCTGCTTGGCCTGGCGGCGTTGTTCAGTATTGCCACAGTGGTACTTCTAAGCTGGACCTGGACGACCACCAACCATGAAGTTGAAGAACTGTACGATGCCTCACTGGTGCAGTTCACCCGGCAGTTCAGCAGTCAGTTTCTGGTGACCGACTATGAAACTGCACTCTCGGCGCTTGAGGCATCAGCCAAGCGAGCAGAAGCCGCTGCGCCCACACTTCATGGGAGTGAAGACGAGTACGAAGATAGTTATAGCAGTCAGAATCCGAATGATCCGGGCCACCACTACGAGCACCATCTGGGCGTTCAGGTATGGTCCCATGTGGGTGAACGCCTACTCTCATTCCCCAGTGATCTCAATCTAACTGCACCGCAGGATGTGGGATTTGAGACCCTGAACACCCAAGCTTCAGCCCTGCGTATGTACAACCTTTACCTTCCGGAACAGAAGTTATGGGTACGCGCCACCCAACCTCTGAGCATTCGAACTGAGATGGCCTCAGAAGTGGCTGAGCATGTGCTTCTGCCACTGGCCGTTGTAATTACAGGGCTGATTATCGCTATCGCCTTTACGATCAATCACTATCTGCGACCACTTAAGCAGATCAGTCAGGAGCTCGACTACCGCAGCAGCGACGATCTTTCTCCGCTTAGCAGCCAACAACTACCGCAGGAATTGATCACACCCGTGCAGTCACTCAACCGTATGTTTCAGCGTGTCGCACAAACCTTGCACCGAGAGCGGCGTTTTACCAGTGATGCAGCCCATGAGCTGCGCACGCCTTTGGCCGCACTGCGTATCCACACCGAAACCCTTTCTCTACCGCAGCAAAAAGTACAACCGCTGCTACAGGGGCTGAACCGGATGGAACGTGTTGTTACCCAGCTGTTGATGCTGGCGCGTCTGGAACCACGACACAGCAATCAGCTGGATAAGCAATCGCTTGATGTAGAACGGCTGACAGCGGACCTAATCGCTGAGCTGGTTCCCACTGCACTGCGTTTTCACGTACAGATTGAGTTGCATACACAGACACAAACTAACCTCATGGCTGAAAAAACACTGCTGGAAATCCTTCTACGCAACCTGATCGAAAACGCGGTGCGCTACACCCGCCCCGGCGATACCGTCCTAGTGACGCTGGAAACGGATATGGACCACTATCTGATCACCGTGACCGACCATGGCCCCGGACTGAGCGATGATCTAAAAATCCAAGTGCTCCAACGTTTTTATCGTAAAAACAAAGCCCAAAACGAGGGCGCGGGACTGGGATTTTCAATTATCGATCAGATCATCAATTTGCACAGAGGCAGTTTCACCCTGAGCGACACACCCAACACCGGTGGGCTGAGCGTCCAGGTAAAACTGCCAATGACTTAAGGCTGACTTAAGTTTCACTTGCGAAGATATCCTCAAACACACAACAGATTGAGGTTCTTCCCAATGAAAGCACTGCTCACAAGCGCAACCGTTCTTATGCTGGCCGCTACACAGGCACAAGCTGGCCCACACTGCACCGACGGCAACCAGGAGGTTTGGATTCCAGCTGACCAGATGCAGCAGCTGATTAAGGATCAGGGTTACAAAATCAAAAAGTTTAAGGTAACCAGCGGTGGTTGCTACGAGATCTATGGCTGGGACAAGGCTGAAAACAAAGTCGAGGTGTATTTCCACCCGGTATCCGGTGACATCGTCAAAACCAAGGTGAAATAACCATGTGTGCTCAGCCATCCAACAAAGTCAAAGTATGGGATCCGTTCATCCGCATCTTTCATTGGTCCCTGGCCGCCAGCTTTTTGTTGAACTACACCGTTCTGGAAGAGGGAGAAAACCTTCATGAATGGGTTGGATACTACGCCCTGGCGCTAATCGCCATCCGCATCGTCTGGGGATTTATCGGTCCACTGAATGCGCGTTTCAGTGACTTCTGGCCAACACCCGCCCGGATAAAAGCCCATCTGCGCGAGCATCTACACGGTCAAACCCCATCTCCAGATCGGCATAATCCGGTGGGGGGGCTGATGATTCTGGCCCTAATGGCAGGCATGCTTGTAACCGGCATCACCGGGTGGCTGAGCACCACGGATATGTTCTGGGGTGAGGAGTTAATTGAAGAACTCCATGAAGGTGCGGCCAGCGTGGTGATGGGATTGGTCTGTCTGCATGTTGCTGCGATCGTGTGGTTTAGCCGCAAAGGCCCCCACAATCTGGCACGTATCATGTGGACGGGATACCGGACAAAGTAAGTACAGGCCCCCAAGTCAGACCTGCCGGTTTGATGTACGTAACTCGGCAGGTTTTGTCCGTTAGAGCAACGCTAACGTGCTGTCCTGTTCCGGTGCAATGATCCTCTCTTCAAACAGAATCGGGTCGATCGGTTTACTCAGGTAGTAACCCTGTACGGAATAACACCCTGCATCACGCAGGAAGTGCAGTTGCTGGGCAGTCTCAACACCTTCCGCCACCACCTTCAGGCCCAGCGCCTTGGCCATCTCAATTGCCGCCACGATAAGCTGCTGATCGCTGGTATCTACCGCCAGATCACGCACGAAGCTGCGGTCGATCTTGATGACATCAAACGGGAACATTTTCAGGTAGGCCAGCGAGGAGTATCCGGTACCGAAGTCGTCCATCGATAGCATGACACCCAACGCCTTCAGGTCATTTAATACCTGTGCCGTACCGGAGTCTTTCTTCACCAGCAGCCCTTCGGTCAGTTCCAGCACCAGTGCCTGCGGTGGAAACCCGGTTTCATCCAGCACGGATTTCAGCAGCAGCGGGAAATCTTGATGGCGTAACTGTCGGGGTGAGATATTGACTGCCAGGTAGAAATCATTCAGCCCGCTGTCCAGCCACTTGCGCCCTTGTTCACAGGCGGTTTTCAGTATCCAGTGGCCGATCTCAACAATCAGGCCAGTTTGCTCTGCCAGCGGGATAAAGCTATCAGGACCAACAAATCCGAGCTCTTGGCTACGCCAACGCACCAGTACTTCAGCCCCCAGCGGGCGACGGTCATCGGCACCAAAGATCGGTTGGTAGTTGAGATAGAGTTCGTGTTTGTGCATGGCGGAGCGCAGGCAACGCTCCATTTCCACCCGCCCGGCCACATCTTCGTTCATGCTGGACTGGTAGAAACCGTAACTGTTGCCGCTGTTCTCCACCTTGCAGCGGTGCATGGCGATATCTGCGTGTTGCAGGAGACTCACTTCATCAGTGCCGTCTGCTGGGAAGATCGAGATACCAATCGAACCGGAGATATAGAAGCGGTGCTCCTCAATCTCAAACTCGTGCTCCAGCTCCTGCAACACCTGCTGCGCCAGACGGGTCACATCGGTCTCGGATTCAACCTCGTCCAGCAGCATCACAAATTCATCAGCCCCGTAACGTGCCAGCGTATCGCCGATCCGGGTCACCGACAGCAGACGCTGCGCCACTGCTATCAGCAACTGATCACCGGCGTCATGTCCCATACCGTCATTGATCTTCTTGAAGTCATCCAGGTCGATATAGAGAACCGCGACCTGGGTGACATTTTCCGCGGCATGTTCGATAGCCCGCTTCAGACGTTCGGTCAGCAGTTGCTTGTTCGGCAGGTCGGTCAGCAGGTCAAACTGCGCCTGATAGCGAATGGTCGCTTCCTGCTGCTTGAACTCGGTGATGTCACGCAAGCAGGCTACCCTTACCGGTTCACCTTCCAGCTCGCTGTTCTTGGCGAACACCTCCATCGGGAACTCACGTCCATCCTTGCGCAGCGCCTGCACCTCGTAAGGCAGTTCCAAGCCGGTATGCACATTGTGGAAACCCACGGCAATACTTTCAGGCGCCAGCAGGTCCCAGACTTCCATATTGGCCAGCTCTGCCCGGCTGTAACCAAACATACGCTCGACCACCGCATTGATATCCACAATTTTGCCGCGACTGTGGATCAGAATGCCTTCGTTTGAGATATCCCCCAGCTGGTACAGGCGTGCTTCGGTTTTAACCCGCTTGCGTTCATCGTCCGCTTCCCGCTTCAGGCGACGGCGTACGCGCAGATATTGCGTCAGAAGGAGCACGGTTAAGAGCAGAGACACCGGCCCCAGAATCCCACTGTACTGCTTGATCAACGCATACTGCGCGACGGGTTCACCTTCACGCAGATAAAACACCTGCCAGCCATTCAGATGATCTAGCGGTGCTTTTTCGAGTACAAAGTGTCGATCTGCAATCTTCACCCGGCCTTCATCGTCCACCTTTTCAAAACCCAGGCTTTCGATGCGGGTATCACCAAACTGTCGGGTTGATAGAATCTGTTTCTGTTGTGACTCGGTCAGGGGCCAGAGGCTTTTGAGAATCCAGTCACTGTTGGTTGCCGCAAACACCACCCCTCGAGAGTCCACCAGCATCAAGTTGCGCTGCTCTTTCCTGAGTTCTTCATCGATCCGATCGGCGGACAGCTTGATCACCATCACGCCCAGCGCTTCATCCGGATCCTCCGCCATCAAGCGGCTGAAGTAGACGCCACGTTTGCGGGTGGTTACGCCGTATGCGGCGTAGATCTCTCTGTTGCGGATGAGGGCATTCTGAAAGTACGGGCGGAAAGCGTAGTTTTTGCCTTTGAGCGGAATAGGGCCGATTTCGGAGTTGTGAATAACAACGGTACCCTCAGGATCCAGGGCATAACAGATAGAGGCTTGCTGGGTACGGCACACCAGATCCAACAGGTGGCGCCCCTCTGTCTCTAGTTCACGGGAGGGCTCTCGCATGTATTGCTGAAGATTAGGCAGGCCCGCAACGGTGTTTACCAAGCGTTGCTGGTTTTCAAGAAACACATCCAGCTTACTGGCGACGACCTGCGCATCCCGCTGACCTTCCTTACGCTCGGCCTGATCTTCCAGCAGCAACGTGGAGTAATGGTAGTGGAGATAGATACTGATAATGGTAGCGAAGGCACCTACGACCGTGAGCGCAAATAAAATGCCTTTTCTATTCATATACAACCCAAAACCCGAAATCCATCTCGATGAATACCACTACAGCCAGTTATTTTAAACTGTCTCTTCGCCCTAAACGGTATATTTATCTCGTTTCCCTGACTTTGATTGGGAAAGTACTCAAGATTCTCCGATCGGCCATCATCACCGCATGAGGACACCAGACTAACAGATATTGCCCCTCTGTCCACGGCGAGTGGTTACGCACATCCGGGGAATTGGCGTAAAATAGGGGGAAAAACCGAGCCATGCGGGGACAGTTAGTCCCACATCGCTCTTCTCAGATCTGAGTCAGGCGATTAACTCATGACTTATGATCCCAGAAATCACCTATTTCAAAGAGAGTTCTGATATGCCACTGCTTGACAGCTTTACGGTTGATCACACCCGCATGAACGCACCGGCCGTGCGTGTTGCTAAAACCATGACCACCCCTGGCGGTGACACTATTACTGTGTTTGACCTGCGTTTCTGTCGTCCAAACGAAGAGATTCTGACTGAACGTGGCATCCATACCCTGGAGCACCTGTTTGCCGGTTTCATGCGCGACCACCTGAACGGTCCGAACGTAGAGATCATCGACATCTCACCAATGGGTTGCCGCACCGGCTTCTACATGAGCCTGATCGGTCAGCCTGAAGAGCAGAAGGTTGCTGCAGCCTGGCTGGCGGCGATGGAAGACGTGCTGGGTGTTCAGAACCAGAACGATATCCCTGAGCTGAATGAATACCAGTGCGGTACCTATGCGATGCACTCCCTGGAAGAGGCACAGGCAATCGCTACCGATATCAAATCTCGCGGCGTTGCAGTGAACTCCAACGACGAGCTGAAGCTGGATCCTAAGTTCCTCGAAGAACACAGCTAATCAGGCTAACGGAGTTACCCCCAACATCTGTGGATAACTCCGTGCACAAGCTCCGCGTATCTTCCGCTACCCCTGATATCATCGGGGGTGGCGATTTCTGACGAAGTTTTACTCAGCCACGTCCTTGTACACGCCAGGCAACGGTTTCCCACAGCTCGCTGAGGGATATTCACATACCTCGGCAAGGCTGTTTTTCAAACGCAAGACCACATTTTTCAATATCGGGGCAATCGCTCCAGAAGCCTATAATTAATGGTACTGAACCACCGGTTGCTCATAGGTCACTAGTGAGCATTAAAACAACAATTATTGAGTGATAGATCTGTTCTTTGTATACCGGTCACGGTATGCTGAGCGTTCTAACAGGTCCAACACCGGACGTCAGACCTTCGATAGTGTTGCGTACACCGGACTAACCGCCATACGTCTCAGGATACCGCTGCTATGAAGCCAAACAAAAAACTGCTGAGATTCTTAAAACAGTTTTTTATCCAGAAACCGGAACTTCACCATCCGGACGACGGCCATCTATTGCCTACCGTAGAGTTTTATCAACTACTGGATAAAGAACGCTTTCGTGCTGATCGCTTAGGCAATCCATTCAGCCTGGTGATCATTCCACTGCCAGAGGGACAAAGATCTCCAGCAGAACTCCGAAAGATCGTATCCAGTATCCATAATCAAACCCGCCTGATAGACGAGTTAGGCTGGTTTGCGCCCGGCACCTTGGGCCTTTACCTGTTTAATACCCCGGAAGACGGTGCCAAACAGATGCTGTCACGCATCCGGGAAAATCTGGCTACGCCTGAACTGCTTGATGACGTGCAGATCATGGTGTATCCGGATACAGAACAACGCAATGAGAGTAACGATAATCGACGCAACCAGGAGCGTTTGAACCTCAACCTGGTTGCAACGATCAGCCCTGTCGAATCGGGCTCTCTCGGCGAAATTGGCACTGCATCCGCAGTAACCCGTGACATCTCCGCCAGTGGTGCGTTTCTGATGACGTCGACAAACTTGCCAGCGGGCACCCAGCTTGAGCTTGAGGTCCACCTGCCGATAGATGAATTGAAGCCTCTGGATGAAAGCGGGAAAGATATCGCCCTAAAGGCGGTCGGGCATGTGGTCCGTTCGGACGCAAAAGGTGTGGCAGTGCAGTTCGACAATCCACAGAGCCTGAAGACAATCAACCAGATGAAGCAATTCAATGCCACGGCGAACACGGCTGATAGTTGGACTCCGGTTCCTAATAGCCAGTGAACGAATCCTTGAGATTGAAGTTAAAGGAAGCCATCTGTCATGAATAAGCCTCTGGACGACTGGGCACAGCTCAGCAGCAATGCCCAGCACCTGTTTATCAAGGATGTTCCGTGGTGGAAAACGGCGATGGACAAGGCGGGTGCCTCCTGTGCCCTGCTCCTGCTCTCCCCGCTACTACTGGTGGTTTACCTGATCATCAAGATCACCGATCCGGGTCCGGCATTTTTTGTACAGCCACGCACGGGGCGTGGCGGTGTTCCCTTTGGCATGTACAAGTTCCGCTCCATGGTGACCAACGCCGAAGAACTGAAAGCCAAGCTGATGGAACAGAACGAGCGTGACGGTCCGGCCTTTAAGATGACTGATGACCCGCGCATCACGCCGATTGGCCGCTTTATCCGCAAATGGAGTATCGACGAGCTGCCTCAGTTGTTCAACGTACTGAAAGGGGATATGAGCATTGTTGGTCCCCGTCCGCTGCCGGTCAGCGAAGACAAGCAGATGGGACAGTGGCACGTTATGCGCCGGGAGGTAAAACCGGGAATTACCTGCCTGTGGCAGATTGCAGACCGCGACAACATCGGTTTTGACGAGTGGATCAGGCTGGATATTCAATACATCCGCAACCTGTCGTTCTGGCTGGATGTGAAGATCATTCTGCTGACTGTCCCAGCGGTATTAACCAACCGGGGCGCTAAGTAGAGAATTTCTTTTCAATAACCCTGTCTTCACCTGAATTGGGTGATTATAGGTGCAGTCCCTTGCAATTGGACTCCTTGTGCTACTCCTATTCCAGCTCCCAATTCCTCATCCTCAGGAAATACGGGAGCGGGCCAACTATACTGCCGCTACCAATTTAAGTAACTGAAGGTCCAAGCAGAACATGCCCCGGCTTCCGGCAAGGGATGTTCTCCATGTACCTTTGGTGACAAGCTATCTGACCTGAGCGAGAATCGCCTCCGTGACAACGCGTGCAGAAAGACTGAAGCAGGCACGGACGCGCGTAAATATGACCCAGGTAGAGGCGGCAAAACGTCTTGCCAAGGCAGTATCTACGATTAAAGGCTGGGAAAGTAATCAGGGTGCCGAACCGGCAACCCTGAACGATGTGTCGCGTGTCTGTAAACTCTACAACATCTCAATCGATTACTACGTCAACGGCAGTGCCGAGCCGAGCGAGGAGCTGACCAAAGAGCAGCGTCGTATGCTCTCCGCTTTCAACCAACTTTCCCCCGCATCACAAAAAGCCCTGATGCTGGCGATGGAACAACTGGCCAAAGAGATCACGTCCTAAGCCATCACATTGACAGGCCACTCCCCTGGATCAGCGGCACAAAGCGCACATCCAGTACGGGGGAGGATTCGATCGTTCCGGTATCGTCCTTATCAACCTGATAAAGGATCTGACCACCGTATTCAGGCCCCACAGGGATAACCATCCGTCCACCCGGCTTTAGCTGCTCTAACAGCGCGGGAGGCACCTCTTCAGCCGCGGCTGTGACCATGATCCTGTCGAACGGTGCTGCATCGGGATAGCCCTGGTAACCGTTGCCCAACATTACCTCCACATTGTCATAGTGCAGGCGCCGTAACCGCTCCGAAGCCTCTCGATACAAAGGCGCTATGATCTCAATGCTGTACACCTTCCCAACCAGCTGCGATAACACCGCCGCCTGATATCCTGAGCCCGTACCGACCTCCAGACAGATCTGATCCCTGTCTGTATCCAGCAGGTCTGTCATCAGGGCAACAATATAGGGTTGAGAGATGGTCTGTTCGTAGCCAATGGGCAGGGGTATGTTCTCGTACGCCTCAATCGCAACCCCATCAGGTACAAACAGTGCACGATTAACGGAACGCACGGCGGCCATTACTTTTTCGGTAAAACGTCCCCGCCCTGTTTCTGCTGCGGTCAGGCGGGCAAGCCGGGCGATATCCTGCAGCATCTGCTGACGGTCGGTCATAAGATCCCCCTTGGGAACCCAACGAATACACCCTGCCGTACAGGTCCAAGGTATATTCCCTGTTTCCCCGTTTACTATTGATTAAGCCTAGCAGGCTTTAATCTCAAACGACGGCCCCCACAAGCACATAACACAGCACCAAAGAAACAATCGTTCAAAAAACAAACACCACACCCTTTAATAATAAGTACTATCCCTGATAAACTGCGTCATTCACTTATCTTTTGGGGAGCAGCACATGTCGCAGGCATACCTGGTTGCAGCAGCAAAGATCGCAGACGGCGAAGGGTCAATGGCGTCTGTTGAAGACCGTATCCAACAGCTCAACGCGCTGGGCATTCCTCTGCACACACTCAATATAGAGCCGCTGAACAGCGACTGGAACGCCCCCGAACAGCCAGACTTTTTCCGCAGCGGCTGCGGCCCGATTGAGGCACTTGAGCGTGCGCGCAAGCTGATTTCAGAAGGTACTCCCGCCGTTGTGATCCGTGGCGAAGACCTGATCAAGTCCGGCTATCCCCGTGACGAACGCCTGCAACTGATGGCCGTGTACGGTGACGACTACCCGCTTACCCAAGCCTATGACGATGTTGCCCAACAGTTTATCCAACACCAGCAGATCGATGCCGATACCTTCTACGCCACCGCCGAAGCGCTGTTTGAAAACTACCAGCGCACCTACCTGAAGAATCTGGAGGCCAACAACGTAGTGGTAGACGCCAGCCAGGCAACACCGGACGTCCGATGGTTTGAACGCATCACTCCGCTGTTCCGCGGCGTCGACTGTGCCAACCCGCTGGTCGACTTCACAGGCGCGGTTCTGGTGTGTAATGCAGAAACCACTGCCGCTCTGGAGATTCCTCAGCAGGCCCGTGTGGCGGTGAAAGGAGTGGGACTGGGCCGTTTGCCGGTTGATGGTAAAGAGGCGATCGAAACCATCGTACGCTACGACCACATGGAATCCGCGTATCAGCAGGCCTGTACACAGGCGGATTTTGATTTCCGCGATGCTTTTATGCACGGCGAGGCGTTGCTGGATACCTATACCTGCTATCCGGTGGTACCGATGGCATTCCTGCTGAAAACAGGCCTGGTTGATCGTATCGAGCGTATTCCAGCCTTTCTGAAGGAGTATGAGATCACCGTCACTGGGGGCATGAATCTGGCACGTGCGCCTTGGAACAACCCGGCACTCAACGGCCTGATCTGCATGTACCAGAAACTGACGAGCAGTGATATCAACCTGGGTGCGGTGCATGGCAACGGCGGCCTGGGCTACCGTCAGGGTGTGGCTATTTTGGCCCGTGAAGCAGACTGATCAGCTTTTCAGGTAGGTATATTCGCGCTCGAACGAGGCGTAGAGCAGGCAGTCACCCAGCGCGATAGAGTGGTTGCTGGTGATCATAAACAGCTTGAGCGGGCGGGCGGTATAGAGCTTTTGCCCTTCCAGGTGGAAAAAGGTGGAGAACATATCCCGCCCGATCGCATTCTGCACCCGCAGAATGCGGGTACCACAGCGCTCCCCTAACCAACCGATCAGAGTGCCTTCCGGCGCTGTACCAAAATTGTGCTGTTCCAGGTCTCTTGGCACCGTCAGATCCATGTCCGGCACCGGTTCATCGGCAAAATCGATCAGACTATCCGGGTGCAGCTCCAACCGCACCGGATGCCGGTACAGCTCAATCTCAATCCCTTCATGGGGCAATTTAAGCACGTGGTCTTCAAACAGGTAACGCGCCAACCCGTCTATCGCCAACTGATCGGAACGCTCGTCGTTCGCACCGCCGCATTCCACGGTGACCACCGGCATACTACTGCTGCTGATCTCCATCAGCGCCCCAAGCTTGAGATCAGTCACGATCAGGTGATGGGTAAACAGGGCAATCAGCGCCTCGTGGGCTGGATCTTCATGGGTCACCACACCAAATGCCGGACTCATCCCCGAGGTGTTGTGGATATCGATCATGCATTCAGGTTGGTAACTGTCTATGAGGGCTAGCATGTGTTCTGCAATACGCCCGTTGTAATCGTCATAGGGTGGAGCAAAACAGCGATTCATATCCCGCTGACCCGGCAGAATACGGTGCTTATGCAGCTCCTCGGTCAAGGCCGCCTTTACCGAGATAATAAAACAGATGATGTTGACCGCCGGAGTGCCACCGCTGCGTAACCAGCGATGTACAGCTCGCAGGCCAGAAGGCTCATTACCGTGCAGCAGTGTACAGATAGCGCGGGTTCGACTGGTGTCCCTCCCCTCTACAGTGATCATTACCGGACCACCCAATTGGTTGAGGAACCCCTCCACCGTATGGGCAATCGTCTCCGGGTGCGGATTATGAATACAGAGAATCGGTTCGTCGGAGATGTTCACCTAGTTTGGTCCAGTCAGAGTTATGTCCAGTCCGATACGGGTTTGTTTTTCCGGGCTTGCTCGATGTAGCTTTTCATCATCAAAGTGAGAGCCCGGTGCCGTACTTCGGTATTCAATAGTCGCTTAAAGGTTTTCAGCTGCCAACAGGCGCCTGTTTGCCGTTTTTCAATGCGGCGCCGGATGATGCCCAGATACCGACTGCTTTCCGCATCAGACACACCGATGCTATGCAACCCCTCCTGAGCTACCGGAAGTAGCGACTTGGCCAGCTCACAGGCCGGATATGCAGCCAATGGATTATGAACGTCTGAATCGGGCCAAAGTAACCGGGTATTCATCCCCTTCTCTGCAGCACGGTAGAAGTTATGGGTCACTGCCTGAAACGGCATCGCGGGTATATGCCCTTCGATATTCTCACTCAGCCCTTCCGCCAAACCGATCAGAAAGGCCGCATTCGCCATCATGTCACAGGGTGTAGGGCCGGCTGGTAACGCCCGCATCTCGATACGCAGATGGCCACCGTCAGCATCATCAAACACCGGGCGATTCCAGGGCCAGACAGTCCCCTGATGCAAGCGTAGCTCAAACAGGGACGGTATCTCCCCGGACGCCAGCACAGCCTCGGCATCTTCACCGTTGGTGATCGGCAGAATCGGTTCGTGCAGGTGTACGGCCTCAGCGAAGAGTTCATAAGCACCACTACGTACCCAGCCGTGGCCAAAGCTAACACGCGACGGAATATGCGCCTCGCGTAAATCACGGGTACGCCCGTCGATTGCATGCTTAAACAGTGGTATACGGGTTTCATGCCAGAGCCGCTGGCCAAGCATAAATGGCGAGTTCCCGGCGATCGACAGGACGACGGGAGTAGCTAGCTGCATTGCATTGAACAGATCAGCAAATCGATCCGGCATTACCCGGTAATGCAACTGCATAGAAGTATTGGCCCCCTCCAAGGTTACATCGCGGGAACGCAACGAAATCGCCTCGGGCCCATTGATCCGGATACAGAACAGCTCACCTCGCATCTGCGCCAGTGCTTCGGTCAGGGCATGAAACCGCGGCAGATCGGTCATTGCATGGGGGCCGAAATGACGCCGTTTTAGCGTGGGTAGAATACCAATCGGCACCACTTGCCCACCGTAGGAATCGGCTGCCTGTTGTAATCGATTCAGGGCATCCAGCACTTCGTGCTCGAGTGCAGAGAAAGGAGTACCTAATGCTGGTACCGGGGAGAGATTATATTCTAGATTGTAGCGGTTTAGCTCCAGCGCCAGTTGATCGTCGTCCACATCCGCATGTAGAGCTTGATTAACAAACAAAGGGCGGGCCTGCTGGTCGACGATATACATCTCCAGCTCTGCTCCGATGGTGGTGTCTCCTTCACCAAACCCCGGCTGATTCAGCAATTGCTGCAGTGCCTGCAGGTTGCCATGCAACTGATTTCTGAAGCTACGGTAGTCCGCTTCCGTAAATTCAGACCGCTCGATATCCAGGCCCATAGTCATCCGCCTGTTGCTTCGCTGAGGTTCAGCATGGCACGGAAAGGCGCAGTTCTCAAATTAACCCGCTTCATATCCGTACTGTATCACTGGCGTTACATTCCTCTCGCTTTCCTGTTCATTAACTATACTGATGTATGTTGTCTGAGGGAGGTGATCAACCGGCAAAGCCGGGTTTGCCTTCAGTGCGATATACCTGATTCGACGAGGTCAGAATGATGTCAGAGACGGGGTGCCAAAGCAGGGAAGAGAGATCTATCCAGATAGCTCTCTCTTTAGTGATAGCGATACTGCTCGTTTCAATCATCACCGCTGCAACAAGTGCGTATTACAGCGCTAACGCTATCAGGACGGATCAGCATGGCGGGGCAACACTCGCCGAAAGGTATCTTCTACATGGTGACTGGCCTTCTTCCAACAAAAACACTACAACAGCAATGGAAAAAACAACGCTGGCCATTCCTGAAAAAGACGATGACGTAAAACCAACCAAGAGCGAGTAACGCCGTGAATCAGATTCACCAGAAAACAGTACCACTCGCAAGGATAATCTGGAGGACGCTAAGCCTTCAGCTTCTAATCTTTTTTATGATCATCATCCTCAAGAAGCTGATAAATCCCGCCTTCGGTATCAAGAACTTGATCAAGTACGTCAACGACATAAATATTCTGAACCCTGCTACTGTTTTAGATTTTCTTCATTTCACACTCAGTCTCGTCATCATCCACGTAATATGGAGCTTCATCATTACGATAAGCTGTGTTCCCTGGATTACCCGAAAATACACAGAGGCAACTAATACTCTGATTTGGCTAACAATTGCCGTCTCTCATTTCACCTTTGTGTTGACTCTGAATTCACTGCTCTACCCCACTTCCCTACTGGGCTTCTTCAGGGGCTCCCTGTTTGCTACGACTGAGTTCAATATTGCTCTTGGCACGTTATTAATGGCGTTGTTTATCTACGGCGTTTACAGATACAGCGTAAGCAAAAAAGTACTGGCAATTTCTATGTCCGCTGTCGCCATCGTTTTGGTAACAGGAAATATTAAGTTCACAGCGTCACAAGCGGATCAATCCCAGCCCAATATCATGATCATTGGTATCGATGGCCTTCGACCAGACCATCTGGCCTATGAAAACAGCAACGCGAACTTCACACCGCACCTGAACACGTTCCTCGAACAATCTGTTGTTTACGACAAGACATACACCCCTATGGCCCGCACCTACGTTGCATGGCTAAGTATTCTGACGGGTCAGTACCCGATCAATCATGGAGGACGCTTCAATCTGACGGCGCCTGAGATGATCGACCGGGATATTCCATTAATCAGAGAGCTCAAAAATAGAGGCTACAATACGGTTTATGCTATGGATGAACGGCGCTTTAACCACATAGATGAAGGTTACGGCTTCGATACAGTCGTGGGGCCAAAAATCGGAGCCATCGACGAGCTATTATCGAATATTTCCGACATTCCGACGGTCAACATCCTCGTGAATACGCCTGTGTCCAAATATCTATTCCCATACCTGTACATCAATAGGGGTTACGGCAAAGCATATTCACCAGAGCTGTTTAATAAAGAGGTACTATCCAGCCTGTCTTCAAACCAGCCAAATTTCCTATCACTGCACCTCTGCATGTTACATTGGCCGTACACATCACGCTCATTCATCAATTTGGACAACAAGTTCTGGAAGGGAAACTACAACCATTTCATGTACTTATCCATGCTCAAAAAGCTTGATAGACAGTTTCAAAATCTGATTGATGACCTTCGTAAAAACAACCAGCTCGACAACACGATCATGTTTATCGTGTCTGATCATGGTGAAGGATTAAAACTGGATAAAGATGGATTGCTTAACGCCAGTGAAAACTATGAAGTAGAGTCCAATACATGGGGGCATGGCACCAACCTGCTCACTCAGCCTCAATCTCATGTGTTAATGGCATATGCCCGATTTAAGAATGGCCAGACAGTAGACAAACCGAATGTGGTACCGGGGGTGTTCTCTCTGGTCGATATTGCTCCCACACTCTTCAAACAACTCGCCATTGCGGATACATCACGTACGCTGGATGGAATCCCACTGCCCGTGCAGGCACACCCATCAATGGATTCCAGGGAGATTTTCGTTGAATCCTCAATACCTGTGAAGTCGATAAATACCAGCTTCATCGATAAGGATGCAGCGATAAAAGAGACCATATCAAAATACGAAATTCGGGATGACGGTATGCCTATCATCAAACCGGAGCTGTATGCATCCCTGATCTCGATTAAGCAACGCTCGATCTATAGAGACGGATGGCAACTGGTTCTGTTTGGCACTGGTACCGAGCCAGCATTGGTTCATATCGAAAACAAGACGCTGTACAAGCTCTCGGAATATAACGGCGATGCCCCTTGGCAAGAGATGCTAAGCTCGCTGTGCAACCATTACAGGGAAGATGAAGGCTTCATCGGCAACGAACATTGCAGCAATCTTGAGGCAACGACTGCGGGTAGCTATAGATTTCATTAGTCCAAAAGGGTGCCATCAGCCACTAATTCCCTACAGCCCTTATCAGGACGGCCGGAACAGCACCGCCCCCTCTCCTCAGATTAATCTATCAGTTACAATCACCAACTATCGTAGGTTCGGTATCATCGTACTGCTCTCTTCACACACTAGAGTATCGATACCGCTTATAGAGGTATGGTGCCAAGTACGATGTCACCCCTAATCTCACAGGCGGCTACCCTCGACACCTGCTTCTTCACTATATAAATGCGGACACGGATAGGTTTTACATTGATTAGAAAACTGGTAATTGATGCGCTTGGTTTTGCAGGTATACCTTCTCTGTTACACAGAGTATTGAAACGACGTGGTATCACTATCCTGGCCTATCACGGTGTATTGGATCGACCACTGCCATTTGATGACTGGTGTTTTATCAATCAGGAAACGTTTGAGGAGCAGATCCGCTATCTAAGCCAGCACTTCAACATTGTGCGCTTATCCGACGCAATCGATATGCTTAATCAGGGTGATGTCGATAAACCAACTGCGGTTATCACTTTTGATGATGGCTATCAGAACAATTACGACTTTGCATTTCCTATTCTCAAGAAATACAACGCACCAGCCACCATTTATCTGGTCTCCGATCAAATGAATGGCGCAGACACTATCTGGTTCTGCCGCCTCAATCAGGCTTTGGCCGATACCGGTGAAGTGTCTTTCAGCTGGAACGGCATGACCTTCGATCTCCGCACACCGGCCGGTAAAGCTAACGCATCTGCACGGATACAAAGCTCCCTGAAAGGGATGCATAACCAGCGCTTAAACGAAGAAGTAAAAAAACTGATCCTTGCGCTGGGCAGTGATCCGGAACAGCCTGTAGATAACCACTCTCCCTATCGCCTTCTCAACCAAGCTGAGATTGACGAGATGCGTGATTCCGGCCTGGTGGAGTTTGGTGCCCACACATGCAGCCATGCAATCCTAAGCCGCTTGAGTAGTGATGAACAGGCTCGGGAGATTAACGAGTGTAAAGTAGCGATTGAGAGAATGGTGGGACGCAGTTGTGACCACTTCGCATATCCAAATGGCAGCACACAGGATCATGATCCTGTCACAGCTGAGCTGATCAGCAAAGCCGGCTTTGTAAGCTGTGTGAATATGCGGCCGGGAGCGAACCTCCCCGAAACCGAGCGTATGCACCTGTTACGCTACGGTATCGGGTCGGATACGACATTCAGCCGATTTAAGCTGATGGTACACCACATCCGTTAATCTTTTTGTTTAGGCTGAGGCGTAAACTGAGTTATCTGGCTATCACGCAGGCGCTGGGTAAGCTTCATGTTCTCATGCGCCTTTTCGTAATACATCGGAGACAGGGTCATAGCTTTATCGAAATAGTACTCGGCCCTGTCATACTTACCCTCCAACAGACAAATATAACCGACGTCATTGTGGGCATCGGCACTGTCCATCACTTGCTCAAACGCTGTCAGCGCGGATACATAATTTTCCTGTCTGGCGTATAACAATCCCAAATTACGCCAAGCCTGTGGGGATTTAGGGTTGATTTTCAGCGCCGCTTTGTAGGCTCTCTCAGCCTTGCTCCACTGTTTGCTCAGATAGTAAGAATACCCCTTATTGCTTAGCGTGATCGCAGCTCTTGGGTTGATCTGCAATGACACGTCGTACAATGACTGCGCCTTATCGTGATCGCCTTTAAGATCTGCGACCACCCCAAGCCCGTTATAAGCGTGCGCGGGTGATTTCTTATCCGCCTGGATCTGCTCCGTCAGGGAAGCGATCTCATCCTCAGTCAGTGACTGAGGCTCAGCATTTTCGGTGTTTTCGGCCTTATCAGCCATCAAACGATTTCTGTCGGCTTGCACCGACTTGGTGAAGAAAAGGTGAGCATCCTGGTACCGGTTAGCTTTCAGATAGAGAATACCCAATGCTTCATTGCCATAGATATGCTCAGAGTCACGAGCCAGCACTCCCTCAAAGGCCACGACCGCTTTACCGGTGTTTCCACGGTCCAAATGGATTTGACCTATTTTATAGAGCGCTTCGGTATTGGTTTCATCCAGCTGCATCGCCTGGATGTACATGAAAAGAGCCTTATCAAACTCGCCAGCACGGAGTTGCTGATCGCCAAGAGCAATCCCCTCTTCCGCTGTTTTGGCCTCCGGCAAGTTTGAGAAGGTGACTGTCGATCGCCCTTCATAGAGAGCATTGTCATCAACTTTATCCGGGCTTTCTTGAGTCGCTGCACACCCAGTCACTCCAACTATCAGCGTTAAAACCATCCAACGCGGCCAGCGCTTTTTTCGGGATAGCACTGCATCTAGCGAAAACCTTTGCATCCTGGAACTCCTTCTCAAATAATCCCCTATCTTCCGAGAGCTTCAAGCACCTTCAGAACGGCGGGTCCGACTGCAACCAGGAAGAAGCCGGGCCACAGGCAGAAAGTGAGCGGAAAGATCATCTTAGTACCAATCTTAGCCGCAAATTCCTCTGCTCGCTGCATTCGTTTGTCACGAAACTCTTCTGAATACACACGCAGGGTATCCGCGATACTGCCACCAAAGCGCACACTTTGATCCAGCAAGGCCACCAGACCTTTAATGTCATCCACCCCGGTTCGTTCCGCCAGATTCTTTAATGCATCAATACGATGAACACCCGCACGTACCTCTGCGTTCACCAGATTCAATTCTTCCGCGAGCTCCGGATGGCTCACATCCAGTTCCTGTGCAACCCGCTGTAACGCGGCGGATAATCCCAGTCCGGATTCCACACACACCACCAGCAGATCCAGTGCATCAGGGAAGCTGGCATGAATCGTTTTAATCCGCTTTTTCGCCAAGTGATCGAGAACGACTGAAGGAAGGAGGAAGCCCGCCACCGCTGCCAGACAAGAATAAGTTAATACCTGTTTTGCGGAGGCTTCGGGTATAAAACTCCCCACCACGACCACCAATCCAAATGAAAAAATGACCAATAGCATTTTGATTGCGTAGAAATTCTTCACCGCACTTTCGGAGCGAATACCCGCATGCATCAACCGCTGGCGAACCTCGAAGGTGTGCTTTTCCTTTTTCGGCAACATCAGATTGGTTATCGGATCCAGAGAATGCATCATCCGTGATCCGGAGTCAGTTTGCGTACCTCCCGCTACTTTGGTCAGTACTCGCTTTCGATTTTCATAAGGAGAGGTAAAAGAGTTGAAAAGCACAATCAGACTGAATGCAAACGCGAGAGCGGCTGCGGCGGCAAACGCCACGAATACCATCTGGGTATGCTGCTCATTCTCGAGATACTCGTTAATTAGATTGAATAGATAATCCATGGCTCTATACCTCTATTTTGAGTAAGCGGCGGATCCAGAAAATACCTATAATCATTGCCGCACTCGCAGCGATAACTAACTCACGCCCGTCTGTGCTTTCTACCAGAATTTCCAGGTAAGATGGGGTCGTAAAGTAGATCATCACAAATAGCGCAAACGGCACCAGGGTGAGTATCCAGGCTGATAAGCGCCCCTCTGCCGATAGCGTTTTAACCTTCCTTTGAAAGCGGAAACGCCCCCGGATAACCTGCCCGATTTTATCGAGTACTTCTGCCAGGTTACCGCCGGTTTCCTTCTGCACCAGCACCGAAGTTATAAACGCCATGAGCGTAATACTGGGTATCCTTTCCAACAGTCCGATCATCGCCCGGCGTAGATCATTACCGTAGTTCAGATCGGCGAAGGTAATACCGAACTCTTTACCCACAGGTCCATCCAATCCCTCAGCAACCAAACGCAGACACTCACTGAACGGATGTCCGGCCTGCAGTGCGCGTTTGATGATATCGATGGCTTCGGGCAGTTGTTCATCAAACCGATCCATGCGTTTACGGCGATCCGTAAAAATTTTCATAAACGGCAACGACGCTGCCACCACGGCCATCAATCCCGCCATCGGTATAGAGTTAGAGAAGACAAAAACAACCACGCCGGCAACGATGCCAAATGCCAGTGCAATCAGCACCAGTTTATAAGCCAGGATTGTGTTGCCTGATTGTTCTATAAAGCGCGCCAGGTTCTCCATTCCCGGCAGCTGCTCCAATGATCGCTCCATTCCACCCAAGCGCTTCAGGTACTTTTCCCGAAGCAGACTGCTAATAGGCGGCTTATCAGAGCTTTGTTGAATTTCCCGTAGCCGTTTTTGTAGACGTTTACGGGCGCTACCCGACTCTCCGAATACGGGAACGGTTATACCAAATGTAAGCAGGAAGACGGCTATTCCCACCATCGAAAAGAACACAACAGGGCCAAATTCAATTTCCATTGTCTACCCTCCTCTTATTCGGGCTCGAACAGTTCCAGCGGCAAGTTATAACCTTTCTGCGCAAGCAGCTGATGGAACTGAGGCACTACACCGGTTGCAACAAATTCACCAAGTACATTGCCATCTTCGTCCAGGCCATGACGCTGGAACTGGAACAGTTCAGACATCGTAATGATGTCGCCTTCCATGCCATTCACTTCCTGAATACTCAGCAAGCGACGACGACCGTCCTCTAAGCGGCCGACCTGAAGCACCACATCAATAGCGGATGCAATCTGGGCACGAAGCGCTTTGGTCGGGAAGTTGATACCCGTCATGGAGACCATGTTTTCAATACGCCCCAACGCATCACGCGGACTGTTGGCGTGGATGGTTGTCAGGGAACCATCATGACCAGTATTCATCGCCTGCAGCATATCCAATGTTTCACCACCACGTACCTCACCCAGGACGATACGGTCAGGTCGCATACGCAAACTGTTTTTAACCAGGTCACGCTGGGTTACCTCACCTCTACCTTCAATGTTTGGTGGGCGGGTTTCCAAACGTACAACGTGTGGTTGCTGCAGCTGAAGCTCGGCGGAGTCTTCAATAGTGACGATGCGTTCATCCTCTGGAATATATCCGGAGAGGATATTAAGCATGGTGGTTTTACCTGAGCCGGTACCACCCGAGATCAAAATATTGAGCCGTGCTTTTACGATAGCCCTTAGAATGGGCGCAACCTGCTCCGGGACTGAGCCTAACTGCACGAGGTTTTCCATCGTCAGCAACTCGACTGCGAAGCGACGAATGGACATTTGCGGACCGTCCAGCGCAAGCGGTGGGATGATCACGTTCACACGGGACCCGTCTTCCAATCGGGCATCAACCATCGGGGACGCTTCATCGATATGACGCCCAACGCTGGATACGATACGGTCGATGATGTTGAGCAGGTGCACATTGTTGGTGAATTTCACCGGGCAGTGTTCCAGCTTACCGAAGCGTTCCACATACACGGTGTCGTATCCATTCACCAGGATATCTGAAATCGTCGTATCGGAGAGCAATGGCTCCAGGGGGCCTAGCCCCATGATTTCATTTTCAATCTGCTCAACAATTCGCTCACGTGTAACGGCGCTCAGCGGCACTTCTGATTCAGACATCAGGTGCGAGCATATTTCACGAATCTGTCGTCGTGCCTCCTGCTCTTCAAGGCTATCGATCAGGGACAGATCCATGACTTTCAGAAGTTCCTTATAGATCTGCTCCTTACACTCAGCTTCAGCGGGGGACAACAACGTGATATGCAAAGGTGGGTGCGCGGGTTTTGCGGTTTTTTGTTCAACCGGTTCCTGGGTTGCTAGATCTGAATCAAATCCCTGCTCATCTTTTGATGCCTGGCCTCGAAGCAGATTGAGTCGTTCGCTTAATAGTGACATATCTTAGGCCCCCTTAAGTTTGGCAAATAGCCGTCCGAGAACGGTGTGAGATGCATCGGCTTTATTTCCACGCACCGATTCACACAATTCTATTACCCCCTTGGTAACCGGGGCCCTGCGGGCAACATTCAGCAGCGGAACACCATCGTTCAGGCATTCAGAAACGCTCTTGAAGTCATTAGGAATACAGATCATAGACTTGAATTTGAGTGCATTCTCAATCTCTGTCTGGGTGATCATCGAGTTTTTCTGGTAGCGATTAATCACCACCTCCAGATGCTCGTTGGGAATTTCCAGGTCATCCCGCAAGACATCCAGCAGGCGCGAAGTATCCCGTAGATGCGTGATACTCTGCTGAGTCACGACAACTATCTGATCCGCCATCTCCAGTACGGTTGAAGTGATCAGATCAATCTGACGCGGCACATCAATCACTACATGATCGTGGGCACGGGCCAAGAGGGATATCAGGTGCCGCAGTCGCTCACTGGACACCTCGTCGTTGAGGATCATACGTCCCTCTTCAACCCCCATTACCCTGAGGCCACTGCTGTGCTTCACCAGATAACCGTCCAGTGCAATAGCATCCAGATCATCCACGTTATCTAATGCTTCTTTGATACCGTGTTTAAGGTTGAGATCAAGATAGTAGGAGAGAGAGCCGAACTGCAGATCAAGATCCACCAGGGCAACCCGTTGTTCATATTCCTGGCACAATGCATGCGCTACATTAGAGGCAATTAGACTGGCACCCGATCCCCCCTTGGCATTCATCACAATTGTGATTTTTGCCTCTTGGTCGGAGGGATTGTCCATTACCTCTCGGCTTAAGCGCTCCACAGAACGCTGGATCTCTTCTACATCCAACGGCTCCACAAAGAAGTCCCGTGCGCCGGCCTGCATGCTAGATCGCATCACCTGTGGATCACTCTCAGCACTCACAATTATCATCGGTGGGCGCTGACAAGCCGGACGGGCACACAACGCTTCCAGCTCCACCTCCCAGTTGGAGTCCAATCGGAACACCAATAGATCCGGCAGTGCATCCAGACCACTTAACGGATCGATATGACCGTTCATCAACACCTGCGTTTTGAACTTGGTCTTCGGTAACGGTGCCAGAATCTGCTTGAGGTTATCCACAGCCGCAGTCGAACGACTCGCGATCAATATCTGGCAGTCCCGGTGACCAAAATCCAGTCGGGGCTGATGCGCGGTATGATTTACCAGGTCATTCATCATACTCATCTCTCCCTAAGAACAGCTCGCTGAGCTTCCATCTGGATGTACACCCAGGCTTTCACTTGGAATCGTTGTAGAAAAATCCGGTACGGGTATTGTCAGGTTAAAGGTTGGAATCAACATCGTATGTTGATAATTGACGATACCCACACGAACATAATCGATTAGAGGAATTGAACTATCCGGGTCCGCGGCGTCGGGGGTTACCTCAGTAGTACCGTCGTCCTCAAAATACTGGACCTGAACATTAGCAGCCTCCAGCCCGTCAATGATATTGCCGTCGAAAATGGCTCGGTTCTGAATAAACGTCACCTCCGCCGGTCCAACTCGGCATACCGCCGCCAGACGTGCGCCCCTTCGGGTAACCTCATCGAGCGTGTTCATCACAAACATCAAACGCCCGAACTCAATCACCGCAAACAACAGAATGAAAAAGACAGCTCCGACAATGGCGAATTCGACACTTGTCATTCCTCGTTGTTTTTTAAACATGGTCAATCCTCCCACTCCCCTTACAACAACGCGCGCATGGTGATAGAGGAGCTCAGGGTAAAATTCAGAGCCGTCGGCGTCCCAAATCCAAAGCTTGGCACGGCATTAAATATCATTGGTGAGTAGTCATAGGTGACCGTAACGCGAACGTCATCAACGGTGGGATCATCAAACGTCACATCATCGGTGCTAAAGCCTTCCAGCAGAGGATCACCAGTGCCCGCCAGGTTGCCATACACCACAAGATTTGTGGCATTGTCGATGAAGGTAGTGTTATCAATCGCGGCCTCCGTTTGACCAGGAGAAGCCTGGGCCGCCAGGTAACGGATCCCGTTTCGCTGCGCCTTGCTCAAGGTGTTGTAGTCGTACAGCAACTTGCCCAGTTCGGCCGTACCAATAAACAGCATCAGTAGGATCGGTGCGGCGATTGTGAACTCCACCGCTGCGAGACCTCGCTGGCGCTTGGGCATTTTTTGAGATTCAAAGATAGGTTTCATCATGAATCTCCACTGTCTGAGTTGCGGTACAGTACGATCTTGGTTGGCGCATACTCCGGCAGGTCAGGATCGATACCGCCGGTGGCGTCACAACCAGGAATGGAGTTGCCACCAGGATTTGGTACAAACTGACCAAACACGGCACGCTTACCGGTATGTTCCACCCGCTGCAACAACATGAAACAGCCGTAAGCATGAACTTCGACCGGACTGCTGGTACCATTGATTGAGCCGTCACAGTTGCCGATTGGCAGCACCATCATGCGACGCCACTGCTGACATTCGATACCACCACTCGCACCGCAAACCGCAGAACCAATTTCACTGGCATACTGGGCGTAGTCAAATACACTGCCGCTTGGATCCAATCCTGATGCGGTTGTTACTACGTTAAGCCCATCCGGATCTTCAACAATGATCAACTCATCGCCTTCATCTTCCAGAAACTCTTCGGTCAGATAATCCGCAGGGACATCAAACTTGTTGCTGCCATCAAAGCGGGCATTCAAACCGGTTGATACTGGCCCCGCCATGTTACCGGGTTCGGTATCCACCCAGTCTTCACCGTCGGCATTGGTATCGACACAGTAATCGGAGTTTCCAGCAAGCGCATTACGCAAGTCGCTGGCACCTTTGGCGCCGTCCATACGTAACATCTGGTAGTTACCCGGGCCGACGTCGCTACCGACCCCCGCAGGTTGGCTCAGACCGGTAATATCATCGACATCCAGTGTTCCTGCCGCCGGCAGGACCGGGTTGAAGGAGTCCTCCATATAGTCGTCGCCGGAACAGCCGGCAGGCCCGGTTGGGTCGCAACAGCCGGGATCGATACCGGGACGACAACCACACGCTAGGATGGGCGCGACATTACAGATACCGGTCAATCCCGCAGATGGTCCGGAGACAGCACTGGCAACCACTTCGGTTTCGGTAATCCCGACGACTTGAACCAACCAACTATCCAGCGTAAATCCGGTGGCGGTTACCCGCACATAAGGCGGATTCCCTGACGGAGTGAAAGGAGAGACAACCGTCGAGAACTCCACGTTCAGGGTGATCTCCCCGGCACCGTCCGCCCAGGCATCAGCCAGCTGGCTATTGCCCGGAGCATCCAGATTGGATGTGAACGCTGCATTAGCTTCAGCGGTTGCATTCGCCGTACTACCGGTGGTGCTCAGTACTTCTGCAGCGCTTAATGCTGCGGCATCTACAGCATTCTGAAGGCGGGTTTTGGTTAAAAGAATATGTCCACTATCGAGTGCTAAACCACTCATCGCTAAGATTGCGAGCATCCCGATGGTAAGAATCACCATCACAACGCCGCGTTGCCGCTTAAAACTGCGCGGAGAAACCATCCGGGTTGAATAAGGCCTATCCATCGTCAGTTCCTCCTATTCAACAAGTATTTGATAGGCAGTCCGTCGCGCCTCTCAGCTGTCAGGAACAACGGACTGATCGTTTGAGCCGGAAATTACTTACCAATATTGACATTGATGGTGCTACGTACAGAGTCTCGTTCGGCTGCATCAGCCCGGTAGGTTTTAACTACCCGGGCAGCAACCGTGCCATCCAGTGGCGGATTGCCCGCTTCAACCATCTTGTCTGGGTACGCAGTCTGGCGCTCGACCATCTCGTGATAGCCTTCTCCCTGCTCCGGCAAAGTGGAGTTGCCATAACACCCAACCAGCGCTGCAGTGAGTGTCAGAACAGCACCTGGCATCAGAATCTTTTGAAGTTTCATGGTCCTGTCCCCTGCTTAGTTAATACTGTGACCGAACTTACTTTCCGAACCACCCGCGGCCGATCGTACAACCGCATCCTCATCATCCACAGCAAAGGCCTGGGCGGTTACCTCCTCTTCGGACTCAGGCGCAGGTTCGATTTCACCTTCGGCTGCCGCTTCTTGATCTTCAGCAGTGGAGTCCTCTGAAACTACGGTGTGGGTGCGGCCCAGAATGTAGAACTCGAAATCATTCGGCTCGACGAATCCATCCCCCGGCAGCTGGATATCAGCCGCATCGAACGGTTGAGCCAGTGTCGGTGTCACCATAATCACCAGTTCGGTCTCGCCTTTTTCAAATTCCTGACTGCGGAACAGATGACCCAGCACTGGGATATCGCCCAGGCCCGGGAACTTGGATACCGCGTCACGCATGTTTTCGCTGATCAGGCCTGCGATACCAATTGTCTGGCCATCACCCAACTCCACGGTAGAACGGGCACTGCGCTTGGTCAGGGCTGGCACAAAGAATCCTGCGCTAGCCGCACCGCCACCGATTGACACGGACGTTGAGCTGACCAATTCACTGACACTAACGTTCAAATTGAGGTTAATGCGCCCGGAATCGAGTACCACCGGGATAAACTTCAGGCCAACACCAAACTCTTTGAATTCGATGGTGATACCATATTGATCCGGTACCGGGATCGGGAACTCACCACCTGACAGGAACTCGGCCTCCTGACCGGTCAGTGCTGTCAGGGTAGGCTCCGCCAATACCTTAGCCAGACCGTTATCCTTGGCGGCATCAATGGCGATAGAGAAGAGGAAGTCATCGTCTAAGTAACTGGCAAACAAGCCTTTATCAGAGATGGCCAGATCCCCAGGTGCAAACTCATCCACCGCTGGACCAACGACGCCTCCCGAGTTAAACAAGCCACTGCGGGAAACTACCACCTCATCCCCAATCGCATTAAAGGATGTTGAATCAGGGAATGTAGCGCCACCACTGACCGCTCCCCAATTGGTATCCCCACCCTGAGAGAAGCTATGGAATTTGATGCCCAATCGCTTCATTACGGAGCGGGACACTTCAGCCACCGTTACTTTCAACATGACCTGCTGAGAACCACCGATATTCATCAGGTTTATTACATTACCTTCGGTGGTCGCACCTTCTGACGACGGTGCCTGGAGATAGCTGTGGGCAACCTTCATGGCTGTATCCATACTGAGTGCATTAGACACTTCGCCACTTAGAACGATTGCCCCTTGTGACATATTCACACGGATTGACTCACCCGGCAGGAGTTGGTGCAGTTTCTCTTTGAGGGAATTCACATCGGGGGTTACCTCGACATCCAGGGATTGAGTCAGATTGTTCTGGCTATCCCACATCAGAATGTTGGTGGTACCAATCCCGTTCCCCACGATGTACACCTGGTTGGAGCGCATCACGAGAATATCGGCGACCTCTTTGTTACCTACCGATATTTTGTGTACTGGACCACCCAGCTGGATAATCCGAGACTTGTAGAGTGGAACGTTAACGATTTTAGCTTTGCGTTCGAGCGCGATAGCTTCATCCACTGCATATGCGTTACTGATACTTAGCACTGCGATTATCAGCAGCATAAGGAACTGTATTAGCCATCTTTCCGACAGGCTGTGACGGCCTGTATCTTCTACGGTTGCTGAATATGCCATGATCATTCCTCTGCTTTCCCTTGTGGCGTGATCACGAGGTCTTTCCAGGCTTCATGAATCTCCACACTTCATTTTTTATGCAACTGCATTACATCGGAACCTTCTTGGATTGCCACTCTGTACCTTTAATTACGATCACCTTCGGTGCCGCCTTATAGGTACGTTTTGGTTTTGCTTTCGCCACCTGTTTTGGTTCTTCCGCGACTGGATTACGCAGGGTTAACTGAATAGAGCCTTCGCCACGTGCCTCAGCCAGTTTCTCGGCTTCGCGGGGGGTTAACTCCAGCGTTACCGCACGTACCACAACAGGATCATTCTTATCCGTTCTCGCAGTCTGATCGACCGCCAGTACCTTGACGTCTTTCAGCAAAGTGGTTGAAGACACATTGCCCTTACCTCTGGAGCGGGATGCAATGATATCCACGCGGTTACCCGGCAACAGGAACCCTGCTACGCCCACCACATCGTCTACTCGCACAGTAAATGCACGCATTTCCGGATCGATAAGCGCCGCCAGTGTCGCCCCTTCGAGGTGATCGGATACACGTTCGGTACGAATGATCTCATCTGGCAGCAGAATATTTGTTGATACTTTGCCCACCACATCATCTACACTTCTGAAGCTGTTAACCGGAGCAACATCCTCCGGCATCATTACGACCTTGAGATGCCGACGTTCAATGGTGTGCCCATAGGGAATATCCAGCGCTGCTAAGACCACCGGCTGCCCCACTTTTTCCTGTTTAGCAACAGTCGTTTTCTGGGAACTGATCCAGTTATTCGCTATCCAGGCTGCGCCTACGGCAAAGGCGACCGAAAGGATGAATAATGTCACCGTTCTGGTTTTTAACATGAGAAAACCCTCCCTAGAGGCTTAACGTTCAGTCATCTGTTTTTGTGCATCCAGTGCGACAAAGTAGCTACTCCAAGCCCAATCCAGATGTTCCGGCATCAGGTGACCTTCGCCGCCCTGATACAAGAACCGATCCCAAGCCATTCCCAACAAATCGCGGGGATGACATGGACGCAACGCAACACCTTTTGTGCCGTGCAACTGGTAAAGCACGTAGTGCAGAAGTTCCGGATCAAATGGAATGTCACGTTCAGCGCACTCCTGGCGCCAGATCTGCTCATACTCGTTTGGCTCAAGAAAGCCGAAGTACACTTTGTAGCCGATACGGCGCAGGAACGCTTCGTCGGCCAGATCAAGCGGATTAATGTTGGAGGAAAACACCACAACCTGATCGAACGGTGTTTGAACGTGCTTACCAGCACTCAGTGTCAGGTAATCGGTATGCTCTTCCAGAGGTACGATCCAACGGTTAAAGATCTCCATCGGCGTAGCCCGTTGACGGCCCATATCGTCGATGATGAACATGCCGTTGTTTGCCTTGAGCTGTAACGGTGCCTGGTACTCTTTCAGTACCGGGTTATAGTTCACCTCAAGCATCTCCATGCCCAACTCACCACCGGTAATTACAACAGGACGTTCGCAACGCACAAATCGCGCATCGTAGTCATCGTCGAGCAGGACATTAGGATTTGTCTTGATCTCTTCCACCGGGTGATGAATAAGCGGATCAAACACACTTACTACGGTGCCGTCGATCTCAATTGCGTACGGAATCAGGCAGCTATCATCAAACAGCTTCAGCATTTTCTGTGTGATGTACGTTTTACCGGTACCAGCGGGACCATAAATGAAAATGGCCCGGCCTGAATTGAGCGCGGGTCCAAGTTGATCTTTGAGTTCCGCTTTTAATGTGATCTTGGAAAAAGCGCGATAGAAATGATCCCTTGTGACCTTGAAGTTATGTATCGACTGTTCCTCTACCACTGCGCGATATAGATTCATAGGCACAGGAGCAGGGCCGACGTAACCACTTTTGGCGAAGGCATCAACCGCATAATCGCGCCCCCGCTGAGTCAAACCGTAATACAATTCCCTGTGTTCGAACCCTCTGGAATGTACTTCGATCAATACTTCCTTACGCAGAAAGCTAATAATTTCCTCAATGACAGGGCCTGCCAATGCAATGCGTTGCATTAACTGCTTCAGTGTCAGTAAGCCCGCGTCATTAATGTGTTTTACGAGTAATTCTGCTAAGAAGTGCATAGGTAACTGGGTTTCCTCCACGGTTTTTGGCCGCGGTGCCAGTATTCTTAGACCTTCCTGCTGCACAGGTTCCTCTTTTAACAGATGGGAATTCATCATCCTGCCCCCCATAGTTGCCACCGATAGGTGAGCTCTGTTGAAAGGTGGTAAAATTCCAGCTGAGACTCCATCATCAGCACTGCAACCGTGCCACCGGCAATTGCTAACGCAAACGGAAAGCGCCTGTTGGTTACCGAATTTGCATCCGGTGCCACATAACTCTTAGTTTTCAGGGAGACTGAGTAACGTTGAAGAAGCTGTGTCCACTCTCCTTTATACGTCACTAGAAAAATGGCGTAGGCGCCTGCAAGGCAAATACTAAAGGCCGCAGCAAGCATTACTGACTGATAGCCAAGCAATGTACCGACAGCAGCCATCATTTTTACATCTCCTGCTCCCATTCCACCGAGCAAGTAAAATGGGATCAGCAACACTAATCCCATTCCCGCGCCAGCAAGCCCTGAGAGCAAACCGTCGTAACCGATAAATGCAAACTGCAACATCAATCCCCCTAACAGCGTCCAGAAGGTCAGCCAATTTGGAATTCGATGTCTACGCAGATCACTTATGACTGCAATGACTAACGCGGTCAGAAGGAGGAGCGAAGATAGATCATAGGTGTAATAAGCAATCATCGTAGTCTCCTCCCTCCAAGCGATTAGTTACTGATGCGCCAGCTATTAACTTGGGCAAGTACCATCAGCTGCAGAGTTAAGACACTCAGCCAGGTTGGAGATAGTGTTATCAACACCGGTACCCAGGTCTTGGAACGCAACGATAACTGTAGCGGCCACCAGACTACCCGCAATTGCGTACTCCACTGTGGTCAAACCTTCTTCTTCTTTCAGGAATGCAATCAGTTTTTCTTTGAGAGTCATCATTGTTCTGTCCTCAGTTGTTGCATGACATGCTTGTTTGAATCAGCGTCGCATGCAGGTATGTCAATCAACTCACACGGGGAACTATAGGAGGGGTGTTTGGACAGGGTTGGCACTATTTTGCGTAAACGCTGGGATTATTTTGTAGTTCTTACCAATCCGTTCAGCAATGAAAATGTTTCAAGCTTAACGTGCAATAAATGAAGGGTTTAGCCCGTTAGCTGTAAAGATTTGGACTAAACTGCTTTGTACAGTGTTCAAGATTGTTAACAAACACTGCGTAACAGCTGTACATATATAAGCCAATTGTTACACGGACTTGGAAGCGGGATTCATGGAAAAATCAGTGTTACTCTGGATAGACATGAAAGCCTCAGGCAGTGACGAAGGCATCTCAGTCTTGTTTGAAAAGTATTTCGTTGTGCGCATTGTGACACCCGAAAGTGTTGTCACGGAAGAAGCCGTAGAGTTTCAGCCTCAGGCTATCTGTTTCGACTACGATTACCCCGACAAGTACGGTCTTGATCTGCTCAGATCAACCCGTATGAACTACCCTGATGTTCCTGTTTTGCTGCTCACGGAACAGCACTCTGAGGCATTAGCAGTTTGGGCACTGAGAATGCGCGTGTGGGATTTTCTGGTTAAGCCGCTTAACGCTTCTCAGGCGGAGCTTGAAATTCAGCAGCTTAAAAAGCAGATTGAGAGCCACGGGCATTGGGAAAACACCCCATTCAACGGGTCTCAGTCGCCACCAATTCCTGAAGAAGCACGCTTTATCAATAACGGCACCCAGGAAGAACGCGCTCTGGCTCCGGCGATCTCTTACATTCAACAACACTTCACCGAGAAGATCACCGAAGAACAGATGGCATGCCTCTGTCGCATGCGTCCTTTCCAGTTCAGCCGTAGTTTCCGCAAACAGTGTGGTATCACGTTCCAGGAGTTTGTGCAGAGAACGCGAATTGAAGAAGCCATGCGGCTTTTACAGAACCCGAATATGCCGATACTGGATATAGCACTTTCTGTTGGATTCCGCGATCAGTCCTATTTTACCCGAGTATTTAAGAAACACATTGGCGTGGCACCTACCGCCTATCGGGAAAGCAGAACCCGCACTGAAGAGCAAAGCAGTAACTCCCAAGAAACCCTCGATATGTTCCAATCTTCAGTATCTGCCTAGTTCCGCCGTAATTCCTTTCAGCCACAGGGGACGTGGCTCACCGACATCCCCCAAGTTCTAAATCCTCAAGCACCTCAAGCATTCTCGATACATTAACCAGCAGCCCGGTTCTCATCATCCATAGTTCTGCGCTCGCGTAACTCCCTGCGCAATACTTTACCTACATTGGTCTTTGGCAATTCACCAACGAACTCGACATGCTGCGGTACTTTGTAGCGTGTTAGCTGCTGCTGACACCATTCACGGATCTGTTCGGACGTGAGTGCATCAGCCTCGGTCACCACAAAGGCCTTCACCACCTCGCCACATATCTCATCGGGTACACCAATCGCTGCGCATTCGATGACATCCGGGTGAGAGCTCAGAACATCTTCCACCTCGTTGGGATAGACGTTAAACCCAGAGGTGATGATCATATCCTTCGCACGGTCCACAATGCGCAGATAACCATCACTCTGCAACACAGCAATATCACCTGTGCGGAAATACCCATCCTCGGTGAAGGCCTGATCGGTGGCTTCAGGACGCTGCCAGTAGCCTTTCATCACCTGGGGGCCACGCACACACAACTCTCCAGGAGCTTCATCAGAGACAGAACCTCCATCATCCCCAATGACTTTTACCTCGGTTGCGGTGACCGGCAATCCAATACTGCCCAGCTGAATAGCATCACAGGGATTTACAGCAACCACCGGCGATGTTTCCGTCAGCCCATAGCCTTCCATAATTTCGCACCCGGTGACCGCTTTCCATTCATTAGCCGCTGCATGGGTCAGGGCCATCCCACCAGAGACCGTCATCCGCAACTGCTCGAAATTCAGCTCAGCAAATTCAGGTTGTTTACACAACGCCACAAACAGGGTGTTTAACCCTAGGAAAGTCGTCGGTGGCCAATGCTCCATTTCTTTGATAAGGCTCGGAATATCGCGTGGATTGGGGATAAGAACGCTATGACCGCCCGCTAGCATTACCACCTGGGACAACGTAAAGGCATAGATATGGTAGAGCGGCAGCGGCGCGATCACCGCATCCTGCCAGTCGTTGCCAACCGCATTGATCCGCTCATAGGATTGCAGGATGTTGGACACGATATTGGCATGGGTAAGCATCGCACCTTTGGAAACACCTGTTGTACCCCCGGTATACTGCAGTACAGCCAGATCATCGGGTTTGACCTCCAGTGGCTCTGGAATCCCACCCAAACACAGGTCAAGGGCATCAAACAGAGGGATTGCTTCAGGCAGCCTGAATGGCGGCTCCATCTTTTTAACGTATTTCACCGCAGCGTTGATCAGCACCCGCTTTATAAAACTGTGCAGATCCCCAACCTGGGTAACAAATACTGTTTCAATCGACGTATCATCGAGGATCTCTTCCGCCTTACACGCCATGCTTTTGTGAATCACCAGCGCCTTCGCACCCGAATCTCTAAACTGGTGTCGCATCTCGGACGCGGTGTACAGCGGATTGGTGTTCACTACAACCAAGCCTGCACGCAGTGCCCCCATTAACACAATCGGGTACTGAACGATGTTAGGTAATTGAATGGCGATCCGATCCCCAGGTTCAAGGCCGGTATGTTTTTGTAGGTATACCGCAAACGCATCCGCCAGTTCATCGAGCTCCTGATAGCTCAGGGTACGTCCTAAGCTGGTAAACACCGGTTTTTCTGCAAACTCTCTGCAGGCCCATGCTGCAACCTCCAGCACGTTACTGAATTCTTGCGGGTTGATCTCGCTTGGAATCTTGCTGCCTCTCGTATCGCTCATGATGCCTTCCCCTGTCCTCATATTTCCCGGCGCAATCACCATAGCTATTAGTATGGCACCGCTCGAAAATAAAGCCTCTTTTGTATGCCTGGGATGGGACACACGTTCAGAAAGGTACAAAGAACAACAAAGGGGTCACAATTTACATTCCTATTCGTTATAAAAAGCACGCCTTTAAAATCAAACGCTTTATACCGATACGATCCCAACCTACAGAGCTAATTGATTTCAAAAGAAATTTAAGGACACCATCAAATTAACCCTTTTTTTGACGAGGAATACATATATTGAATTTCCATTTTTGGCGTGTATTTTTTTTGATCAATGCTAGCCTTAAATGACGCATCGCTCATCAGAGCGCGGCAACAAATAATAAAAAGGAACCCGCTACATGCGGGCGTGCTACCCCTTGGTAAGCCTCAAACATGGACATGACCAACCAAAAGAGATTGAGGGCGGTTAATAATGAGGAGCAACCAAACCTCTCCAATAGAGGATTTAAAACTCGACCGGGAACTAAAATCAGACTTAGAACAATTACTAACAGATGAGGAGATAGAAGCTACTTTGCAGGAACGCCTGGAAGCCTGTGAATTAACTTGGAAAATCGTCGACAATGGTCTGCTAGAAGATCACTGAACCGAATAATTTTCTGCTTGTGGCCCCCGACAATCAGAACGGTTGCAGATACTGAATACGTTAAAATAAAAAAGATTCGGGGGCTCACTTCCCTCTTCGATCGGCTTACCACCCGGCTCAACTTATCATTCTGAGCAAAGACCTATGCATACCCCACGCCTGACTCATATCGCCCTACATGTAAGAGATATAGAAGCTTGTATACGGTTTTATCAAACCTACTGCGGCATGGTGATCATTCACCAACGCCACCATGAACCGAAACGCATTGTCTGGATGGCCGAACCAGACCGCGAGACCGACTTTATATTTGTGCTGATGAATGGCGGCAATGATCTGGAACTGGCGGCCGACGATTACCGGCATTTCGGGTTTGCCCTTGGGAGCAAAGACGCCGTTGACCAGCTCGCCGCAAAAGCGCGCAAAGCAGGTGACTTGGTATGGGAACCGCGCCAGGAACCGTTCCCGGTGGGTTACTACTGCGGCTTGCGTGACCCCAACGGCAACTATGTGGAGTTTAGCTACGGCCAACCCCTCGGCCCTGGTGCCGACGACTTTGACAAACTGACCGATAGCTAACCCTTACCAGAAATAAGCACTTTCCCGTATACTGCGCTGATCAAACCACAGCGAAAGGGAACGGGACACGATGACTGAGATCAACCAGGTTGGCGTAGTTGGCGCCGGACAGATGGGTGCGGGTATTGCCCAGGTAATTGCAGCGGCCGGTGTACCGGTACGCGTGTCGGATCTAAACCTGCAAGCCGCCGAAACCGGTGTGCAGACTATTGCCAAACGTCTGCAGTCCCAAGTCGAGCGCGAGAAGATCACCCAGGCGGAAGCAGATGCAATCGTACAGAACATCACGCCGGTCGGTTCCCTTACCGAACTTGCCGACTGTGATCTGGTGATTGAGGCTGCGAGTGAGGATATCACGCTCAAGCTCAACCTGTTCCAGAATCTGGATTCCGTGTGCAAACCCGAAACCCTTCTCGCATCCAACACCAGTTCTATCAGCATCACCACCATCGGTGCAGCAACCGGTCGCCCTGAAAAAGTAGTAGGCATTCACTTCTTTAACCCGGTGCCAGTCATGGCACTGGTTGAAGTGATTCGTGGCCTGGCCACCAGCGATGACACCTTTAATACCGCCAAGGCCTTCACCGAAAAGTTGGGCAAAAATCCGGTTGCCTGCAACGATAAGGCCGGTTTTGTTGTTAACCGCATCCTGATTCCGATGTTGAACGAAGCCTGCTACGTGCTGGAAGAGGGTATCGCCAATGTGGAAGACATCGATGCCGCTATGCAGTTGGGTTGTGCCCATCCGATGGGGCCACTCACCCTTGCCGACTTCATCGGTCTGGATACTTGCCTGGCGGTGATGGAGGTTCTGCACCGGGATCTGGGTGAAGACAAATACCGCCCGGCACCACTGCTGCGTAAGTACGTCGCAGCAGGCTGGTTGGGCAAGAAAAGCGGCCGCGGCTTTTACGACTACCGCTAACTAGCCTCCCCCAAGTTGCCCGGAATTGGCGCACCACCGGGCAACAATTTACGTTGTGATTTCTCCACTTTGCCACAATACTTGTAACTCAAAGGGGGGAAATTCCATGCGCCAGCTCACCCTGATCCGCCATGCAAAATCCAGTTGGGACGATCCAACGCTTTCCGATTTCGAACGCCCTCTCAACAAACGCGGCTCCCGCGACCTGCCAGCTCTGGGCAAGCGAGTTGCTAAGTTCGAGCTTTATCCCGACCGTATTCTCAGTAGTGGCGCTGTACGCGCGCTTACAACCGCCGAGGCAGTGAGCCAAGCACTGGAGATTCCAACGGAAGAGATCCGCGAGATCCCCGAACTGTACGAATCCTGCTACGAGACACTGCTCAACGTGTTGCAAAACCAGTCCGACCGCTACCGCCACATCATGCTGTTCGGCCACAACCCGGGGCTGGAAATGCTGGGATACTTCCTAACTCATGAAGAGCTGGATAAATTCCCAACCGGTGCCCTGATGCATATCCACCTGAGCATCACCAGCTGGTCAGAGCTGGCCGAAAGCTGCGGCACGCTTACGCTGTTTGATTACCCAAAGAAACACCTGACTACCACCTGACCGCCATCTCATAAGCGCCTGACCAAACGTCTAAGTGGTACCCACCCTTTGGTCGCAGCCTCTGTGCTAGAATCCCGCCTGCATTTTTCCTGCACATCACACTCAGTGGACGATACCCTTGGACCTCTATCTGCAGTCGCTGGCGTTTACCGCCAACACCGTTGCTCCAATTTTCTTCATCGTATTCCTTGGCGTAGTGCTGAAGCGGATCGGTGTCATTGATGCCGCTTTTGTTGGCACTTCCTCCAAGCTGGTGTTTACCCTGACGCTGCCGGCGCTGGTCTTTATGGCAATCTCCGGCACCGATTTCCATTCGGTCTTTAACCCCGACCAGTTGATCTATTTTGTCGGAGCCACCCTCGTCTCCTTTATTGCTATCTGGTGGCTGGCGGCTCGCTGGATTGAAGACGGGCGCGATCTCGGCGCATTTATTCAAGGCGCTTTTCGTGGTAACTACGGCATAATTGGTCTGGCGGTCTCCTACAATCTGTTTGCTGATTCGGGGCTTGCCCAGGCATCAATCCTACTGGCGATGGTAATCCCGCTCTACAACACCCTGTCGATCATCGCCCTGACCGTACCCTTGCACAAAGACGGTGGTCTCAAGTTCAGCGACGCCTTGCTGGAGATACTGAAGAACCCATTGATCCTGGCCGTGCTGGTCGCCCTGCCCTTCTCCTTTATGGGTTGGACGCTGCCCGAGGTGGTGGACAAAACCGGGCGCTACTTCGCCAACCTCACTCTGCCGCTGGCACTGCTGGCCATAGGAGGTTCCCTGAGCCTCAAGAGCCTGCGTGACAGCTCAGCGATGGCGTTCTGGGCCACGGCTACCAAGCTCGTCATCCTGCCAATTGTTCTGAGCATTGGAGCTTGGCTCTATGGCTTTCGCGGTCAGGAGCTGACAATGCTGTTTATCCTCTTTGGTTGCCCAACCGCTGCCGCCAGCTTTGTGATGGCAAAAGGCAGCGGCGCCAACGGCGAGCTGGCCGCCAACATCATCCTGACCACCACCCTGGGCTCGGTATTGAGCCTGAGTGCCGGTATTTACCTGCTGCGTGTGTGGGGCATTATCTGACACGACATCGCCGCATGATCCACTTCGCGGTATATTTAAAGCACGCAATCTGTTTTCCGTCAGGAGCCGACCGATTTGATCACCTTTCTGGACAACCTGCTGAACATCTATCTGGAGACAGCACTCTGGTTACTGCTGGGACTTTCCCTCGCGGCGGTGATTAAAGGCTGGATTCCCGAGGCGCTGGTGAAGCGTCTGCTCAGCGGCAATGGTCCCGGTTCGGTAATTCGTGCAGCCCTGATCGGTGCACCGCTGCCGCTCTGCTCTTGTGGCGTACTGCCCACCGCCGTGGGACTACATCGTAGCGGCGCCTCCAAACCGGCCACCACCTCCTTCCTGATCGCCACGCCGGAAACAGGGGTTGATTCCATCTCGGTCACCTATGCCTTGATGGGACCCGTGATGGCGGTGATTCGGCCACTGGCTGCGATCACCAGTGCCATCGTGAGTGGTCTGATGGTGTTGTTCTTTGACCGGCCAACTGCACAGGAAACAGCCTCCCAGCCGGAAATGGTTAAAAGCTGCTGCAGCAAGAAAGCCGAACCCGTACAGAAACAGGCAGCAACAAGCTGCTGTGCGAGCAAATCATCAAAACCGGAACCTGAAGTTGCTGAGAGCTGTTGTAGCAGTAAGACAACTCAGGAAACTGCACCTGATACAAAAACAGCAGGATGCTGCACCAGCAACGATACCGATACTCAGACGACACCAGGGATCTGGTCCGGTATGCGTTTTGCGCTGGTTGATATCCTGGACGACATCAAATACTGGATGGCCTTTGGCCTGGTGCTGGCCGCAGTCATCGCATCCGTAATCGAACCGGGTAATCTGGCCGCCTACGGTTCAGGTCTCGGCGCGATGCTGCTGATGCTCGTGGTTGGCCTGCCACTCTACATCTGCGCCAGCGCATCCACGCCGTTGGCAGCAGCGCTGCTGCTTGCCGGGCTATCACCCGGCACCGTATTGGTCTTTTTGCTGGTTGGCCCTGCTACCAACATCGCCTCACTGGGGATTCTGTTACGCGAGCTGGGCAAGCGCGCGGTGGTACTCTACCTGTCCGGTATCAGCATCAGCGCCATTGCGATCGGTCTGCTGGTCGACGGGTTGCTCGGCGAACACGCCATCCAATTGGCAGAGGGCATTACCAATCATCAGCACGGCGACGCTTACAGCCTGTTACACTGGGCAGCCGCACTTGTACTGTTGCTGTTGACGATCAAACCGCTGCGCAGCCGTCTTGGATTCTGATTATCTATGTTGAAACTATTTTCCGGGCGCCAACAGAAGTTGGTAGACGCCATCACCTCCGCCGATCTCGACAAACTGGCCAAGCTGTTAGCCAAGTTCGAAGCCGATGAACTGGACGCACGGCTGTACGAAAACCAGTCGGCGGTTGAGCTGGCGATCCGTGCCCACCAGCCCAAATCACTGGAGCTACTTCTGAACCGGGGCTGTGACGCTAACGCCACCGCCAGTTGTGACACCCCGTTTGCCCTGCTGGCACTGCAACAGTCGGAACACAGTTTGGCATTGCTCACACAGTTATTGCGTGCTGGAGCAGATGCCAACACTGCAGGTTTGCTCTGCGCATGCTTTACCCACTGCGCCGAGACAGAGCTGATGGTACATATCAGTCGCCTGATTGAGCACGGTTGCCGGATAAGTGAGGATGCAGAGCTGATGGTACAAGCGTTGGCCACCGAACGATTGGAGCTGATCCATTTTCTGATTAACTCCGGCGCAAACCTGCCTGCTGACACCACCTCTCTCACCTGCAGTGAAGAAACGTTGGCGTATGCCAAACGCTGTGAAGATGATCGAAAGGTGCGTGAAATGATGCAGCAGTTCTAACTGCTCAAAAATTGCTCTAAATCACTTTTTGTGCACTTTGGAATCAACAAGTGTACAAATTTCGACCGCGGAATATCTCTATCTGAATTCCCGTCTATACTGACCTTCTGTTCGAAATCTGCTCGAACACAGATAACAACAAGACGCGAAGAGGATTAAGAAGATGGACTACCAGGCCGTTCAGAATAATTCACCGCAGTTGCAAGGTGCGGATCAGCCGCGCATTCGCAGGGAAGAGATCATACAGGAGCTGCGCCGTCAGGCTGCCGTATTGAGGGATGAAGGAGAAACTGCCGCGGATTTCTGGCTGGCAGAGCAGTACGAAACAACAGCAGACTTGCTGAATTAAAAACCGGAGAACACCGGTTTAAGAGAGAAAGATCAGCTGCTCTGGGGAAGGTGCGAATAAGTCCTGTAGGCGCTCTGGCTTTCGGGAAGGTTCGCAATCAAGGAAGAGCTTTGAAGTAATGTCCAGACCTTACAAAAAGCGCTGACACCGAGTGCGAATTTTCCCGAAAGCCCCGCAGGGCAAGCCCTTAAGCCTGCATCTGCGGTGTTGCAGTTTTTGCTAAGGACTAAGGCCATTAACTGCAAACTGCGCCTTGCATCTACAGGCTTAAGGGCTTGCAGAGCACTCACGAGACTTGTTCGCACCTTCCCTGTGCAGCTGATCTTGTCTTTACCGCCAGAAAATTACTTCTGCGCAGCAATCACAGACACTTCCACCAGCAGCTCTGGGCGTGCCATACGTGCTTCAACGCACGCACGTGCAGGGGCAAAACCTTCCGGTACCCATGCGTCCCATACTTCGTTCATCGCTGCGAAGTCTTTCATGTCGCGGATGTAAACAGTCGCGGAAAGGATATTTTCACGGTCACTTCCTGCCTGCTCCAGCAGCGCGTCCACTTTGTCCAGCATGGTCTGAGTCTGCTCTTTGATGCCTGCAGATGCGTCCGCAGCCACCTGACCACACAGGTATACGGTGTTGTTGTGGATAACAATACGGCTCATGCGCTGGCCGGTTTCCATACGAGTGATGCTCATGAGGTGACCTCCGGATCAAAAAAGGGTGTAAGAATTTTTAGCAATAATAGCCCGCTTAGGCAGAGATAAGTCAGCGTTTTGCTGCGCTTATTCGGTGGAAAGCTTCGTATTTCAGATAAGAGCAGAAAGATTCCCTACGCAACCCAATATCACGCTATCAACATGAGTTTTAAACATGCTGCAGTAGCACATCAAACCAAAGTTGACTGGTGACTCAGGAACAACTGTCCGATAGTGGATAGACACAAAAACCAGGTCGGACAATGTATCCGACCGCACCTATGTTCTTGCTGATTAATTCCGTACTGTTCCTACATCCTGTGAATGCAACGTACCAACAGGCAATCTCAGAATAATAAGTAAAAGGAGTCCAATTATGGATTTCAAAGCCGTCGCTGAAGCTACGAACAATCCACATATTGTCAAACAGCATACTAAAGGTGCTAGAGTAGAGAAGGTCATTCGTATTATTCGCAAGGATAGCGTGCACATTGCCTCCTCTGAGCACACTCCCGCTCGACCAACCCCGGAGTCTGTGCACCGCGCGTCTGACCTGCTGTGATGTCTCTATGAGCCGGAACTAATTTCCGGTCTGACAGAAGGAACCAACAGATGCCGTACAACCAGTCTCTACTTGATGAACTGAACCTGCTCAGCCAGTTTTCTCTGGAATCCACCCAGAGTGGCATTAAAGTCCACCATACGGCAGCGCAGGAGATGATTGATGCTGCGAAACGCCTGCACGACAAGGGCCTGATCACCCAGGACGATGGGGGTTATCTGACACCACTGGGTCGGGATGCGCTGGAGCACAGTGAAGCGTTGATCATGATTCTGACGACCGAAAACCGCCAACCGATTTGAGGTTGCGCCGTAAAAGAAAAAGCCACCGATGCAGGTGGCTTTTTTGTTTTTGTATACCGGAGAGTGTGAACGGATCGATTAGAGCCCCAACCGAGGAATCTCAATTTTCGGGCAGCGGTCCATCACCACGTCCAGACCAGCCTTACGCGCCCGGGCAGCACCGGCTTCATTGATCACGTCCAGTTGCAGCCAGACCGCCTTAGCACCAACGGCGATCGCTTCATCAATCACAGCACCCGCCGCTTCAGAATTACGGAACACATCCACCATATCGATCGGCTTGCCGATCTCCGCCAGGGAACCCACCACAGTCTGCCCAAGGATCGCGTTGCCCTTCTGCACCGGGTTGACCGGAATCACCTCGTAGCCACGCTGCAGCAAATAATTCATCACCCGATGGCTGGCACGTTCCGATTTAGGACTGGCACCAACCAGGGCAATGACTTTGCTCTCGCTCAGTACCTTAATCACGGTTTCATCGATGTTGGAGAGTTGTTCCATTTCACTCATCTGCATTCCCTTCTGAACATATCGGACAGGCTTTGTCCTTACGCAGTTTAAGGGAGCGCCACTCCATGGTGCGACCGTCCAATAGTAGCAGCTTGCCCACCAACGGTTCGCCGATATTCGCCAGCACTTTCAGGGCTTCCATCGCCTGCACCGCGCCCACGATACCCACCAGCGGCGCCAGTACACCGGACTCGGAGCAGGTCAGGTTCTCATCGTCGCCCTGCTTGTACAGGCACTGGTAGCACGGGGAATCCTCCTGGCGAGGATCGTACACGGCCACCTGGCCTTCGATGCGGATGGCCGCACCCGACACCAGCGGTTTCTTGTGCTTTACACAAGCTTCATTGACAGCGAAGCGGGTGGTGAAGTTATCGGTGCAATCAACCACCAGATCCACCTCGGCCACCAGCGCATCCATCTCCTCGCCGGAGAGGCGCTGGTTGATGGTACGGATACGCACTTCCGGATTCAGTGCATTCAGTGTTGCCTTGGCCGACTCCACTTTAGGCTCACCGATACGATCGGTTGTATGCGCGATCTGTCGCTGCAGGTTAGAGAGGTCAACTTCGTCATCATCCACCAGCACCAGCTCACCCACTCCGGCAGCAGCCAGGTACATGGCCACAGGACTGCCCAAGCCACCTACACCCAGCACCAGTACAGAAGCGTTCAGCCAGGCTTCCTGCCCATCGATCTCAACTTCGGGCAACATAATCTGGCGGCTGTACCGCAGTAACTGTTCATCACTCAGCATTGTCTTCACTACCTCTCCAACAGCCCAGGGTGACACGGTCGCGTGCACCCAGGTCCTGTATGGTTTCTACATTCGTATATCCAAGCCGTTGTAGCAGCTCGCGGGACACAGGTCCTTGATCATAGCCATGCTCAAACAGCAGCCAACCGCCTGCATTTAAAAACGTTCGCGCGGTGCCGGCGATCTGCTCAATATCCGCCATCCCCTGATTATCGGCAATCAGCGCACTGAGCGGCTCAAACCGCACATCGCCCTGCTGCAGGTGTGGATCATCGGGATCAATATAGGGCGGATTGCTGACGATCATATCGAACCTACCCTGCAGTGGCTCAAACCAGCTCCCCTGAACAAACTCGGCATTGCTGATCTCCAGCCGTTGGCGATTGCGCTCTGCCAGCTGAACCGCAGCATCGACGCGGTCACATCCAACCACCTGCCAGCTTCTGCGCTCCGACGCCAGGGACAGCGCGATCGCACCGGTTCCGGTGCCCAGGTCCGCCACACGGTAAGGCCCATCCACCAGTTTATCCAAAGCCACCTCCACCAGGGTTTCGGTCTCAGGCCGGGGAATCAGCGTATCGGGGGTAACCTCCAGATCCAGTGTCCAGAACGCCTGAGAACCGATCAGGTGCGCAACCGGCTCACCCAGCAAACGGCGCTGCAGGAGTGCTTCATAGGCATTGGACTGTTCGGTGGATAATTCCCGATCAGACCAGGTAAACAGATAGCTGCGTGGCTGCTCTATTACATGGCAGAGTAACAGCTCAGCGTCCAGACGGGAGGAATCACTCACCTCTTGTAAACGCGCGTGCTGCGCCACAGCTTGTTCAATATTCATGTGCTACCCGCAGGATTGTACAACGGCTTTCATACTACTCTGACGCCTCAGGTCGCAGAAGTCGACCAACGAGCGAGTTATTGCCGTTTCGGATTAAGACAAAAAAGCCCCGGTACTAAACAGTATCGGGGCCTTGAAACAGTTCTTTGCAAACAGATCAGGCGTCGGACAATGCGCCCAGCTGCTCTGCCTGATACTCGTTCATCAGGGGATCAACCACATGCCCCAGCTCACCTGCCATCACTTCCTGCAACTTATACAGGGTCAGGTTGATACGGTGATCGGTGACACGGCCCTGTGGATAGTTGTAGGTACGGATACGTTCGGAACGGTCACCGCTGCCTACCAGGCTCTTACGGGTACTTGCTTGCTCTGCAGCATGACGCTCCATCTCAGCAGCCTGCAGACGGGACGCCAACAGCGACATCGCCTTGGCACGGTTCTTATGCTGGGAACGCTCTTCCTGACACTCAACCACCACACCGGTTGGGATATGGGTAATACGGATCGCCGAGTCAGTTTTGTTGACGTGCTGACCACCGGCACCGGAGGCACGGAAGGTATCCACGCGCAGGTCCGCCTTGTTGATCTCGATCGCCTCCACCTCATCCATCTCCGGCATCACGGCGACGGTGCAGGCAGAAGTGTGGATACGGCCCTGGGATTCGGTTTCCGGTACACGCTGTACACGGTGAGCACCGGATTCAAATTTCAGGCGGGAGAACACATCTGCCCCCACTACACGGCTGATCAGTTCTTTATAACCGCCGTGCTCACCTTCGTTGGCGCTGACCACTTCAACTTTCCAGCCCATGCTTTCCGCATAGCGAGAGTACATGCGGAACAGGTCGCCCGAGAAGATCGCCGCTTCATCACCGCCGGTACCGGCACGGATCTCGAGAAAGACGTTACGGGAGTCGTTCGGGTCTTTTGGCAGCAGCAGGATCTGCAGCTCTACTTCCAGTGACTCAATACGCGCCTTGGCATCGGAAAACTCATCCTTCGCCATCTCACGCATATCCGGATCGTCGTCCTTCAGCATTATTTCGGCTTCCTCCAGATCGGAGAGTGCCTCGTTGTAAGCAGCAAAGCTTTTTACTACTGGCTCCAGCTCCGCATACTCCTTGGAGTAGTCACGGAACAGGTTCTGATCGGAAATTACGTCCGCATCAGACATCAGCGCAGCAAGCTCTTCGTAGCGGTCGCTGAGCTTCTCTAATTTCGCAAGAATGGATTCTTTCATTTATTTGGTATCGTTCTGATCCGGTTCGGAGAGCTGATACAGCTCCTGCACCGCCGACAGCACTTCAGTGCGGCCTTCGGCACTGGCTTTACGCATCTGAATGGTAGGCTGGTGCAACATTTTGTTGGTTAGACCACGGGCCAGCTGAGATAACACCTCTTCCGCGTCTTTGCCGTTACGCAACTGACGCATTGCTTTCTCCAGCTCCTGATCACGGGTCTGCTCCGCCTGGCTGCGCAGGGCGGTCAGGGTATCCACCGCCAGCAGGGAACGCAGCTGGCGCATAAACTCATGGGCACCCGCTTCGATGATCTCTTCCGCTTCACGCGCGGCATTTTCGCGGCTGCGCTGGTTCTCTTCGATCACCTCTTTCAGGTCATCGACAGTGTACAGATACACATCATCCAGATCGGCAACCTGCGGTTCAATATCACGTGGTACCGCAATATCCACCATAAAGATCGGTTCGTGCTTACGTTTCTTCAGTGCCGCTTCCACCGCACCTTTGCCCAGAATCGGCAGCTGGCTGGCCGTGGAGGCGATCACGATATCTGCATCGCTGAGCGCTTCGGGAATGTCACCCAGCAGAATCGCCTTACCGTTGAACTCTTCTGCCAACGACAGTGCACGGTTCAATGTACGGTTCGCCACCGTAATATCCTGCACGCCCGCCTGCGCCAGGTGACGTGCCACCAGTTCGATGGTTTCACCGGCACCGATCAGCAGCGCACGGCTGCTGCTCAGGTCCGAGAAGATATGCTGTGCCAGGCTTACGGCGGCATAAGCCACAGAAACCGGGTTCTCACCAATGGCAGTATCGGTACGGACCTGTTTGGCTACAGAGAACGTCTGCTGGAACAGACGCCCCAGCTCCGCGCCTACGTGTCCTTCATCCTGTGAGAGCGCGAACGAGGACTTCAACTGCCCCAGAATCTGCGGTTCACCCAGTACCAGGGAATCCAGACCACTGGCCACACGCATCATATGGCGGGCGGCGTCTTCCCCCCAATGCGCGTAGGAGCACTGCTGCAGCTGGTCGGGATCAAGATCGTGGAAACGCCCCAGCCACTCAAGCAGGGCACGGGTACCTTCGAGTTCGGTGGTGCAGTACAGTTCGGTGCGGTTACAGGTGGACAGAATCGCCACTTCTTTCAGAGAGGCAGACACGCGTGCGTCAGACAACGCGTCCGTAAGCTGCTCGGGAGTAAACGCAACACGTTCCCTCACCGATACCGGAGCGGTTTTATGGTTAATACCTAACGCCAATAAAGCCATAACGCCCAAAAACTACCTCTGTAAAAGACGAATGCAGTCCAGTGATTTAAATCAAGCGCGCTATGATACAACGCTTTGTGCAAAAGGTTAAAAATACGCTCCGCTATTTCGCTGATCTGACACCATACTTTCGTACGTAAAGCCGCAAAACGCAGAGCAAAAGCGATTCTGAACCAAGCAGCCCGGATGCAGTCCACAGTCTGGTAGACTGACATTCACCCCAAGATTCATCTATAGTGACCTGAAAACACAGGGACGCCGGCTCATCATCACATGAAAATACGCCTCTACGCTTTAATCACTGCCGCCCTACTCTCCGGCTGCAGCATGCAGAACACTCGTGAACAGGATGCCTACGTTGTGCAGCCGCCGACCTATACCCCGGGCGAGTTCAACCGCGAGTCGATCTATGAGCTGCTGGTTGCCGAACTGGCAGGCCAACAGGGTCAGTTTGATCTTGCCCTGAACAACTACATCAAGCAGGCGCGCCTGAACCGTGATCCGGCGATTGCCGAGCGTGCCACCCGCGTCGCGCAGTACCTGCGCAGTGTGGAAGGCATCACCGAAGCGGCGGGGCTCTGGATCGAAACCGATCCGGAAAATGCCGAACCGTACCAAATCTCCGCCAGCATCCTGCTGCACCAGAAGCGTTACGAAGAGGCGATGCCACTGGTGGAGCGTGCCCTTGAATTTGACCGCCCGCGAATGCTGGCGGTGATCCGTGGGCAGATTCCCGAAATGCCCAACGAGGTAATCAGCGGCTATATCAACCTGTTCACCCAGCTGCTGGATAAAGAACCGAACCAAACCGACGTGCTGGTCACCCAGGGACTGCTCTATAAACAGCAGAAAAACCTTGATGCTGCGCTGGACGCTTACGAAACCGCTTTGGCCATTGATGCACGCAGCGCCGATGCCATTGCCCAGAAAGCGGAACTGCTGCGCCTGCGTGGCCAGTTTACTCAGGCCCTGCAGACACTGGCACCGGCGCTGAAGTCCCAGCCTGACAATCAGTCGCTGATGATCCTCAACACCCAGTTGCTGTTTCAGTCAGGTCAGATAGAAAAAGGTGTAGCCCAGGCCCAGGAGATCCTGGCGATCAACAACAAGGACTACCAGCTCAAGTTCTACCTGGCACTGTTGCTGCTGGAAAACAATCGCGGTGATGACGCTCAAATCCTGCTGAATGAATTGCTGGAGCAGAACAGCAACGATACCCGTCCCTACTTCTATTTAGGCACCATCGCTCAGCAGCAAGGTCAAATCGACCAGGCTATCGATCACTATCTCAAGGTTGATGATCCCGCAACCACATTCCAGGCAATCGGTCGTGTATCCGCACTGCTCGATTCACCTGAGGACCGTGAACGCCTCACCGGCATCATCGGCGACCTGCGTAAAACCCGTCCTGACCTGGCCAGCCAGCTATACACCATGGAAGCGGAGTGGCTGAATCTGCACAACTTTACCGATGACGCGCTGGTCGTATTGGAAGAAGCACTGACGCGCTACAGCGATGACGTCAACCTGCTGTACACCCGCGCCATGATGCTGGAAAGCATCGACTTTGCCCGTGCCGAAGAGGACCTGCGCAAGATTCTGGAGATTGAGCCCGACAGTTCCCTGGCCATGAACGCCTTGGGTTATACCCTCACGATCCACACCGAGCGTTATGAAGAAGCCTATGAGCTGATCGCCAAAGCTCTGGAGATCCGCCCAAACGATCCAGCGATAATCGATTCAATGGGTTGGGTGTTGTTCAAACTGCAGCGCTATGAAGAATCGATCCAGTATCTGCAACGCGCGTACGATGAGATCAAGGACGGCGAAGTGATAGGTCACCTGGTGCGAGCGTACTGGGCAAACGGTGATAAACAGAAAGCACGTGCACTACTGGATGAAGCCCTGGCGAAAGATCCGGATAACAGTCACCTGCAGGAAGCAGCCCAGGCTATCGGGGCACGGTAATAATGTCACTGTTACGCATTTCGGCTTTGAGCCTGTTGATCGTTCTGTCCGGCTGTAGTGCATGGAGCGTTCAACAGCCGGTTGCGGTCCCAGCTGGTAGCTGGGCTGAATACCAGCTGGAGATGGCCGCCATCACCGACTGGGAACTCAGTGGCAAGATCGGCATCCGCACCCCGGACGACAGCCAGTCCGCCAACCTGTACTGGCAACAACTCGATCAGCAATACGCCATCGAAATGACCGGCCCGCTTGGTCAGGGTGGTGCACGCATTGTGGGGCAGCCGGGTGATGTGAAAATCAGCATTGCCGGTGAGGGCGACTACCAGGCTAGCTCCCCGGAAGCCCTGATGTACGATACTCTTGGTTGGGCCGTGCCAGTGCAGCAGATTCAATGGTGGGTACGGGGCCTGCCATCACCGGATTCGCCTTTCCAGCATCAACTGAGCAACAATCGCTTATCCCAGTTGCACCAGGATGGCTGGCAGGTAAACTATTTGCGTTACAGTCAGCACGACAGATACACTTTGCCGGGTAAAATCCGGTTGAGCAGGGACACGCTCAGCATCACGTTAATCATCAAGGAATGGACAGCACTGAGATAAGTGCTTCGGTGTTGACTTTCGTCAGCGCATCTTAGAGAATGTGCGCCTCTTTAAACGGGAGGCCGAATCCTCCATACAGGAGAATACTGGGGTATCGCCAAGCGGTAAGGCACGGGATTCTGATTCCCGCATGCGGAGGTTCGAATCCTCCTACCCCAGCCAATTGCTCATGACCGGTTCCCTTTCTGACATAAATTCCGATCCAATTACCGAAAAGGTGCACGTTGTGTCCAAGATGATGGTCTTTACCGGGAATGCTAACCCGGAACTGGCTCGCAAAGTTGTTGAGCGTCTGGATATTCCCATGGGTAAAGCAAACGTTGGCCGGTTCAGCGACGGTGAAGTAACCGTCGAGATCCAGGAAAACGTGCGTGGCAAGGATGTATTTGTAATCCAGTCCACCTGTGCGCCTACCAATGACAACCTGATGGAGCTGATTGTACTGGTTGACGCCCTGCGTCGTGCATCTGCTTCCCGAATCACTGCGGTTGTTCCTTACTTCGGATATGCCCGTCAGGACCGTCGCCCACGTTCTGCGCGTGTACCTATTACAGCTAAAGTGGTTGCCGACCTGATGTCCAACATCGGTATCGACCGCGTTCTGACCGTTGACCTGCACGCTGACCAGATCCAGGGCTTCTTCTCCGTTCCTGTTGATAACGTATACGGCTCTCCAGTATTGCTGGACGACATCGTTGACCAGGAATATGACAATGCAATGGTTGTATCCCCTGACGTAGGCGGCGTAGTTCGCGCCCGTGCTGTTGCAAAACAGCTGGACTGCGACCTGGCGATCATCGACAAACGTCGTGAACGCGCAAACGAATCTCAGGTTATGAACATCATCGGTGATGTTCAGGACCGTACCTGCATCCTGGTCGACGATATGTGCGACACTGCAGGCACCCTGTGCAAAGCGGCACAGGCACTGAAAGACAACGGCGCAGCCCGCGTTGTAGCGTACGCTACCCACGCAGTACTGTCCGGCCCGGCAATCAACAACATCCGCAACTCTGTACTGGATGAGCTGGTTGTTTCTGACACTATCCCGCTGTCTGACGATGCGAAATCTTGCGAGAAGATTCGTCAGCTGACTCTGGCACCTATGCTGGCTGAAGCGGTACGTCGTGTCTGCAACGAAGAATCCATCAGCGCGATGTTCCGCTAAGCGGCATCCGCTGTGCGCCCTGTTCGCGAGAACAGGGCATTAAATCGCCCACAAGGGCATCAATCAACTGCAAAGCTCTGGTCGCGGAGGTTTGCAGTTTTGCTTATTAAAGGTATTAAAAATGTCTGAATTTGTAATCAACGCTGTAGCGCGTGAAGACGAGGGGAAAGGTGCGAGCCGCCGCCTGCGTCGTGAAGGTCTGGTTCCTGGTATCGTTTACGGTGGTGACAAGCGCAAGAAGCCTATCGCTATCTCCATCCCTAACAACGAACTGATCAAAGACATTCAGGACGAATCTTTCTTCTCTTCTATCCTGACTGTTAAGCTGGACGGTAAAGAAGACAAGGTAATCATCAAAGACCTGCAGCGTCACCCAGCACGTCCAGAAGTTCTGCACGCAGACTTCCAGCGCGTGACTAAGACTACTAAGATCAAGATCACTGTTCCTCTGTCTTTCGTAAACTTCGAACAGTCTGCTGCTTCTAAAGGCGCTGCTAAGTTCGCAGTTGAGAAAAACACTGCAGAGATCCTGTGCCTGGCGGACAACCTGCCAGAATCCCTGACTGTAGATCTGTCCTCTGCAGAAGTTGGCCAGGTTCTTCACCTGTCTGACATCACTCTGCCAGAAGGTGTAGAAATCGTTGCACTGCGTCGCGGCGCAGACCACGACCAGGGTATCGGTTACGTTTACTCTCCACGTGGTGCTAAAGCTGGTAAGTAATTACTCCCGCTTTAACGCATAAGGTACCGGCATGAACGACAAGATTCAGCTTATCGTTGGTCTGGGAAATCCCGGAGCACAATACGCAAATACCCGTCACAATGCCGGTGCTGAGTTTGTTGAGCAGCTTGCTGCTCAACAACTCACCTCCCTGCAGCCCGAAAAGAAATACCACGGGCTCTACGCAAAAGTTCATATCGATGGCCAGCCCCTTCACCTGCTGGTACCCACAACATTCATGAACTTGAGCGGCCAGTCAGTATCATCCCTGGCTAATTTCTTCAAAATTCCCCCTGAATCCATTTTGGTTGCTCACGACGAGCTGGATATGCCTCCGGGTGTCGCTCGTTTCAAGAAAGGGGGTGGTCACGGTGGCCACAATGGCCTGCGCGACATCATCAGTAAGATGGGCAACAACAAGAATTTTTACCGCCTGCGCATAGGTATTGGCCACCCAGGCCACGCCAGCCAGGTTTCCGGTTTTGTCTTGAGCAAAGCACCGGTCAGTGAACGCCAGGCAACTGATGCCGCCATTCACGAATCGATCCGCTATCTGCCTGAAGCCATCAAAGGCGACTGGGCAAAAGCGATGAATCAACTCCACAGTTTCAAAGGTTAACGGTAGGACTCACCATGGGTTTTAAATGCGGTATCGTCGGTCTGCCGAACGTCGGCAAATCCACCCTGTTCAACGCTCTGACTAAAGCAGGCATCGCGGCTGAAAACTACGCGTTCTGTACCATCGAGCCAAATGCCGGTGTTGTACCAATGCCTGATCCTCGTCTGGACAAACTGGCCGAGATCGTAAGCCCCGAGAAAGTTATCCCTACCACCATGGAGTTTGTGGATATCGCCGGCCTTGTAGCAGGCGCCTCCAAGGGTGAAGGTCTGGGCAACAAGTTCCTGGCCAACATCCGCGAAACCGATGCGATCGCTCACGTTGTTCGCTGTTTCGAAGACGACGACGTACAGCACGTTCACAACCGTATCCACCCGCTGGAAGATATCGACATCATCAACACCGAGCTGGCACTGGCAGACCTGGAGTCTGTTGAGAAGCAGCTACAGCGTGTTCTGCGTGTTGCAAAAAGCGGCGACAAAGATGCGATCAAGCAGAAAGAGATGCTGGAGCGTCTGCAGGATCACCTGGGTGCAGGCAAACCGGTTCGCTCCCTGGAGCTGGACGACAACGAAGCCGCGCTGGTCAAGCAGTTCCACCTGCTGACCGTTAAGCCAACCATGTACATCGCCAACGTTGATGAAGATGGTTTCGAAAACAACCCACACCTGGACGCTGTGCGCGAGCTGGCTGAATCTGAAGGCGCTCAGATCGTTGCGATCTGCAACAAGCTGGAAGCCGAGATTGCCGAGCTGGACGACGAAGAGCGTGACGTCTTCCTGGAAGACTTAGGGATGGAAGAACCTGGCCTGGACCGTGTAATCCGCGCCGGTTACAACCTTTTGGGCCTGCAGACTTACTTCACCGCCGGTGTTAAGGAAGTGCGCGCCTGGACCGTTAAGGTGGGTGCTACCGCACCACAGGCAGCTGGGGTTATCCACACCGACTTCGAAAAAGGCTTTATCCGTGCCGAAGTGGTCTCTTACGATGACTTCGTTGAATATAACGGCGAACAAGGTGCAAAAGAAGCCGGTCGCTGGCGCCTGGAAGGTAAGGACTACATCGTGAAAGACGGCGACGTCGTTCACTTCCGCTTCAACGTGTAAGCGACCTAACCCTTCTTAAAAAAGCCGATCCCTCGAGATCGGCTTTTTTGTTTCTCCCCCGCCTCCTTCCTTACCCCAAACTGCACACCAATCAACCAACTCTGGCGAACAAATAACCAGCCAAAATCACTTTGCTTGACGCTTCAAAAAAATTGCCGATTTTTTAATTTTTTTCGCATACAAGCTGTTGACACATAAGCCAAAACAGAGAATAATTCGCGACCTCAACAGCACGGCAATATAGCTCAGTTGGTTAGAGCATCGCATTCATAATGCGAGGGTCGCAGGTTCGAGTCCCGCTATTGCCACCATTTGCTCTCACTGAGAGCCTGCATTAAAGCTCATTCGAGCGACATTGTTGGGGTATCGCCAAGCGGTAAGGCACGGGATTCTGATTCCCGCATGCGGAGGTTCGAATCCTCCTACCCCAGCCACTCTCTTTGCCCTCTCCCCCTACTTTTTCCAGTGTTTTTTCTTAAAAATTTTCGCGCCGGTTAAATTTTGTTTTATATCAATAGCTGGTCAAAATATGTCCTGACTTTTAAAGTTTAAGCCGATACACTTGACCGACTAAAACCAAGGACTGAAATTCAAGCGCCCGGGGATAGCGCATGACTCAATCACCTTCATTTGCAACCAAAGCGGTCTTAGACCAGCTCTCGACACGGCGACGTCAGAGATTGAGAAAGAACGTACAACTGATGTTTCTCGGTATGTCTGCAGAAGAGACAGATCCGATCATTCGTCTGTTGCGCGCATCTCGTCTTGCGCCACGCGGGCATCTGGTATCAACCGAACAGGAGTTCCTGGACGCCCTGAGTGAGCGTTCCTGGGATGCCATTCTGTTCACGACCGATCAGTCCGGTTTCAGCGGTAAAAACGCGATGCACCACCTGCGTCGCCTCGACAAAGATATCCCCCTCATTCAGCTGGTACCAAACTCCGACAGCCACTATCTGTTGCAGGGTCTGAAGAACAACATCCAGGCCGTTGTGCCACTGGAAGAGAAAGAACTCCTGATTCTGGCGATCCGCCGCGAGCTTGAAAACCTGGAAGCCCGCCGCAAGCTGCGCCAGACTGAATCCGCGCTTTCCGATGCTGAGAAACAGTACGAATCCCTGCTGGAAAGCTCCACGCACGCAATTGCCTGCTGTGACGGCGACACCATCCTGTTTGCCAACCAGAGCATGGCGTCCCTGCTGGGCTTCGAATCCCCGGAAACCCTGATCGGCACCTCTCTGGGCCTCTGCTTCAGCCAGAACCACAAAGAGGAGCTTCAGGAACAGCTACAGCGCATGCCAGCGGAAAACCTGCGTAGCGCCAGCCTGCAGCTGACAGCAGTACGTGCCGACGAAACCGAATTTGATACCAACCTCGCCCTGCGCCCGGCGCGTTACAACAACAGCGCCTGCATTCAGGTCACACTAAGCGCTGAACGTAAGGAAGAGGTACTGCAGGACAAACTGGATCTGGTATCCGGTTTGTATAACCTGGAGCACTTCAACAGCGAACTGGATGAAACCCTGCAGCGTGCACTGGAAGGTGGCGCCGACTGTAACCTACTCTACATCAGCCTGGATAATTATCTGGAGATCCGCTCCGATATCGGTATCGAAGGTTGCGACCAGGTTGTGCGTGATATCTCTACCCTGCTGAAGAAACACGTCAACAAAGCTCACCTGCTGGCACGCCCGGAGGAAGACAGCTTTGCAGTGGTGTACCACGACCCGAATCCGGACAAAGCCTACAATCTGGCCAGAAAGCTGTGTAAAGCGATTTCCGGTAACATCTCCGAGTCGGGCAGCACCACCATCCAGACCACCAGCTCCATCGGTGTCGCCACCATCAGTGACAACACCCCTACGCGTAAGGTGATTCTGGAGCGCGCTCGCTCTGCTGCCGACAGCATCCGCGCCGAGAACCAGCGCGGTAACGGCGTGAAGCTTTACGAGCCGTCCGAGAGCAACACCGACGATTCCACCGATCAGGTCTTCATGCTGGAAGACGCGATTCAGCAGAACAACCTGAAGCTGTTGTTCCAGCCGATTGTTGCCCTGAACAGCCAGAACGTCACTGATCACCACTACGAAACCTTCCTGCGTCTGCTGGGCGAGAGCGGTGAAGAGATCTCGCCAAACGATTTCCTCGACACGCTGGACCAAGCCGATATCAGCATCAAGGTGGATCGCTGGGTGATCAAGGAAACCATGCTGAACATGCAGCGTGAGTTCCGCCGCAAGCAACGCAACCGCGTCTTTATCAACCTCTCCAGCCGCACCCTGCGAGACCGCAAGACGCTGCTGTGGCTGGCTGAACTGCTACGCAAAGCAGGCCTGCCTGCCAACTATCTGGTATTCCAGATCAGTGAGACCGATGCATCTTCTTACCTGAAGCACGCCAAGCTGTTTGCCGACAGCCTGCGCAAGCTGCACTGCCAGATCTGTATCAAGCACTTCGGCAGCTCTATCAACTCCGAGCTGGTCCTGAAACAGATCAACCCGGACTACGTGAAGCTGGATGGCAGCTACATTCAGGAGCTGAACGAAGCCGGTGCTGACAATAAAGACGTTATGAAGCTGCTGCACATGCTGAAAGTACAGAAGAAAGTCACTATCGCACCGCTGGTAGAAGGCACCCGCGTTATGGGCACTCTCTGGAAAGCGGGTGTCGACTTTGTACAGGGTAACTACCTGCAGTCACCAAAAGACGCGATGGATTACGACTTCTTCGACAGTTGATATCTCCATTAGATATATATAAATAGCCATTCGAAATATAAAAGTCTGCTAACTATACTGGCTGCAGGCTGTGCAACCACAGGCTGTTGATTGCTTTCTATTCTTCAGTTAGTCACTGACTTGTAGACTAATCCTCCCCGTAAGGCAGACGTCTTGCGGGGATTTTTTATTTCCCCCCTCGCCATTGATCTACTCTCAGGCAATCCTGACAATCACGTCTATACTTCTCTGTACTGTTAAAACAGATCAGCAACAAAGGGGATATAGAATTCAAATGATTAGCCTTCTCGATCAAACGAGCCAGCTGGTGATATTGTTTTGCCTTGCGTTTGTAGGCGAGTCATTGCTATTCCTCGAAGGCGGCAATGCCCATCAGATCCAGAATGCCTTGCTGATACTGTTTCTGGTGATGGGAACCCGCCTGTACACCAGACCGATCCTTAAGGCCCGCCAAGCAATACGCACAAAAAAAACCTTTTGATCCCCCTGATATACAGGGAAATCCAAAGGGTTTTCTCTACGCAGCGGTTAGCTGCTTTTGCATTACTTCAGCGCATCACGATCGCGGAAACCGATCAGATACAGGATACCGTCCAGACCCAGGGTAGAGATCGCCTGTTTCGCGCTCTGGCGCACCAGTGGCTTCGCACGGAAGGCGATACCCAAACCAGCAATAGACAGCATCGGCAGGTCGTTAGCGCCGTCACCGACAGCGATTGTCTGCTCCAGACATACGCCTTCCTTCTCAGCAATCTCGCGCAGCAGCTCAGCTTTACGCTCACCGTTTACGATGGTGCCCTTCACCTCACCGGTTACTTTGCCGTCAACGATGTCCAGCTCATTGGCGTGCACATAGTCGAAGCCCAGCTTCTCCTGCAGGTAGTGGCCAAAGTAGGTAAAACCACCGGATAGGATCGCGGTTTTGAAGCCCAGCGCTTTCAGGTTAGACACCAGCTCTTCCACACCTTCGGTCATCGGCAGGCGTTCGGCGATATCCTGCAGCACAGAGGCATCCAGACCTTTCAGCAAGCCGACACGACGACGGAAGCTCTCATTGAAATCGATCTCACCGCGCATCGCGGCTTCGGTGATTTCGATCACCTGATCACCTACACCGGCTTCCTTCGCCAGTTCGTCGATCACTTCCGCTTCAATCAGGGTGGAGTCCATATCAAACACCACCAGGCGACGGTTACGGCGATAGATATTGTCTTCCTGGAAGGCGATATCCACGTCCAGATCGCTGGCAGCCTTGAGGAACTCGGCACGCAATGCAGCATCATCATGCGGTGCACCACGCACGGAAAACTCTACACAGGCCTTGGTTTGCTCAGTAGCGTCCTGCAGGGAGATACGGCCGGAGAGACGGCTGATGTTGTCGATGTTCAGGCCATGCTCTGCAGCGATACGTGTCACACGCCCGATATGATCTGCGGTAATCTTACGCGCCAGCAGGGTGATGATATGACGGGATTTACCCTGGCCATCCACCCAGCCCTCGTACTCATCCGCGTCCACCGGCTGGAAACGGATATTCATGTTCAGTTCGTGGGCCTTAAACAGCAAGTCACGCAGCATGGGTGAGCTTTCCGCTTCTTTAGGCACCTCGATCAGAATCCCCAGGGACAGGGTGTTGTGGATAACAGCCTGGCCGATATCGAGGATATTGATCTGGTTTTCCGCCAGAATAGTGGTGATTGCGGACGTAACACCCGGTTTGTCATCACCGGAAATAGTGAGCAGGATGATCTCGTTCATCAAAAGTGGTTCCGTAGCCGGTCGGTTTGGGCGCAAATTATAACAGAGGTAATCAATTTCATATCTATGATTACAGTATTAGGACATGTTAACTCTTCTTTATTGCTTTACTGCTAAGGGATGATCGCCTTGGACGACCTGATCACCTGGATCAACAGCAACAGTAGCCTAGGCATTCTGCTGGCAATTGGCGTCCTCTCCATGCTGGAGTCGCTCGCCTTTGTTGGCATTCTCGTTCCCGGGATCGCGATTCTGGCCACATTAAGCTGGTTTGCCGGCCAACAGGCGCTGTCACTGCCCTTCATGCTGCTGAGCGGTTTTATCGGCGCTGTGATCGGCGACTGGCTCAGCTACCTGCTGGGTCGCTACGCCAGCCACTGGATCTCAACCCTTCCGATCATCAAGCGACATCCCAACTGGCTGACGGAAGGCCAGAGGTTCTTCGCCCGTTACGGCGGCCGCAGCATCTTCCTGGGGCGTTTTGTTGGCCCTATAAGGGCAGTGATCCCCTTTGTCGCAGGAAGCTGTGCAATGCCACCACAGCGCTTCCTGGTCTTTAACCTGCTCTCCGCCGCCTGTTGGGCGCCGGTATCCCTGTTGCCCGCCTATTGGCTCGGCCAACAGGCAGAAGAGCTGCAAATGACCTGGAATATCTGGTTACAGCTGATCGCCCTGCTGATGTTTGTCGCGGTGCTATTTCAGGCGGCCCACCACCAGCTGGAACCCGGCAACTGGCTCTACCGCTACCTGCACCCTTTTGCAGAACACCCCCACCGGCAGCTGCGTACCCGCCTGTTCGCGACCAGCATGTTGGCCACCCTGCTTGCCTGCATCGGCGTGCGCCTATACTGGGCGCTGCCCTCCTGGGAGCACAGCACCTTTGAACGGATGCAGAGCCTGCCTGAGCACCTTTTGCCCACGATAACGCTGAGCACCCTGCCGGGGGACGGCCTGTTCCTGGCGCTGGGCAGTTTATCCACAGCCCTGCTGCTCTGGTTTTACCGACACCGGTCAGCCGCGCTCTGCTTTGCTGGCACCGTCGCAGCCACCATGGCGATCAATACACTGCTGAAGCTGCTATTTGACTGGCCACGCCCAGCGATCGGCCAACAGCTTTACGAAAGCGCCAGCTTCCCCAGCGGACATGCTGCAGGCGCAGCCGCACTGCTGGCAGGCTGGGCGGTGCTGATGGCACATAAATATGAGGCACGAACAAAGCGCAGGATCTACCTGGCGACATTTGCACTGATCGCACCGGTGGCACTCTCAAGAGTATTGCTGGGGGTTCACTGGCCGCTGGATGTGGTGGCCGGCAGTACGGTGGGGTTGTTCTTTGCCGCGCTGCTGCGCTGGCAGATGGATCAGGAGGGGAATTACACCCAGCCAACAGCATTTCGCTATTGGCTGGGCGCAGGGATCGTTCTGCTAAGCCTGGGCTACGCCTTATGGCGTTTGCCCTCTGCAATCAGCTTTTATGCAGGTTAACGCTTAGGCTTCTTGGCGACTTTCTTAGGACTTTTCTTGGCGCCCTTCTTCGTGGTTGCTTTAGCTGCAACCACCTTTTTCACAGAGGCCTTTTTGCCCGCCTTGCCTTTGCGCTTCAGGGACTTCTTGCTCTTGCCTTTGGATTTCGGCGCCAGCTCAGCCAGTTCCCGTTCGGCCGGTGAGAGCTTTTCCAGGCGAGCCTTGTCTTTGGCTTCACTCTCTTGCTTACGGCGTGGGTTGTGCGGATCTTTCGCCTTAGCTTTGGTCGAGACCGGACGCTTGCGCGGCTTACGATTGCTCTCCCACTCGTGCTTGCTGCCGTAATCGGCTTTACGTCCAACTTCGGACGGCGCACTGATTTTGCCTTCCGCCAGCAACTGACGCTTCTTCACCTTTTCACGGGTTTCGATGGTTTTGACCAGCTCGAAGTCAATCTTGCGCTCATCCAGGTCTACACGCACCACCTGCACACGCAAACGGTCACCCAGACGGAAGTTCTTGCGGGTACGCTCGCCCACCAGGCGCTGCTTAGCCGCGTCAAAATTGTAGTAATCCCCTGGCAGCGCGGTCACGTGGATCAAGCCTTCAACAAACACGTCTTCCAGCTCAACGAAAACGCCAAAGCCGGTCACAGCAGAAATGACGCCGTCAAACTCCTCACCCACCTGATCCTGCATGTATTCGCACTTCAGCCACGCCACCACATCACGGGTTGCATCGTCCGCACGACGCTCTGTCATGGAGCAGTGCTCACCCAGCTGCAGCATCTGCTCCAGGGTGTAGCCATACTGGAAATCCAGGTTGGGGCTGAACTCATCCGGACGGCCAATTGAACGGTCCTCTTTCGCTGAGTGGATCATGGCACGGATTGCACGGTGCACCATCAGGTCCGGGTAACGGCGGATTGGGGAGGTGAAGTGAGTATATGCAGCATACGCCAGACCAAAGTGGCCTTTGTTGTCCGGGCTGTAGACCGCTTGACGCATGGAGCGCAGCATCATGGTCTGGATCACATGACGATCCGGGCGACCTTCGATCTGCTCAGCCAGCAATTGGTAGTCCGCAGGCGTTGGTTCATCACCACCACCCAGATTCAATCCCAGCTCGCCCAGGTAGGCGCGCAGGCTGCTGAGTTTCTGCTCTTTTGGTCCTTCATGGATACGGTACAGCGATGGCACTTTCAGCTTGGCCAGGAAACGTGCGGTCGCCACGTTGGCGCACAGCATGCACTCCTCGATCAGCTTGTGGGCATCGTTGCGGTACACCGGCACGATCTTCTCGATCTTGCGCTCATCACCAAACAGGATACGGGTTTCAGTGGTTTCAAAGTCGATCGCACCACGCTCTTCACGCGCTGCGCGCAGACTGTGATAGAGGCCATGCAGTGTTTCCAGATGCGGCATCAGATCTGCGTATTGGCCACGCAGGGACTTGCCGTCTTTACTCTCCGGCTGCATCAGCATCTTGCCCACCTTGGTGTAGGTCAGGCGTGCGTGGGACTGGATCACGGCTTCGTAGAACTTGTATCCCGACAGGTTACCGGCGGCACTGATGGTCATCTCACACACCATCGCCAGACGGTCTACGTGCGGATTCAGGGAGCAGAGGCCATTAGAGAGCAGCTCCGGCAGCATCGGCACCACGAACTCAGGGAAGTACACCGAGTTACCCCGGTTGTGACCTTCCAGATCCAGCGCACTGCCCGGGCGCACGTACCAGGACACATCCGCAATCGCCACCCAAAGACGCCAGCCACCGGACTTTTTCTTCTCGGCATAGACAGCATCATCAAAGTCTTTGGCATCTTCACCGTCGATGGTGACCAGTGGCAAATGACGCAGATCGACGCGGTTGGCCTTAGCGCTCTCTTCCACCTCAGCGGTCAGGTCACCGATCTCCTGGCGTACCGTATCCGGCCACTCGTTCGGCACATCGTAGTTGGCGATCGCAACCTTGATCTCCATCCCCGGTGCCATGTGGTCGCCCAGCACCTCAACCACATGGGCCTGCGGCATCTGGCGTTTACCCGGCTGGCGGAACACCTCCACCACAACCAACTGCTGATCCTGGTATTCCAGGCGGTTTTCCGGGTCCGGCACGATCAGGACTTTCTGGGTGACACGCTGGTTTTCCGGGATCAGTTCACCAAAACCGTTGTCACCGGTAAAGCGCCCCACCAGCTTGCGGGTGCAGTGCTCCAGCACCTCAACAATCTTACCTTCGCGGCGCCCTTTGTGGTCGACACCTACTTCCTGCACCAGTACACGGTCGCCATCAAATACCTGGCGCATCTCGCGCGGGGTCAGGAACAGGTCATCGCCGCCTTCATCCGGCTGCACAAAACCAAAACCGTCACGGTGACCGATCACACGCCCCTGGATCAGCGACATACGTTTGATCAGACAGAACTCGTTCTTACGGTTGCTCATCAGTTGGCCATCACGGCACATCGCCTTGAGGCGGTGCATCAGCGGGTCGGCCACGGCCGGATCGTAAATCTCCAGCTCGCGACACAGGTGACGATGGCTGATCGGCGCATTCCAGTTATCCAGGAACTCCATAATGAAGGCGCGGCTAGGAATCGCGTTACCGTATTTCTCCGCCTCTGCGGCGGCATGAGGGTCTTTTTCGATCCAGTTATTACCCATGCGGATGGTTTTGCCTATTCAATTCGAAATCTAATTCTATGAGTCTAACGCATGTCGTGCTTTCTATCTTCATTTCAGGCACTTAGCAGGCGTTTTATCGGCCGTAAAACAAAAAAAGCCAGCATTTAGCTGGCTTTTAAGATTCTTTCCGAGAAGAGCTGTTGTGGGTAGAACGTTATGAGCGCAGGCTGGGCAAGGCAAAAGTCTGTGAAAGAGCGCAGTTTACCGGGAGTAAATGAGCATCTTGAGCAGACTTTTAACGCAGCACAGCCAAGCGCAATAGCTATACACCAACAGCTTAAGGTCGGTCGTCGACCTCCTCCTCCTTCTCCGGTGGCATCAGGTCTTCCTTGGTCAGATTCATCATGATCAGCACGTTCGCCGCCACGTAGATGGAGGAGTAAGTACCGATCAGTACACCCACCAACAGGGCAATGGCAAAGCCGTGGATCATCTCACCACCGAACACCGCCAGCGCAACCAGCACCAGCAAGGTGGTCAAGGAGGTTACTAAGGTACGGCCCAGGGTCTGGCTCAGGGAGATGTTCATAATCTCGATTGGCGTACCCTTACGCACCTTACGGAAGTTCTCACGGATACGGTCAGACACAACGATGGTATCGTTGAGGGAGTAACCGATTACCGCCAGCACTGCTGCCAGTACCGTCAGGTCGAAGTCCAGCTGGAATACGGAGAAGAAGCCCAGCACGATCAGTACGTCGTGTGCCAAGGCGGATACCGCCCCCACAGAGAACTTGAACTGGAAGCGGAACGCCACGTACACCATGATCATGAACAGTGCCAGCAGCATGCCCAGACCACCCTGTTCACGCAGTTCCTCACCCACCTGGGCGCCGACAAACTCGTTACGACGCAGGGTCAGTTCCTGAGTTTCACCTTCCTGCAGCGCAGCAACCACCTTGTCACCCAGTTTCGGGTCGTGGTCCTGGCCCAGACGGATCAGGATATCGGTTGGCGAACCAAAGGTCTGTACTACCGCATCGTCGTAACCCGCTGCTTCCAGCTGGCCACGTACACGGTTCAGGTCGGCAGGCTGTTCGTACCCCACCTCCACCAGACTACCGCCGGTGAAGTCCAGACCCAGCTTCAGGCCGTTAACCGCCAGGGAACCAATCGAGATCAGCAGCAGGACTGCCGAGAACACTGTCGCAACTTTGCGCAGGCCCATGAAGTTCAAAATCTTTTCAGTCATCTCTCTTGCTCCCTCAGATCGACAGCTTCTTAAGCTGGCGACCACCGTAGGCCAGGTTAACCAGTGCACGGGTTACCATGATCGCAGTGAACATGGAGGTCACGATACCCACGGACAGAGTGATAGCGAAGCCTTTCACCGGACCGGTACCCATAGCAAACAGGATCACTGCCGCCAGTAAGGTGGTGATGTTGGCATCGAAGATGGTGGTGAATGCGCGCTCGAAGCCGGCGTGGATCGCAGACTGCGGCGGCAGACCGTTCTTCAGCTCCTCCTTGATACGGGAGAAGATCAGAACGTTGGCGTCCACGGCCATACCGACGGTCAGTACGATACCGGCGATACCCGGCAGGGTCAGGGTTGCCGACAGCATCGACATCACCGCCACCAGCAGCACCAGGTTCAGGGTCAGCGCCACGTTTGCCAGCAAACCAAACACGCGGTAGTACACCAGCATGAAGATCAGTACCAGGGCGAAACCGATCTGTACGGAGGTCACACCCAGTTCGATGTTCTCTGCACCCAGGCTAGGACCCACGGTACGCTCTTCCACGAAGTAGATTGGCGCAGCCAGCGCACCGGCACGCAGCAACAGTGCCAACTCGGAGGATTCGCCTGCACCGTCCAGACCGGTGATACGGAACTGGTTACCCAATACGGACTGGATGGTCGCCAGGGAGATAATCTTCTTCTCCTGGTAACGAATCTTCTCGGTTACGGTCTCGCCGTTAACCTGCTTGGTTACCGTGCGCTCTTTGTCCTCAACAAACAGTACCGCCATGCGACGCTTAACCGCGTTGCGGGTGGTACGGTTCATCAGCTCACCGCCCTGGCTATCCAGGTTGATGTTAACCTGCGGCATGCCATTTTCGTCGAAGCTCGCCTGCGCGTTGGCTACGTTATCACCCTTGATGATGATCGCCTTTTCCAGCACGGCGGTACGACCCGGTTCGCTACGGAACTCGTAGGTTTCGGTGGTCGCACGGGATGCAGTGGTCTTCGCTTCCAGACGGAATTCCAACGTTGCGGTCTTACCGATGATCTTCTTGGCCGCTGCAGTGTCCTGAATACCCGGCAACTGCACGACGATACGGTTACGGCCCTGACGTTGTACCAACGGTTCAGCCACACCCAGTTCGTTGACACGGTTACGCAGGGTCGTCAGGTTCTGTTTCAGCGCGTAGTCTTCGATCTCGCGAATCTTGGCTTCAGACAGGTTCACCACTACGTAGTACGCACCATCGCGGTCGTCGTTGGTGACCAGGAAATCCGGGTACTCCTTACGCAGGAAGCTCAGTGCTGCATCGCGGGTTTCCAGCTTAGGAAACTTCACCGCCAGCGCACCGTTATCCTGTGTATCCACAGTACGGTAACGCAACTTCTCATCACGCAGCTTACGCTTAATCTCGGAGTTGTAGTTGTCCAGCTTCTGCGACACGGCGGTTGGCAGGTCAACTTCCAGCAGGAAGTGCACACCGCCACGCAGGTCCAGACCCAATTTCATTGGACCGGCGCCGATGGAGGTCAGCCAGTCAGGGGTGGTCTGTGCCAAGTTGAGCGCTGCTACGTAGTTGTCGCCGACAACACTGGCGACAACGTCTTTCGCCTTCAGCTGCGCTTCGCCATCAGGAAAGCGGATCAGACCGTTACGTTCGTTCAGCTCGGAGGATTTGATCTCAATACCCGCTTTTTCCAGGGCATTGGTTACACGGCTCATCAGTTGTTGATCGACCGTGTAAATATCACGGGTGCCCGTCACCTGTATGGCGTGGTCATCCGGATAGAGGTTTGGTGCAGCGTATAACGCACCCAGTGCCAGTACGAATACGACCAGCAGGTTTTTCCAGAGGGGGTATCGGTTGAGCATGGTGCCCTGTCCCTATCAGATACAAAAACGCCACTTTGTAAGTGGCGTTTCCTTATTAAGCGTTAGATCAGATGCTTTTCAGGGTGCCTTTTGGAAGTGCCGCAGACACGTGGTTTTTCTGGAAAGTCAGCTCAGTACCTTCGCTTACCTCCAGAACAACGTAGTCATCGTTCAGCTTAACTACTTTGCCCAGGATGCCGCCAGCAGTCAGGACTTCGTCACCTTTCGACAGACCACCAACCAGTTCGCGGTGCTCTTTTGCACGTTTTGCCTGTGGGCGCCACATGAAGAAGTAGAAGATCAGACCGAAGCCGACCAGGAACAGAATGTTAAACATGCCGGAATCAGGTGCTACAGCAGCGCCTTCTGCGTATGCAGGAGAGATCAGGAAGCTCATTCAGCTTACTCCACAACGTATAATAAATGTTCTTTTGACTTATATGGTGTCAAGCGGCGGCGTTTCAAGGCCCCGCAGACGGTAAAATTCGTCAACAAAGTCGCTCAATTTACCCTGTTCAATAGCCTCGCGCAATCCGGCCATCAGTACCTGGTAGTAGTGCAGGTTATGGATGGTGTTCAGCTGCGAGCCCAGAATCTCCTTGCACTTGTCCAGATGGTGCAGGTAGGAGCGACTGAAGTTCTGACAGGTATAACAGTCACAGGTTTCATCCAATGGACGGGTATCGGTCTTATTAGACGAATTGCGGATCTTTACGATGCCGGTGGTGGTGAACAGGAAACCGTTACGCGCGTTACGGGTTGGCATCACGCAGTCGAACATATCCACACCGCGGCGTACCGCTTCGACGATATCTTCCGGTTTACCCACACCCATCAGGTAACGGGGTTTATCTTCCGGCATCTTGTACGCCAGATGATCCAGTACCTTCACCATCTCCTCTTTTGGTTCCCCCACAGACAGGCCACCGATGGCGTAACCATCAAAACCGATCTGGGTCAGACCTTCGAGGGATTCGTCACGCAGGTGTTCATACATACCGCCCTGCACGATACCAAACAGCGCCGACGGGCTGTCGCCGTGGGCGTTCTTGGAACGCTCCGCCCAACGCAAAGACAGACGCATAGACTGCGCCGCTTCGTTTTCGGTCGCCGGGTACGGGGTGCACTCGTCGAAGATCATCACGATGTCGGAACCCAGATCACGCTGAACCTCCATCGACTTCTCCGGGCTCAGTACCACCTTGTCGCCGTTCACCGGCGATTGGAAAGTCACACCCTCTTCGGTGATCTTACGCATGTTGCCCAGGCTGAATACCTGGAAACCGCCGGAATCGGTCAGGATCGGCCCTTTCCACTGCATAAAGTCGTGCAGATCACCGTGTTGCTTGATGATCTCGGTACCCGGACGCAACATCAGGTGAAAGGTGTTACCCAGGCAGATCTGTGCACCGGTAGCTTTCACATCACGTGGCAGCATACCTTTGACGGTACCGTAGGTACCCACTGGCATGAATGCCGGCGTTTCCACATCACCGCGTGGAAATGAGAGGCGGCCGCGACGGGCTTTACCGTCTTCGCCCAGCTTCTCAAACTTCATGAAACATTCTCGGCTCACTTTGCCTCCAAAGACCCGCCCTGACGGGTAATAAACATCGCATCACCGTAACTGAAGAAACGGTAACGCTCCTCTACCGCCACCTTGTATGCCTGCATCACATGCTCGTAACCCGCAAAGGCACTCACCAGCATCAGCAGCGTGGACTCCGGTAGATGAAAATTGGTAATCAGCACGTCTACCGCGCGGTAGTCGTAGCCAGGATAGATAAAGATATCGGTGTCGCCCATGTACGGCTGGATCTCACCGCTTTGGGATGCGGTCTCCAGGCAACGCACACTGGTGGTGCCCACCGCGATCACCCGACCGCCACGCGCCTTGGTCGCCTTCACCTGCTCGCACACCGCTTCGCTGACCTCGATATACTCAGCGTGCATCTTGTGCTCATCGATGCTGTCCACTTTCACCGGCTGGAAGGTACCCGCACCCACGTGCAGTGTCACAAAGGCTTTCTCAACGCCTTTTGCTTCCAGTTTGGCCAGCAGCTCTTCGTCGAAGTGCAAACCGGCGGTAGGAGCCGCCACAGCGCCTGGCTTGGCGTTGTACACCGTCTGGTAGCGTTCGCGGTCAGACAACTGGTCTTCGCGCTTCATATAGGGCGGCAACGGCATATGACCGTGCTGCTCCAGCGCATCGATCACGTGACCGTCCAGCTGGAACTCCAGCTCGAACAGCTTATCGTGACGCGCCACCATCAGCGCTTCGATACCACCTTCCAGACTCAGCTTGGCGCCCGGCTTAGGTGAACGGCTGGAACGGATATGCGCCAACGCACGTTTATCATCCAGCAAACGCTCGATCAGCACCTCAACCTTGCCGCCACTCTCTTTCTGGCCAAACAGACGTGCCGGAATCACGCGGGTATCGTTAAACACCACCAGATCGCCCGTTTCCACCATATCCAGCACATCGGCAAAGTGACGGTGTTTCAGCTCACCGCTGTTGCCGTCCAGGCACAGCAAACGGCTCTGGGTGCGTTTTTCCAGCGGAAAACTCGCAATCAGCTCTTCAGGAAGCTCAAAATGAAAATCTTTTACCTGCATGCAGCGTACTTACACTCGCAATTTGAAGACCGCGCATTCTAACGGAATTGGGAAGTTTTTGCAGAAAAATGACCACTAAGTGATTGACGCATCGTGAAACCTACCTATAATACGCCCTCACTGTGCCAGCGTGGTGAAATTGGTAGACACAGGGGATTCAAAATCCCCCGCCTTAACGGGTGTGCCGGTTCGAGTCCGGCCGCTGGTACCACAGATTACAAACAAAAAGGCCCTGCTCATCGAGTGGGGCCTTTTTGTTTGTATTAGCTGTCGCCAGACAGCTGCCGGAGGAGAACCGGAGGTTCGACAAATAGCATCCCACGATGCTATTTGAGACGAGGCGTTCACGCCAAAGCCCTGCTTCAGCAGGGTCGTTGCAGCCCAAAGGCTGAAACGATCATTCCGGCCGCGGAGTATCTCTCACTACGCCTACTAAGCCCCACTGTAGACAACCTCAGGACTGCCCTCCCTGCCCTAATCACGTTGTAGACGAACACAAATAAAAAAGCCCCGCTCATAGAGCAGGGCTTTCGCATGTCTGGCTTAGATGCTCACTGGGAGCATCTTGACGCTATTCCTTAGGTGCTAGACTCAGCCGTCTTAGGAGTTTCCTCAGCGATCTTAGTCTCTTCCTCGGCCGGTTCAGCTGTATCTGCTTCCACCTCGGACTCAACCTCAGGTTCTTTCACCTGCTTCTTGGTCATCATGTACAACCAGGTGAAGCCGATCAGACCGGATACCAAGGACGCAAACAGGATACCTGTTTTCGCCATGAGCAGATCGTGTGGCGAGCCCGCAAAGCCAAGCTCAGCGATGAAGATGGACATGGTGAAACCGATACCACCCATGAACGCTACGCCGACAATATGGTTGAAGTTCAGATCCGCTGGCAGCTTACAAAGCCCCATCTTCACTGCAACCCAACTCAGACCAGCAATACCGATCAGCTTACCGACTACCAGACCAAAAATAACACCCAGAGCAACCGGATCGGTCAGCACGTCGCCGAAGCTACCAAACTCAATCGGCACACCCGCGTTAGCCAGCGCAAAGATCGGGATTACGATATACGCAGATGGCAGGTGCAATGCATGTTCCAGCTGCTGTGCCGGCGCCTGAGCCAGGTTTACACCTTCACCCAGATGGTGCACACGGGAACGCAGCTCATCATTCACCATGATGTTCGCATTACGTTTGTACGACTCCTTGATCTGATCAAGGGTCATCTTCATCTGACAGATGAAACGCTTCGGATCATATTTCGGTTTCATCGGCATGGTGAACGCCAGCAGCACCCCGGCAAGGGTTGCGTGTACACCACTCTTCAGCATCGCAATCCACAGGATTGCTCCGATGAACAGGTAAGGAGACTGGCGGCGGATACCACCTTTGTTAAAGCTGATGAGGATCGCTACACACAATGCAGCAATACCCATGGCGCCCATGTTCAGACTTTCGGTGTAGAACAGGGCAATAACGATAACCGCGCCCAAGTCATCCACGATCGCCAGTGCTACAAGGAACAACAGCAAACTAGTCGGAATACGGCTCCCTAACAGCGCCAGCGCACCCAGAGCGAAAGCGATATCGGTTGCCATTGGGATACCCCACCCTACAAAGGTTGGGCTACCCGCATTGATACCCATATAGATCAATGCTGGTACGACCATGCCGCCTACTGCAGCGATAATCGGCAACAGAGCCTGTTTCACGTCGGACAGTTCGCCAACGAGCAGCTCGCGTTTAAGTTCCAAACCTACGACCAGGAAGAAGATCGCCATCAGGCCATCGTTAATCCAGTGGTGTAATGTTTTAGACAGTTGGAAGCCTTCTACGCCAACTGTGAAATGCAGTTGGAAGAAGTGATGGTATTGTTCGTAGAAACCAGTGTTGGCAATTATTAGCGCAACTACCGCACACAACATCAGCAACACACCACTGGTGGTCTGACGGTGAATGAACTCCTCAAGCGGAGAGAGAACGCTGTTAAACGCCTTTTCCCACGGCGCTATGTACTCTTTGCCCTTAACTCTGCGTTTCGGTCTCATCTTATGCTCCAATCACAATCTCTGATTCGCACGACTTAAGACGTCATTCGGACGGATCAATCAGCTAAATCCCGAACCACTTCGGGAGCCATTTTGGCTATCTGATTGCCACCGACTAAAGTCTTAGACGTGTCACTTTATCAGAATTCTCAATGGGGATTACATACTCATAACGACAAAACATCTGTTACGCATTGTCTGAACTATAAGTAACTGTGGTAAATGATTTAATGCCTCTACAGCGAAAATCGCAGGCCTTTCATCAGAGATGAAACCTTGCAAAAAGTTCGCCAATCAAGCGCGTTAAACACACTAAACAGAAACCCGAGCCTCATCCTTGCTCGTCATCAAATCAACGGGCTTTCGCCATCTGTAACACATACCCCAGCCTGGAAAGCTTCGATAAAGCCCTTACAAGGCATTTTCCTTACACGTCATAACGGGGCCAGAGGCGTTCTTGTGGAACACCTCTGCAACACGAAAATGTGTACAGCCAGCGTTGCAAGCATAACTGTTTTTACATGCTGCAACGCGCGATGGCCGTAACTTATATCATACGGAATCAGGACCGTACAAATCCTGCTTGATACTATTGAGTTGGTCCAGAAGTTGGGCGCGATCATCATTCCAAAGGTTTAGATGACCCACTTTTCGACCAGGGCGGAGGGATTTGTTGTACTGGTGAACCTGAACATTGCTCAGGCTTTGCTGCGCTTTGGTTGGGCGACAACCCAGCAGGTTGACCATGCCCACACACTGGCTTGGCTGGGTGTTACCCAGGCCCAGCGAGGTGATTGCACGCAGGTGGTTTTCAAACTGGGAGCTTACGTTCAGCGCTTGTGTCCAGTGACCGCTGTTGTGCACGCGCGGCGCCAGCTCGTTGACCACCAGCCCCTCGTCGGTGACAAACAGCTCAATCGCCAGCACACCCACGTAATCCATTGCGTCCAGCACTTTGCGGCCGATCTCTTCAGCCTGTTCCACCAGCTCGGGTGAAGGCAGTTCAGCCGGTACGATGGAGGTCAGCAGAATGCCGTTGCTGTGGTAGTTCTCAGTCAGTGGATAAAACGCCACTTCACCTTCGGTGTTACGTGCAGCCACCAGGGAAACTTCGCGCTCGAACTTCACCAGGCCTTCGATTACCAGCTCTGGACGGGAATCCAGTGCCATCAGCTCAGCAAAGTCTTCTTCTGTACGGAGCATCCACTGGCCGTAGCCGTCGTAACCCTCTTCACAGGTCTTGACCAGCACCGGGAAGCCCATTTCGGCGATACCCTGGCGCAGCTCGTCATCGTTCGCAGCCAGTTTGAACGGTGCTGTCGGAATGCCGATACCGTTGAGGAAACGCTTTTCGCGACCACGGTGCTGGCAGATTTTCACAGCATCTGGACTTGGGCAAACGGCGCAGAATGGCTGAAATGCTTTCAGCAGCTCTACGTCCAGGTGCTCGCGTTCAACGGTCACCACATCAGGTTTACCCATTGCTTCATAAAGCTCTTCCATGCTCTGCTCAGGCTGGAACTCAACAATGGTTCCCAAGCCTTCCACGCAGCCGCGGTTCTCGCCTGGCATCGCCAGGAACGAGAAGCGATATCCCATAGGCCAACCGGCAAGTGCAAGCATTCGAGCAAGTTGCCCGCACCCAACGACAGCTACGTTCATTATTCGACCTCCACAGGCACATTGTCAGTCTGGTTTTTACGCCAGTCCTGCAGACGCTGGCTCAGTGCTTCGTCTTTCAGCGCCAGCATCTGTGCAGCCATCAGGCCTGCGTTGTAGGCACCGGCTTCACCAATCGCCTGACAGGCAACGGCTACGCCTTTTGGCATCTGAACCATGGACAGCAGGCTGTCCATGCCTTTGAGGTTTTTGCTTGCTACAGGCACAGCGATCACTGGCAGGTGAGTCATGGACGCCGCCATACCCGCCAGGTGAGCAGCACCGCCCGCACCAGCGATGATCACTTCCACGCCACGGTTGTGCGCTTCAGTCGCGAACTCAAACAGACGCTCTGGCGTACGGTGAGCGGATACAACCTGTGTGTCGAATTCTACACCCAGCTCGCTCAGTGGTTTGGTTGCGTTTTTCATGGTTTCCCAATCGGAGCGAGAACCCATAATGATGCTGACTTGTGCTGTGCCCATCGAATATATACCTATTGCTTAGCAGCTGGCCGCGCCTGTCAGAAAGGGGGCGGGGCCACGTTATTAAATCCCAAATGCGAATTATGCACGCAGACGAGATAGATAAAAATCGGTATTCTCTAGATTAGCCACAGATACACCGATAGTTAGCCATCTCATGCAGGCCTGAAGACGGCAAATAAAGCCGTATTCAGAATGCTGTAGTTACCGCTCACCCACCTCGGTGATCAGCGGCCTGCCAGACATCATCACGACGCCATATTTAAAGATCTACAACACCGTTTCGCCCAGCGCGTATATGGTAACAAAATTCAGGATTAACTGCGCCTGCATGCGACTACTCTGTTCGTAATGACGCCAGAAGTAACCCGGCAAATTGGCAGGGGACTCCTATCTTGCTGAAATAAGGGCACAAAATTGGGGCAGCATCGAATCCCGACGCCCCAAAACAGGGCTCAAAACCGGGCGTCCAGTTGGTCGATATAGGGCTGAACATCCCCAATATGTTTCTTCACCCAAACCGGGCTGTAATAGGTATCCAGATAGCGCTCGCCGCTGTCACACATCAGGGTAACGATTGATCCGGTTTCTCCCCGAGCCTGCATCTCTTTGGCAACCTGCAATACACCCCACAAGTTGGTTCCGGTAGATGCCCCTGCCTTACGGCCGATTTTTTGCTCCAACCACAGAATCGTGGCGATACTGGCGGCATCCTCCACCTTTATCATTGTGTCGATCACATCCCACTGAAAGGACGCCTCCACCTGCGGACGACCAATCCCCTCTATCCGGCTGCCCATACTGGCAGTCAGACCGGCATCGCGGGTGACATAACTGTCATAGAACACAGAGTTCTCCGGATCGACCACCAGCAGCTGTGTATCAAACCCTTTGTAGCGAATATAGCGCCCGATGGTGGCCGATGTGCCGCCGGTACCCGCACTCATCACCACGGTGTGTGGCACCGGGTTGGGTTCTGCTTCCATCTGCCGGAAGATGCTTTCGGCAATGTTATTGTTGCCGCGCCAGTCGGTGGCCCGCTCGGCGTAGGTAAACTGATCCATAAAGCAGCCATTCAGCTCGTTTGCCACTTTGATCGCTTCATCATGCATCTGGGTTGCGCAGTCCACAAAGTGGCAACGACCGCCAAAAAATTCGATCTGGCGGATTTTGCTCTTGGCGGTACTGCGTGGCATCACGGCGATAAACGGTACACCAATCATCCGCGCAAAGTACGCCTCGGATACCGCGGTACTGCCCGAGGAAGCTTCCACGACGGTGGTGTTTTTGGTGACCTTGCCGTTACAAAGCGCATACAGAAACAGGGAACGCGCCAGGCGGTGCTTCAGACTGCCAGTTGGGTGAGTGCTTTCATCCTTCAGATAGATATCGATCCCCTTCAGCTTCAGCCCTTCCAGCTTGATCAGATGTGTATCCGCCGAACGCTGATAATCTGCGGAAATTTTACCGATTGCTTCAGTTACCCAGGACGCCATCATTTACCCTCTTTCAGATTAAAAAACGTTGTGATTAATCTACCAAGGGGGGTGGAGAAAATTTTTGCTAGTTCTTGACAGCCTACGCCTAAAAGGAGAAATATTTTCTCCACTGAGCCCCAATAAGAAAACCAAATGCCATGGACAAGACAGACCGAAAAATTCTTGATCTACTGCAAAGCGACTGCACCCTGTCGGTGAGCGAGATCGCCGAGCAGGTAAACCTGTCCACCACCCCCTGCTGGAAGCGGATCAAACGTCTGGAAGATGAAGGCATCATCAAGGCCCGAGTAGCGCTGCTGGACGGTGCCAAGATCCAATTGGGCATTTCGGTGTTTGTGCATATCAAAACCCAACACCACGACTCCGCCTGGCTGGAGAAGTTTGCCGAGCGGGTAATGTATTTTGATGAGGTGGTGGAGTGCTACCGCATGTCCGGCGAGTGGGACTACCTGCTGCGGGTGGTGGTGAAGGATATCGAAACCTTCGATGTGTTCTATAAAAAGCTGATCAACGATATCGACGGGTTATCCAATGTCACCTCCAGTTTCTCTATGGAAGAGATCAAGTACACCACCAAACTGCCGATCAAGTAATCCGCTACCATCAATGACGATATTGGGCCTGAAATGGCCTCTTATCCATTGGCCTAATCTAGGCCATTGTGGAATAGCCATCCCATTTCACCTTCTATATCTTCGCGCTATCCAACAGCGCGATAAGCACCCCCATGGAAAATCAAAACACTAAAGACCCACTTGCGCCCGACTACTTCAAAAAGGGCAGCCTGATTCTGTTCCTGGGTGTGTTTGTGGGTTTCCTGGCCGATTACCTGTTTAACCTCACGCTCAGCAACACACTCTCAAGCCATGAATACGGCGACTACAAGGTAGCCTACGCCTTCGCTGCGCTGGCCAGTGTATTGATCCTGCTAGGTGGTGACCGGGTGGCGCCGCGCATTCTATCGGCGCCGCTGTCCCGCGGGGATAACCGTTGCGTGTGGGAATTTCTGCGTTTCTATCTACTGATTGCCGCGGGCCTTTCACTGGCGGTGATTATCTGTACGGCCATCGGTGGTTACCTGCATCTGAGCAGCACCGACCTGGAAGATCACCATCCGCTGTTGATGATGTCCTTTGTCCTGCCGTTGATCGCCGTTGGGGCGTTGCTCAGTCGCGTACTGCAATCCGCAAAACTGCTGGCGCTCTCCAACCTACCCTGGCGTATCGCCCTCCCCCTGCTGAAGATCGTATTGATCGGCGCGATCTGGGCGCTATTCGCCAAGGTGGAGTTGTGGCAGGTGATCGCCTCCGGTGCCACTGCGGTTTGTGTAATTATCGGTTGGCAGTGGTACAAATTGCGTCAGCTGGATCTGGTCACAATACAGCGCGCACCGGAGACAAGTGGCGGCCAGCATTGGCTCAAGCTGTCGGTCCCAATGATGCTGGCGATGTTGATCACCCTGGGACTGAACCAGATCGACCTGTTTATGCTGGAGCTGCTGGCGCAGGAACATGACGTGGGCCACTTTGCGGCGGCAGCCACCACCGCCCATATGCTACCGGTAGCTCAGGTGACGGTCGCGGGGCTGTTCCTGCCGTTGATCGCACCGGCGATGGAACAGGGTGAACACACGGCTCGCACTTTGTTCTGGCGCGGCCAGAAGCTGATCACTCTGGTGATTGTCACACTTACCCTATTCCTGATCGTCGCCGGACAGTGGTTGCTCTCCTTCTTTGGCGAAGACTTCCTGCAGGCCCAACAGGCGCTGATCTACCTGATTTCGGGCTACGCTGTGTGGGCGTTGGCAGCATTTTCCTCCACCTGGCTGCAGTACAGCCATCGCGGCACCTACGTGGTGGTGATCGGCTGCCTGACCCTGTCAATTGATGCCCTGTGCAACCTCTGGTTGATCCCCCGTTACAGTATCAACGGCGCCGCCATCGCCACTCTGATCGCCATGAGCCTGGCGGCACTGATGACCTGGGCGGCGTATTACTGGCATCAGGTGCAGACCAGACTGCAATCACACAGGCCATCAACCTAACGCTTTACTGCGCTGTCCAACCGCCGTCCATGATCATCGACGTACCGGTCATGGAAGCTGTCGCATCGCTGCAGAGGAACAGTGCCGCATCACCCAGCTGCTCGACGGTGACAAACTTCTTGGTGGGCTGAGCCTTCAGCAGCACGTCCCGTTTTACTTCCTCTTCAGTGATACCGCGGGCCCTGGCGGTGTCCGGAATCTGTTTTTCCACCAGCGGAGTAAGCACGTAACCCGGGCAGATCGCATTGACGGTCACCCCCTGCTCTGCCACTTCCAGGGCAACGGTTTTGGTGAAACCGATCAGGCCATGCTTGGCGGCCACGTAGGCAGATTTATAAGGTGACGCCACCAGACCGTGGGCCGAGGCCAGGTTGATGATGCGGCCCCAGCCGCGCGCTTTCATGCCCGGCAAGACCAGGCGGGTGGTGTGGAATGCGCTGGTAAGGTTGATCGCCATAATCGCGTCCCACTTTTCGGTCGGAAACTCATCCACCGGCGCCACATGCTGGATACCGGCGTTGTTGACCAGCACATCGATCTGCCCAAAGGCGGTCTCCGCCTGCTCTACCATTACTTCAATCGCAGTGGGCTGGGTCATATCAGCATCGGAATAGAGCACCTGCACGCCATAGCGGTTCTCCAGATCCTGGCGAATCTGTTCAATCTGCGCAGCATCACCAAAACCGTTCAGCATGATATTCATGCCGCTTTTGGCAAGTGCGGTGGCGATACCTAAACCGATGCCGCTGGTCGAACCGGTTACGATGGCGTTTTTGGGTTGGGTCATCTGAGAGTATCCGTTAGCTCTTGTTATTGGTCAGAGTGATCCACGCTCCTGTTCGCATCAGACACAGGAGGTGGAAAACAACCACTAGAGCAAGACAGAGACCAGCCAGCAAAAATCTCATATAAAACAGTCGGTTGATAACAAAACCAACCAACACTCCCGGACGATCATTCATAAATTATGAATGGTTATCCATACACTCATCTCACACGCCGTCTAAAATTCCAGACAGACACAAAAAAACCGGCCACAAAGGACCGGTTTTTTTTTATGCAAGGTTAGCGGTGATATCAGACCAGACGGTCTTCCGCCGGTGTCTCAGGCGGTGCCTGATCGAAGAAACCTTCGGTGTGGATCATATCGTCCTGTGCACCCAGCGCTTTAGCGGCCGCAATACAGTCATCCACAAATTCCGGGCTGCCTGCAATGTAGATCGCGTGTTTGGATAGATCCGGGTAGTGATCCTTCAGGATGCCCGGAATACGGCCGTACAGCATGCCCGCTTTCTCTTCACGGGTCAGGGTCGGCAGGAACTTAAAGCGGCGGTGGCGTACGTTCCACAGCTCCAGCTGACCTTTACAGTAGATGTCTTCTTCGCGCTGCGCGGAGAACATCAGGTGTACCGGCTTGTTGAAGCCTCGGCGCAGGGCCGCATCCGCCAACCCCATGATAGGCGCAAGACCCGTACCCGCTGCCAGACAGAGTACCGGCGCATCGGTACTTGGATCACCGATAAAGGTACCGTATGGACCGGAGATGTTCACCATGGTGCCAGCGTGTACTTCGTCGTGCACCCAGTTGCTGGTTTTACCTTCGGGCACGCGGGTGATCTGCAATACGATCTCGCCATCCGGGCGTGGCGCATTGGCGATGGAGTAGGAACGTGGTGTGATCGTACGGTTGGTATCGGTCAGGCTGACATACTGACCCGGCCAGAAACGCACCGCTTCGCCTACCGGACGCAAACGGATCTCGGCGATACGTGGTGTGCGCTCGATGCGGTCCACTACCATGCAACGTACGTTTTCTTTTGGCGGGAACAGCTTCGGCATCGCATCGTCGGTACCCCAGTCGATCTCCAGGGATTCACCTAACGGCTTACACATACACATCAGGCCGAAACCTTCTGCACGCTCTTCCTGAGACAGGGCCATGTCCATTACCAGCCCCTGGTCGAACTCACCTTCCAGAACCTTAACCTTACATTCACCACAGGCACCGGCACGGCAGTTGTTAGGCAGGGCGTAACCCGCGTTTTCCAGGGTTTCCAGTACGGTTTCACCGGACTTGGCTTCCACCTCTTTACCGGACGGGGATAAACGGATCGTAGTCATACTCACCTCCGGGCTCTGAACCTAATCAATCAGCCCTGTAACAGCATTCGTTCTATAAAACAAAGCAGCCAGCCCGGGAAACCCGAGCGGCTGCGCAGTGACTTGCAAAGGGACGGGATCAGAAGATTGGGATGATGTCCGCTGCGTCCAGGTCTGCCTGAGTCACTTCTTCACCGGTGATGTCCACTTCAGGGATCGCCGGGAATGGAGTGTCGTACTTATCCAGAACCGCTTTCAGGTTCAGCATCGCTTCACGCCAGTTGTCTTTCTTCGCGTCGAAGCTTGGGATACCGAAGCCCGCTTCACGCGCAATCTCTTCCGCTTCACGCTGAGTGGAGATGAAGTCTTCCGGCAGATCCCAGAACTCTGCTGGCGGCTCGAACAGCACCGCAGACAGGAACAGGTAACCTGCGCGGATCTGCTTGGTGATGATCTTCTTCTCTTCGTCAGACAGCTTCGGATAGTCGCGCTCCATCAGGGACAGACAGATCGCCATGTGGCGGCCTTCGTCACGACCGATGTTCTTAAATGCTTCCTGGAATACCAGCTCTTCACAGCTCTGGGACATCTGCTTGAAGATGGTCGCCGCAGCGATCTCACCCATCAGGAAGGAGCTGAACAGTACCGCCAGGCTGTACTTAGGCACGGCCTGTTTGTAACCGTTCCAGTAACGACCGCCGTTGTAGTACAACCACGCAGCGTTGCGCTTCAGGCGTTTACCCAGGTCGGTTTTTGGTTCGTATTCCAGCGGGCTGTTAGATTCCAGCAGCTTGGTGATTGCCAGACCACACATCTGTTCGTGGTTCTGTTCGTCACGGGTAACGGAGAAGAAGCAACGACGGATAGCGTCTTCTTCGTGGTCTTCATAGGTCTTGATAAATGCTTCGGCAAATACCGGTGGTGCAGATGCATCGAATACGGACAGTAGGGTCCACCAGTAAGCAATCGCTTCACGCTCTTCCCAAGAGTAGCTTTCTACATTGAAAGTATCCCAAGGCAGATCTTTCGGGTTCCAGGCTTCACGCAGAGAAGCATCCCAAATCTCTTCCGCTTTGGAGGTCTTGGTTTCCCAGCTCAACGGGTAGATGTTTGGCTGAGGCGTTTCTGGTGGCATTTCCATGGTGTGAGCGATCTTATCGTGCATGAGCATAACCTCTGATTGGGCGTTGTTATTTTTAAGTCCGCTCAAACTTAGCACTTATGATACAAAATACAACACTCTATATATTTGTTACGTATCACTTTAAAACAAACACAAACACCAACACAAAAAAAACTAAGCCACTGTTTAATATATATTTTTAATTGAAAACGAGAACTAATTTCAATTAACACTTATGATTTATGCGTATTTTTTATGATACATAATACTTATTTTAGAAACATATTTTTGACTCAGATCAAGTTTTGACCAGCTCGGTTTCCTCAGCAATCCAGTTCCCCCGCCTCAAACAACAGACCGGATTCGATTTAGCCCGATCCGCACTCTGTTGCTACGCTATAAGCACCAAAGATCTGTAAGGACATGCCGTTTATGGGATTGAGGGAAACGTGCCTGCGATTGGGTGCACTTTTATTGTTAGGTGGGGCTTCATGCATTTACGCAGCAGACCTGGAGTTCAGCGCAGAGGAGAGGCGTTATCTCCGTGAGCGCGGCCCGGTAAAGGTGTGCGTTGATCCCAACTGGATGCCATTTGAGGCCATAAATAAGCAGGGGCGCCATACCGGTGTCAGTGCTGACTTTATGAAAGAGTACGCCAAAATGCTCGGCATAAAGCTCCAATTGGTACCCACCGAGAACTGGTCAGAATCGATGGACAAAGCCCGTGAGCGACTCTGTGACGTGTTACCGATGATCAACCAGAGTCCCGAACGCGCGAAGTTCCTCAACTTCACCGTTCCTTATGTATCGATGCCGGTTGTGCTGATCACCGACCAGAAAGCCACTTATCTCGACGGCCTGAAAAGCCTGGAAGGCGAGAAGTTGGCGATCCCCGATGGTTACATCTTTGCCGAACACGTACGTAATAACTTCCCCCAACTGGATGTGATCTACCCTCCCTCCCTGCTGGAGTCACTACGTGCGGTGATGAAGGGTGAGGTGACGGCAGCCATGGCAACCCTGCCCATCGCCCTCTACCAGATTGAACGGCATGGCATGAGCTCGCTGAAAATCGGCGGTCATACGGATTTCTACATCGAGCTGGGCATCGGCATTCGCAACGACGATCTGCTACTGACTACCGCCTTTCAGAAAGCCGTACTTGCAATCACAGAACAGAAGCGGGATGAGATTTTGTCGCGTTGGTACAACATTGAAGTGCAACAGGCACGGGACTACACCGTGCTACTTGTGTTGGTTGGGATTCTCTCTGTATTCGCCGCCTTTCTGGCCTACCGCAACTACAGCAGCCGTCTGTTCAACGCCCAGCTTTCCAAGGTCAACGCCCGCCTGAACGACCGTAACCAGCGCCTGGAGCAGCTGGCCAAGCGCGATTACCTCACCGGGGTCTACCACCGTGTGAACATGGATTCGGAGCTGGAACGGGATATCGAACACTGCAGTAGTAACGGCCAGCCACTCAACATCATCCTGTTTGACCTGGATGGCTTCAGCAAACTGAATGTGGACTACGGCCACGCCGTGGGTGATCTGGTGCTGGTAGAGATGAGCCGACTGATCGAAGAGCGTCTGCCGGACAACGTTCACTTTGGCCGTTGGGGCGGTGACAGCTTCCTGATCCTGTGTCCGGACACACCAACCGATATTGCTCGGAAAACCGCCGAGGCACTGGCCTCATCCATCCACAGCCACCGCTTTACCGAAAACATCCAATTGAGCGCGACTTTTGTGGTGGCCACCTGCCATCCCCATCAGAAACAGGCCAGCGTAATGAAGGACGTCGAACATCGAATCAGGCAGCTCAAACAAGAATCTCCGGGTGGGGTGGTATTTATGGATACAGCGCAGGAAACCTAAAGTCCCCCGCTATTCTCATCTGAAGGGCCTCGCGTGAATCGCCTGTGGAAAGCAGCGACGATTCACGCGAATGCGCTCGTGCTACTCATAAGCGCATGTCGCAAATATGAACTTTGAAACATAAACGAGAATGATTGCTCATAAATTCTTGATCTAAATCAACACCTCCATCCTTTCTGCATATCAATCCCGGTACTAGTACTTTTTTCGTAATATCCTTCACGCTCTATTTTTCACAGTACAAATTTATGCAGTTCCGATTATCTCCATGGACTCAGGACATCAGTATTATCTGGCGACGCTTAACAAAGCCGCCCACCGTTCGTTCATCTCGCTGAGACGTATCCTTCGCGACAAAGGTGCGTTGTTCAAAATCAGCCTGTTTACCTTGGTGTACGGGCTATGCGGCAGTTTCACACTCTCCTTTCTGTCGGTTGATCCACAAATTCTGAACACATGGTTGGCCAATGGCATTGCCCTGGCCGTGCTGCTGATCGGTGGTGTGCAGCTCTGGCCCGGCATTCTGCTCGGCTCCATCCTGAGCGGCCTCTCAACGGAGAACTCATCCACACTGATCGGCAGTGTAGCGATCGCCAATACCCTGGGTGTGCTCGCAGCCGTGGGGTACCTCAAGCACTGGTATCACCGTGATCTCAGCATGCGCACCCGGCAGGATTACCTACAGATCACCCTTGCGGGCCTGATCTGTTCGTTGGTCACCGCATCCCTGGGCACCCTCGCCCACAGCCTGTTTGGAGCATTATCGAGCAGCAGCCTACCGCTCAACTTTATCCACTGGTTTCAGGGTGATCTGTTAGGTGTTCTGGTGATCGCCGTATCCATCCTGGTGTGGAAATGTCCGCCCCGCTACACCTATTCCCACACCCTGTTCAGCGAAGTGCTATTTTTGGGCGGTATGACCCTCATAACCGCCTTTGCCATCTTCTCCGACGGTGCCAGCGGCTGGCTGGAATCCTATTTGATGTTCGCATTCGTGGCCTGGGGCGGCGTACGTTTCAAGATGCACGGTGCCATGTTTGTCATCAGTATCTGCACCCTGCTGGGTGTGGCGTATCTGGTTGAAGGCACCGGTATCAACGCGGATCTGCAGCCGATTCACGGCGTCACCAACCTGTGGATGTTCCTGATGGCGCTGAGTGTGATCGGTACGATCCTGGCCCTGGCCATCCAGGAGAAGGAGCAGCTGGAGAACTCCTCCATCACCCGCAGCGAGGTATTGCAGAAGCTTTACCAGGGCACCCAGCTCGATGAAGTGATCCACTTCGCTCTGTGCCAGATCGAACGGGATAACCCGGAGTTCCGCTGCTGCGCGGTCATCGGCAATACCGGTGGGGATATCGATATTCTCAGCGCCCCCCATATCGGCAAACGCTGGGATAAAGACACCACCGAAGCGGTGGCGGCGCTTAGCCTGGCCAGCGCCGCACGCCAACGCTACACCGTGCCGGATGTGCGCTGCGACGCGCAGTGGAGATCCCGCCCGGAGATCGGCGAACGTGTGCGGATCCGCTCCTGTTACCTGCAACCGATTCTCGGCGGCAACGGCAAGCAGCTGGGTGTCTTTGCCATCTACAAGAAATACGCGGGCACACCGTCCGGCAACGAGCGCCGTCTGGTTAAACGCATCACCACGTTGCTGGCCCTGGTGGTTGAGCAATACCGTCAGTCGGAAGAGTTACAGCTGGCGTCGCTGATCTTTGGCAACAGCAGCGAAGCGATGACAGTGACCGATGCCAACGGCCACATTCTGGCGGTCAACCCGGCATTCACCAAGGTTACGGGTTACGAGTTTTCCGAAGTAAAGGGGCTGAAAACCAGCGTACTGAGCTCGGACCTGCACGATAAATCCTTCTACCAGCAGATGTGGCAGACGCTGTCCGACACCGGTGCCTGGCAGGGAGAGATCTGGAACAAGAAAAAAACCGGCGAACTCTATCCCGAGTGGCTGACGATCAACACGGTCTACAATAAGGACGGCAATCCCCACCGGCGTGTGGCCCTGTTCTCCGACCTGTCCGCCCAGAAAGAGTCGGAAAAGCTGATCTGGCAGCAGGCCAACCTGGATCCGTTGACCTCCCTGCCCAACCGCAACATGTTCCTGGATCTGCTGAGCAGCGCCATGTGCGAAGCCGACTTTTCCGGCTTGCCGGTGGCCCTACTGTTTATCGATCTGGACCGCTTCAAGGATGTGAACGATACCCTGGGGCACCACCAGGGTGATGACCTGCTCAAGCAAGTAGCAAAACGCATCAGCAACTGCGTACGTCAGTCCGATGTGGTGGCCCGCTTGGGGGGCGACGAATTTACTGTGATCCTGAAGCAGGTTTCCAATGCCCAGAGCCCGGAACGCGTGGCGTCGGATATCATCGATACCCTCTCATTCTCCTACACCTTGGATGACAACGAGGTGAACTATATTTCCGCCAGTGTGGGCATCAGCCTCTATCCAAACGATGCCCAGGATGTGCAGTCACTGCTGAAGAACGCCGACCAGGCGATGTACACCGCCAAGCGTCAGGGGCGCAACCGCTACCAGTTCTTTACGCCACAGATGGAAGAGGAGACGCGGGAACGCATCCTACTCACCACGGACCTGAAAACCGCCATCTGTAAGCAGGAGCTGGTTGCCTACTACCAGCCGATCATCGACCTGCAGAACAACTCGGTCTACAAGGCCGAGCTGCTGCTGCGCTGGATTCACCCGGTGCGCGGTTTTGTCAGCCCGGCAGACTTCATCCCTCTGGCGGAAGAGACCGGGATCATCCTGGAGATTGGTGACTGGGTATTCGGCCAGGCGCTGCAGCAGGTAAAGACCTGGCGCCACGAAGTCGATCCGCGCTTCCAGATCAGCGTCAACGCGTCGCCCATCCAGTTCCAGGATGCCCAGGGGAAACTCTCCCAGTGGACCGACCTGATGAGCAAACGCGACCTCAGCGGCAACGCGATCACCATCGAAATCACCGAGAACCTGCTGATGCAGTCCGGCGATCAGGTTACCGCCACGCTGACAAGTTTCCGGGATGCGGGTATGCAGATCTCCCTGGACGACTTTGGCACCGGCTATTCATCGCTCTCCTACCTGCGCCAGCTGGATATCGATTTCCTGAAAATCGATCAATCCTTCGTGCGCAACTTGAGCAAGGATTCCAGTGAACTGTCACTGTGTGAAGCAATCATCGTGATGGCCCACAAACTGGGTATCAAAGTGGTTGCCGAAGGGATTGAAACCGAAGAGCAGCAGATGCTGCTGACCCAGGCAGGATGCGACTACGGACAGGGCTATCTGTTCTCCAAACCATTACCTGCAGCGCAGTTCGATGACTGGTACCGCTCGTTTCAGCCGGTCACGATCACCGCTCAATCAGATAAAAAATAATGAAAAACAAGATCACCCCCACCCAGCACGAACGTGTGATGATAGAGGGCGACTTCATCGTATCCAAAACGGACGCCAGCGGTCGCATCACCTACTGCAACGAAATCTTTATCCAGTTCTCCGGTTACTCCGAAGAGGAGCTGCTGGGCACCCAGCACAATATCGTGCGCCACCCTGATATGCCACGCGGAGTGTTCCATTTCCTCTGGACCACCATCAAAGAGGGCCGGGAGTGCTTCGCCTACGTCAAAAACATGGCCAAAGACGGTAGTTTTTACTGGGTCTTTGCCAACGTCACCCCCGATAACGGCCCCGATGGACGCCCGGTAGGGTATTTCTCCGTGCGCCGCAAACCGCGTCCGGAAGCTGTCGCCATCATGTCAGCGCTCTACGCCGAACTGCTGGCCGAAGAACAACGGGTAGGCCCACGGGATGCGATTGATGCATCCCTCAGCTTGCTGACCTCCAAACTCAACCAACTGAACCTCAGCTATGACGAATTTATCCTTTCTATCTAAAGCGGTATACGCGGTTGTTTTCCTAAACCTGCTGCTGTTTATTGCCGGGATTATCGGCATGGCGTCCCACGGCTGGCAACCGATGGACTGGCTCTGGTTTGGTGGCCTGATGCTGTTTGGTGTCGGCAGCGCCCTGCTCTATCTGCACAACCTGCGCATCGCCCTGTCACCGCTGGCGGAGATCACCCGCGTGGCACGGGAGATCAGTGACGGCCAGCTGGGTTCACGTATCACCCATATCCGCCACCGCAACAGCCTGGGCGAGGTGTGCTGGCACTTTAACAACATGCTCGACCAGCTGGAGACCTGCTTCCGCGAACAATCCACCGCACTGAAGTTTGCCAGCGAGGGCAAGTTCTACCGCAAGATGCAGACCTCAGGCTTGCATGGGGCCTACCGCGAAGCGCTGGAACAGGGCAACCAGTCGCTGGAGATTCTGCAGGAAAACCACCAGAAGGAGCGTCGCAATAAGTTGCTCTCCAACCTGGGGCACCTGAACGCCGAAAACCTGCTGAAAAACATGACCACCAGCCAAACCGATATCCGTGGCATCGTCTCCGCCACCGAAGAGCTGGAAAGCCTGTCGGCCAAAAACGCCTCCGCCGCGGAAGACAGTATCCAGTCGATGCAGGAGATGAGCAGCATCTTCAGCCAGCTGGTGCAGAAGATCGACCAGACGGCAAAAGCGGTTGAGGAGTTTAACGCCCACCAGGAAGCGGTAACCCACTCGGTGAATCTGATCACCACCATCGCCGACCAGACCAACCTGCTGGCCCTAAACGCGGCGATTGAAGCGGCCCGTGCCGGTGAACACGGTCGTGGTTTCTCGGTGGTGGCCGATGAAGTGCGCAGCCTGGCCGAACACTCCAAGCGTGCCTCCTCAGAGATCTCAGAGGTGATGCAAACCCTGCGTCAGGAATCCACACGCATGTTGACCGACACGGCCGCCATGCGGGAGATGTCGATCGCATCCAGCGATACCCTGGGTCAGTTTGAAAACCACTTCAATGAGGTTGCCCAGTCGTCCAACACAGCCCTGTCGCGTATCAGCTATATCCATGACGTGAGCTTCGCCTCCCTGGCCAAGCTGGAGCACTTTATCCACAAGCAGAACGGTTATACGGCGGTGAACCTGGGACGGGATTCGGACAACGCGCGGGCAGCAGACATCGATACGCACCAATGCCACCTCGGTCAGTGGCTGAACGCTGACGATACGCAGGAACAGTTTGGCCAACTGCGCGCCTTCAACGCAATCCCTACACCACATGCGGACCTGCACCTGAACATGCAGCTGGTGCTGGAACTGATCGGTCAGGATTGGGAACAGGATCTGGATATACAGACACAGCTGTACGCTACCTTCGAACAGATTGAACGCGCGTGTGACACGGTAATTGATACGCTGGATGAGATGGTGGATGCCAAACACCGACGCTACAACGCCGATACGTTCGCAGGGATTAAGCCGTATGAAGCGCCACCGGAGCGTTACAGCGCGGCCTGAAGCCAGGCCTGCTTAAAAAACAGGCCTGTCTCAACCATATGCGCGGACATGGATATCCGTAGTGGTTCCAATTGTTAGGCCAGGCTCAGGTGTCGCCAACCTGCGGCAGGTCGCTCCCCGCCTCCTGTTCCGCTTCTGACAACAGCCACTGACGGAAGACTTCCGCGTGCGGATGATGGTAACTGGTATCAGGGTTGACCAGATAAAAGGCTTCCTCGGTGGGCACCGATTCAGCCATCGGCGCAATCAACTCCCCGGAGGCCAGCTTACGTGCCACCAGCGAGGTCCGTCCCAAGGCAATGCCCTGCCCCAGTGAAGCCATCTCCAGAGCGGTAATCAGGGTATCCAGCTGGAAGCTCTGCGGTGAATCGATTTCCGGATGACCGGTTTTGTTGAGCCAATGGCCCCAACCTTCCTTGTAACCGATCACATGCAACAGAGTGTGGTTTTCCAGCTCTTCAGGGGTACGTGGGGGCGGTAATCCGTTATCCAGCTGTGGACTGCAGACCGGGATCAGCTCATCCCAGGTGAGGCGGCTTGCGGTAAATCCACGCCACACACCCGTACCATAACGGATCTCCATATCTGCCTCTTTTTCCCGCTCATCCACCCAGATATTGCTGCTGATACGCAATCCAACTTCGGGGTGCAATGCACGAAAACGCCCTAATCGAGGCGCCAGCCAGGTGGTAAAGAAGACCAGATTAACCCGAACGTTCAGTAATCGGTTGCGCCCCTGACCAAACAGTTCATCGGTGGCAACGGCCAGACGCTCGATCGATTCCTGCACCACCGGCATAAAACCCTGTCCAGCCTCGGTCAATTCGAGGCCACGCGGCAGACGTTTAAACAGCGCCATACCCAGCTGGTTCTCCAGCCCTTTTATCTGCTGACTGATCGCCGCCTGCGTCATATTCAGCTCGGCCGCAGCCTGGGTGAAATTGAGGTGGCGCGCAGACGCCTCAAACGCGCGTAGCCAGTTCAGTGGGGGCAGTTTCTTTTTAACGTTTTTTGCTGTCATCGTGGGCAACCGACACTCATACAACCTGACGGTAAATTATTCTTATTTGATGATTCCAGAATAAGCCAAGACGGCGCAGTCGCAAGAAAAAAGTGTAGGTAATTCTTAAACTTAATCCTGCCTCCCGACGGGCGTGTCGCGGTAGGAACACCACGCCCCAACTGGAACGTGGTGCCGACGCTCGATCGCTTATTTCATGGTAGGCATCGAGAAGTTCACACCTTCACGCACACCGGCAGAAGGCCAGCGCTGGGTGATGGTCTTACGCTTGGTGTAGAAGCGCACGCCGTCCGGTCCGTAGGCATGCAGATCTCCAAACAGGGAACGTTTCCAGCCACCAAAGCTGTGATAGGCCACAGGCACCGGCAGCGGTACGTTGATACCCACCATGCCCACCTGGATGTGGTCGGAGAAGTAACGCGCCGCCTCACCGTCACGGGTAAAGATGCAGGTGCCGTTACCGTATTCGTGGTCGTCGATCAGCTGCATCGCCTCTTCCATGCTGTTCACACGCACCACCTGCAGTACCGGCCCGAAGATCTCTTCCTGATAGCTCTGCATCTGCGGTGTCACACCGTCGATCAGGGTGGCACCCACAAAGAAACCTTCCTCGTAACCACTTACCTGTGGACAACGGCCATCTACCACCACAGTGGCACCGTCCTGTTCGGCGCTGTTGATGTAACCGACCACTTTCTGCTGGTGCTGGGCGGTAATCACCGGGCCGAAGTCGTTGCTGCTGTCGGTGTAAGCGCCCACTTTCAGGGACTGCATCGCATCGCGCATTTTGGCAACCAGCGCATCCGCCGCCGCATCACCCACAGCCACCGCCACCGACAGCGCCATGCAACGTTCACCTGAGGAACCAAACGCTGCACCCAGCAGCTGATTCACGGTGTTATCCATATCCGCATCCGGCATCACGATGGCGTGGTTTTTTGCACCACCCAGCGCCTGGCAGCGTTTACCGTTAGCGTTGGCAGTGCTGTAGATGTACTCCGCAATCGGAGTAGAGCCAACAAAGCTCACCGCCTTGATACGCTCGTCGGTCAGCAGTACGTCTACTGCTTCCTTGTCACCGTTCACCACGTTGAGCACACCGTCCGGCAAACCGGCTTCCTGCAGCAGCTGAGCAATAAACAGCGTGGAGCTTGGATCACGCTCGGACGGCTTCAGCACAAAGGTGTTGCCGCAGGCGATCGCCAGCGGGAACATCCACATCGGTACCATGGTTGGGAAGTTAAACGGGGTAATGCCCGCCACCACACCCAGCGGCTGGAATTCGCTCCAGGAGTCGATATTCGGGCCTACGTTCTTGGTGTAATCCCCTTTCAGCAGTTCCGGGATACCACAGGCGAATTCTACGTTTTCGATACCACGCTGCAGTTCACCCGCCGCATCGTGGCTGATTTTGCCGTGCTCTTCGCCGATCATGGCGCAGATCTTGTCGGCATTCTGCTCCAGCAGCTCTTTGTAGCGGAACATAATGCGTGCACGTTTGATCGGTGGTGTATTACGCCACGCCGGATACGCCGCCTGCGCCGCAGCAATCGCCTCTTCTACTGTCGCTTTAGACGCCAGCGCAACCTGCTTGGAAACACTGCCGGTAGCCGGGTTGTATACGTCCTGCACTCGGTCTGCTTCGGAGACCATGGTGCCATTAATCAGATGACCTACGATGTTCATTCTTTTTCTTTCCTCAATTCATAACGGATAAGCAGTTGCCTGCAGAATTCGTTGTCAAAAACCGCACAAACGCCGGAGCGCTCACCACAGTGTTTTGTAGATTTCGACGATTTCCTGTGCGTTTGGGATACGTGGGTTGTTGTTGGGCGAACCGGATGCCAGCGCCTGCTCCGCCATGGTTGGCATCAGCTCCATAAAGGTGGTGTGATCGATACCAAACTGTTCCGGTGTTGGCACCTGCAGTTCGTCGTTCAGCGCCCGCAATTCGTCCAGCAGCTTGGCGTTAGCCACCTCGTCACTGTCAGCTTCGCTGGCAACGCCGATGGCACGGGCACAGTCAGCGTAACGATCCGGTGCGCCTGGGATCGAGAATTCAGTCACACTCGGCAGCAACATGGCGTTGGACAAGCCGTGGGGCACGTGGAACGCGGCACCGATCGGGCGGCTCATGCCGTGTACCAAGGCCACAGACGCGTTGGAGAACGCCACACCGGCCAGGGTGGAACCCAGCATCATCGCCTCCCGGGCCGCGGCATCAGAGCCGTCGTGATACACCTTGCGTAGATTCGGACCGATCAATTTCATCGCCGCCAGCGCCTGACTGTCGCTGTAGTGGTTCGCCTTCTGGCTTACGTAGGCCTCCATGGCGTGGGTCAGCGCATCGATGCCGGTATCCGCGGTGATCCGGGCAGGCAACGACAACGTCAGGGTGTAGTCCACCAGCGCTGCCACCGGCATAAAGCCCACACCGACACAGAGCATTTTTTCATCGGTGGTTTCGTCGGTGATGATGGTGAAGCGGGTCACTTCGGAACCGGTGCCTGCGGTGGTTGGCACGGCGATGATCGGCAGGCCCTCTTCGTTGACGATGCGTGGGAACTTGTAGTCCCGCATCTCACCACCGAACTTGCCGAGAATCCCCATCGCCTTGGCACTGTCGATCGGGCTACCGCCACCCAGCGCGATTATGCTGTCGTAGCTGCCGTCACGGATGGCCGCAACACCGGCCTGAATCGAGTTCACGGTTGGCTCGGGTACGGTGTCGTCAAACACGTCGGCATTCACACCATGCAGGGCCAATACTTCCTGGATACGACCGGCATACCCCAGCTGGACCATCATCTTGTCGGTGATGATCAACGGGCGGTCACAGCCCAGGCTCATTAGTACTTCATGTACATTTTCACTGGCACCCGCACCAACCTGCATGATGCGGGGAAGAATTACTTGAGAGGACATATCAACTCCACGAGTAAGTTCAGGAGACGACTTCACGCTCAGTTCACACGCAGTGAAGCCGTCGGGTTGATTGGAGAGGAAACACATCTGTGCTCCCTGCTTTGCGGGAAAATCAGTTGGAACTTGTCGCTACGCTGACCTGCGCTTCGACCGGAACTTCGACATGAGCTTCTTCCGGCTCCGCAACCGGCGCATGTTTCTTCGTCGGCTTGCCCGGCAGTGGCTCAGCCCGCAGGGACTTGTAGAGCCCGTAGGTCGCCATCAGGGCAATAACAGAGAACGGTAAGGCAGCTACAATCGATGCGGTCTGCAGCGCTTTCAGGCCACCCGCGAACAGCAGCACCGCCGCCACCGCGCCAATCGCCATCCCCCAGAACACGCGGTAACGTGCCGGTGGGTGCTCATCACCCATGGACACCAGGGTGCAGATCACCAGCGTGGCGGAGTCCGCCGAGGTGACGAAGTAGGTCACCAGCATAAAGGTGCAGATACCCGCCATCGTGATCGCCAGCAGCTCGCTGGAGACCATCAGTTCGATGGTTTTGAACAGGGCCATGGTGATATCGCTATTCACCGCGTCTACCACGCCGCCACCGCTGTACAACTCCAGGAAGATCGCGCTGTTGCCGAATACGGTGATCCAGAAGGTGGACAGGACGGTTGGAGCAATCAGCACGCCCAGCACAAATTCGCGGATCGTACGGCCCTTGGAGATACGGGCAATGAACATCGCCACAAACGGCGCCCAGGCGATCCACCAGCCCCAGTAGAAGATGGTCCACCAGCCCTGCCATGGACTTTCCGGATCAGGATTCACCCACAGGCCCAGCTCCACCACGTGGAACAGGTAGTCACCGGTGTTGGTAAAGAAGGAGCCCAGCACATACGCGGTCGGACCAAACAGGACAAACAGAACCAGGATCAAACCGGTCAGCTGCATATTCAGCTCACTGAGGATACGAATGCCTTTGTTCACCCCGGTCAGCACCGATACGGTGGCAACAATCGAGATCAATACGATCAGGATCACCTGATTGGTGGACGACACTTCGATACCAAACAGGTGGCTCAAACCCGCATTCATCTGCTGTGCGCCGAGCCCCAGGGAGGTGGCGATACCAAACACGGTGCCAAATACCGCCAGCAGGTCCGCCACGTGACCGATTGGGCCGTAGATACGCTCACCGAAGATCGGATAGAGGCTGGAGCGGATACTCAGCGGCAGCCCCTTGCGGTAGGAGAAATAGGCCAGCACCAGACCGATCACGGCAAACAGTGCCCAGCCGTGCAAACCCCAGTGGAAGATGGAGATACGCATCGCCGCCTGTGCTGCTTCTGCGGTCAGCTTCTGTTCTTCACCGATAAACGGATTGCTTTGGAAGTGGTAGATCGGCTCAGCGATACTCCAGAACAGGATGCCGATACCGATCCCGGCACCGAACAGCATGGAGAACCAGGAGAAGTTACTGAACTCCGGTCGCGCGTCGTCCGCCCCCAGGCGGATGTTGCCGTAGCGGCTAAACGCCAGCCAAACGGCAAAAAACAGGAAGGCGCTGACAATGCCCACGTAGTACCAGGCCAGATCAGAGGCAATATAGGCCTTGGCAGCCCCATAGACAGAACTTGCATACTCCGGGTCAAACAGGGTGAACAACACAAATGCCAGCACCAGCAAACCGGAACCCACCGCCATGATCGGATGTACCCCGGCAAACAGGCCACTCTCCGGCATTGAGATCTTCATCGTTTTCATTATGCAGCCCTCCGGTCTTGTTCACGCACGACCATTACCGAGCACGGAGCATGGCGCATCACATTGGCGGCATTTGCACCAATCAGGAAATCCGTGATTTCCGGACGGTGGGATGCCATCACAATCAGATCCGCATCGGCTTTCGCGGCCAGGCGTAACACCTCCTTATAGATGCGTCCCTGACCCACCGCCGTCAGTGTCTCGATATCCGACGGTACTTCCTGCTGTACCAAGCGCTTCAGGCGTTCGGCAGTCGCAGAGATGATCTGATCATCGATATCTTTAGGCAGATGAATGGCAACCGCCGGAATATCGGCTTGGGCAGCCACGGTAATAACATGCAACGTTGCTTCATTATTACGCGCAAATTCGACAGCCATGGGCAGAGCGTTATACCAGGAGCTTGGATGTTCCAAATCTACCGGAATGACGACGTTCTTGTATTTATTATTCATAACTCGTCTCTTGGGTTTATTTAATCAATTCAGCCAAACAAATGACTAAACTCCGGAAATACCAACGAGAAATCATTGTTATGAAGATCAAGAAAACTTAGAAGCAATAAAAAAATCCCCTAAGACCCAATTTTTTTTATACCTAACCATGAATACAGCACACGAAGCGCCAAACCATGCCGCACACAGGTACAAAACCATTATCAAGCGCATGAGCCATAAGATTTTTGAGGCCTCAGGTATCGTTTTATTTAACGCTGTATACCCATAAAAAAAAACGCCCCTCAGACTCATTTTTTATTGCTGGTCGAAAAACACAAAAAACCTACCATTGACCCACTGCAAAAACCTTTTAATTGAAATAAAAGCCAAACGCAGAAAAACAAAGCTCACACTCTCAACTAATCCGATACACATGTTTTCTTGAAAACCAAAAACATGAAAACAGCTTTATTTTTCGAGGATAAATAGCGATGAAAAATAATAAATATTTACCTTTGGCAGGGCTGCGTGTTGTAGATTTTGGCCAACAGATCGCTGGCCCGGCTGTAGCCATGACACTGGCAGATATGGGAGCCACGGTTGTTCATATCGATCCGCCAACCGGTCCACTTTGGAACCACCCGGCAAACGCTATCCTCAACCGGAATAAAAGCTGCCTCTCGATCGACCTGAAAACCGACTCTGGACTGCAGCAGGCCCTGGCCCTGATCGCCAAGGCCGATGTGGTGATCGAGAGTTTCCGACCGGGTGTAATGAAACGCCTGGGCATCGACTTCGAACAGCTGCGCCAGGAACGTCCGGAGCTGGTGACCCTGTCGGTCCCGGGTTTTGCCAGCAATGACGAACTGCGTCGCGACTGGAAAGCCACTGAGGCAATTGTTGCGGCCACCTCCGGGGCGTTTACCGATATGGGTTTTAACCGCGTACTGATGGGGATCGAACCAAGCTTCTCCCCGCTACCGCTGGGTTCCTCTTATGCCACCTCCCTGGCCGCCAGCTCTGTAGTCCTGGCGCTGCTGGAGCGTGAAAAAACCGGCCGCGGTGACAACATCGAGGTCCCGATTACTGCGGCACTGATGGAAGGCCTGTCTTACAACTCCTATGTGATCGACGGGTTACCGGAGCGCTACAAAACCATGCGTGAGCATGAGATCGAGTACCGCCGCAATAACAACATCCCAATGGACCTCTCCTACGACGATCTGCAGGAGTACCTGGACCCGTTCTACCGCACCTACAAGTGTGCCGACGGCCGCAAGTTCTACTGTGTCTGCCCGTCCCACCGCAACCACGCTAAGCGCGCCCTGAAACTGCTGGGTATCTACGATGAACTGGTGGCGGAAGGCCTGCCGGATGTAGAAGACCTGCACCAGCCAATCGCCGAATGGGATGGCGAAACCTCCATCGGTGTGTACCCGCTGCCGAAGAAGTGGGCGGACATCATCTCCGCCAAGATGAAGCAGGCGTTCCTGACCAAAACCTCCGAGGAGTGGGGTGTTTTGTTCGGTGAAGGTCAGATCCCGGGCGCTCCACACCGTACCACCCAGGAGTGGGTCAACAGCGAGCACACTAACGCCGCGGGCCTGATTATCGAGGTCGACGATCCGGAGTACGGCCTGATGAAGCAGCCGGGACCGATCTGCTGGCTGGAGGGCATGGCCGAACCAATGCTTACCCCACAACCACGCAAGCAGGTCACCTACGAAGAAGCCCTGACGCTGCTGACCGACGCAGCCGAAAGCGAAACCGTCACCCGTCCGGTGGGCGACGCCATTCAACCGGCGTCCGGCAAAGGCTGGCTCGACGGTGTGCGTGTCCTCGACCTGACCAACGTGATCGCCGGTCCGCACTCCGGTGCATTCCTCAGCCGTTTCGGCGCTGAGGTGATCAAGCTGGATCCGGTGACCCCGCTGTATGATCCGCTGATCGGCACCCTGTTCACCTTCCAGACCGATATGGGTAAGAAGAAAGCCCTGGTGGATATCACCACCGACGAAGGCCGTGAGGCATTCAACCGTCTGGTGAAGTCCGTCGATCTGGTACTGATCAACGCCCCGGAGCGCCAGATGAAACCGCTGGGTCTGGACGACGCAAGCCTGCAGGCGATCAACCCGGGTGTGCTGTTCTGCCGTCTGGACTGCCTGGGTGGCCCACGCGTGGGACCAAAAACCAACTACATCGGTTACGACGACATCATCCAGGCTAACAGTGGCATCATGAGCCGTTTTGGTGGCCCGGAGACTCCGGAAGAGCACGCGCACCTGGGTACGCTGGACGTAAACTGCGGTTTCTCCGCCGGTCTCGGTATGGCGATTGCGATCTACCACAAACTGAAAACCGGCCAGCCGAGCCGTGCCCGCACCTCCCTGTCGGCGGTCACCAACCTGGCACAGATCCCGTTTGCCTTTGACTACGAAGGCCGTGCAGCGTTTGATGAGCCATCCGGCCGTGAAGCCCTGGGCAACCACGCCCTGTCCCACTTCTATGCCACCGAAGATGGTTGGGTGTTTATGGATTCTGATACTTCCGAGCTGGATAAACTGGCGTCTGTGGAAAGCCTGGTGGGCATCACGCAGGCTGAGGACACCGCCGCCTTCCTGACAGCAGCATTCAAGCAGGCGCCAACCGCCTACTGGATCGAGGTGCTGCACGAAGCGGATATCGCTGCAGCGGAGCCGCTGGCGATCGAAACCCTGCGCGAGCAGTACAGCCGTATCGCCGATGGTACCGTGGGAACCGATCGGGGCAGCTACGCCTTCTCCATCTACCCGGATCACCCAAGCGGTCACTGCATCACCCAGATCGACCACTACTCGATCCGTCCACTGGAAGCGCAGATCAAAGCGGTCTCCCCGACTGAAGCCTTTGGTCACTCCACCCGCGAGATTCTGGCCAGCGTGGGCTACAGCGATAACGAGATCGAGTCGATGATCGAACGTAAGATCGCCGGTACCGGCTGGGGCAAGGAGTTCCTGCCAAGCTAAACGGCCGGGCGCGGGAGGCCTGGGTTGCCCGCGCCCTCTCTTCCAGATCCGCGACGCAACGGACCTGGCTATGATAAGAGCAGGTCCCGCGCCTGCTCTGTTATCACGCTGAGTGCCGGGTGCTTGATCCGACGTTCAGCAGAGATCAGATAGAACTGTTCGGTAATCTCCGCTGTACGGCCAATCACCCGAACCCGGTATTTATCCAATACATCCCTCTCTACCGCAGTCGGTGAAGTAAAGAGGCCCGCACCTCGCTCGCCAAATGCTTTCATGAGCGCGCGATCCTCAAACTCCGCCACCACCTCTGGTTTGATCCCGTTCTGATCAAACCACACCTGCAGATTACGACGTAAACTACTGCCACTGGTCGGCATCAGCATATCCTGGCCATCAAGGCTGCCTGGAAACTCTGGGGCCAACGCGTCGGCACAATCGGGGGTGGCAAAAAAGCTGATACCCGATTCACCCAAGCGGTGGTTATAGGCGCGGATATTAAGGGTCGGGTTCACCGCACAATCCGCCAACACCGCATCCAGTTTATGTACCGACAGCTCTGCAAGCAGATCCACCAACGGTGCCTCATTGCACACCAGGCGAACCGGGTTTTCCAACGATAGCACCGGTTCCAGCACCCTGTAGGCAAGCAGTTTAGGAACCACCATCGCCACACCCACTTTAAGGGCCAATGATGAACCCGGGCGGTTGCCATCCAGCGCATCCTGCAGCTGACCACCCAACTCAAACATCTCGTCGGTGTAGGAAAACACCAGCTGTCCGGTCTCCGTCAGTACCAGATTGCGCCCATGGCGCCGGAACAGTTTGGCGCCCACCTGATGTTCAAGCTCGCGCAGCTGGCCACTTATGGTCTGAGGTGTAATACAAAGTGCCTGCGCCGCCCGGACAATAGACCCATGACTGGCCACGGCCCAGAAATAGCGTAGGTGCTTCAGGTTGAGTTTCAGGTTGTGCATCAATCACCCCCGGTTGCCAAACCCGGCCCGACAGTTTGTTGCCCACCTTCACTTCACCACGCAATGCTACGGCATCAATATCCCGTCAATTCACTAGGAGAGCGTTACCGGAGACACAAAGGCGTCGGGCTTCACAGCAAGTATGGACGCTTGTGTCGTTTGCAGCACTTCTTCGGCGGTGTTGCCGATGATAAAACCGGGTATCCCACACCGCCCCACGGTCCCCATTACAATCAAATCTGCGCTGACCTGCTGGCACATTTGCCGGATACAGGATGCCGGCAGTTCCTTGACCAGATGCACCGTGTAACCCGCATCGGCAAGTCCGCATTTTTCCATCATCTGGTCCAGCATCTCGCGGTGTTTGCGCTCTGTGTCGGCCAACAGATCATCAAGCTCCGTCTTCGGAATCTTAGCAAAACCGCTTTCCAACGAAGATTCACCGTACAGGTGCCAGGCGTGCACCACCGTCAGTTCGGCGTTTTCCCGCGCCGCCATTGAGGCAGCAAGGGTCAGTACCTTTGCTGCACAGTCCTGCCCTTCAGGGCTTTCGGGATCAACCGCTGCCAGAATACTACGGTAAGCGGTTTTACCGCTGGGACGATCAACCCACACCGGGCAGGGGCACTTGCGCAACAAATGCATATCCGTACTGCCCAGCAAACGTTCAGAAAGCCCACCAGGAGCCCGTGCCGCTTTCACCACCAGGTCAAACCCACCACTGATGACCTCTCGAATCACTTCAACAAACGCAGCCCCCGTCGCCACTTTGATGCTCAATTGACTCGCATCTTCCACATAAGGTTCGACAAGTACGGCCAGTGCATCCCGACGCATGCCACGCAAAACATCGTTCAAAGTCAGACCCAGGCGCTGTTCGATTTCCGCTACTGAACTGGTACTGGGCAGTACATCAAAAACACAGAGTTGGGCATTGTTGGCACGTGCCAGATTCACCGCCCGTTCAAAGGCGTTTCCAATTCGCTGTTCGCCATCAGCGAAATAGAGAATGTTCTTAAAGCGTTTCATCGTTACCTCCGCTAAACAGTTACCTCCGTTAATCAGGACCACACCGTCAACAGCAAAAATATCAAGGTCACACCCAGCCAGAGGGAGCCAAAACCGGCACGCCCTGCCAGCAGCAACAGCCCCCTCAGCCGGCCACCCTTCAACTGAATCCGCTCCATTTTCAGGATCGACATCCGGGATAACCGGTTACCAGCGACCTGCGCGCGCCCCTTCACCAACTCGACCACTTTCTGCCAACCGCAATACAACGGCACCAGCACATCCCCCGGCGGGATTGCCCCCACCCAACGTGCCAGCGGATCGGGACACCGCCACCAGACGACAGCAGCGACCACCAACGCACTCAACAACCACCACGGATCAGACAAGGAGTCGGACAGATCATCTTCTATCAGCGGCAACAGCAGCATCATTGTCACCAGTATAAGCCAGGGCACGAGCTGCCAGCGGGAACGAGCTATCGGATTACGCGGCACGCAGTTCAGCAGATAGAGGAATCGCGCCATCAGCAGCGGTGTGCCGATAGCGGCAACCACGAGCAGCCACAGCATCCCGTTACCCCACAGAACGTCACCTTCGGATAGCACCTCGCTCAATTGTGCTTTGGCAAGTCCACCACTGGTAAAGGGCGCGCCGGCCAACGCCAGGGCAGGCAATACCATCAGCCAGAGCGTCCAGCGTGACAGCGTATTTTTCACCAGGCCGATGCCCAGGAACAGCGCCCCCTTGGCAAGGCTGTGATGGGCAGCAAAAAGCACCACGACAGCGATCAGCCCGCCTGCCAGCGTCGGTTCCCGCAACGCGAGCCCCAGCGCCGCCACCATCAGGCCCATCTTGCCAATGCTCGAATAGGCAAGCACCGCTTTAGGATCGCGCTGCACCAACCCCGCGGGTATTACCAACAACACGGCAACAGATCCCGCGATCAGTAAGCCCGCCCCCCACTCGGGTATCGCTTGCTGGCCGAGGGGCAGAAAACGTAACCAGCCGATCAGCGCCGTCTTGCTCATTGCACCACTCATCACTGCAGTGGCGGGTACCGGAGCCGCAACGTAGGCCAGCGGGAGCCAGAAATGCACGCCAACCACGCCCGCCTTGATGGCGAACGCCAGTATTAATAGACCGACCTCCCACGGACCGCCACCGACAAGCTGTTCCATATCAGGGGCCAGAGTGCCAGTCCGCTGGTAGATCAAAACGAACGCGGCAAACAGCACCAGTTCCCCCAGCAACGTCATCGCCAGGTAGACCTTGCCCGCCCAACGTTGCTGCGGTTGGCCGCCATGCACCACCAAGCCGTAGGTAGCCAGCCCCATAACGGAAAAACCGAGATAGAAACTGACCAGATCCTGGCCGACGATCACCCCGAAGTTACCGCTCATCGCCAGCAGGAAGAACAGGCGAAAACGGCGGGCCGTGCGATCATCCACCAGCCACGCGCGCACATAGCAGGCGGCGACAAGCCACAACAGGGCAGCGATCAGCAGAAAAATCCTGCTCTGGGCATCAAGGCCCAGCTGCACCCCAAGCAGCAACCACGGAATCTCAATCTGCGCTCCGTCCGGCAGGAGCAGCGCCGCGACCAGCGCCGGCAGTGCAGCCAGGATTGGCCAAACACCACTGTTGCCACGGATGGCCAAAGGTACCAAGAGCAACGGTACCAACCACAAAGCCAGCAGTAGGATCCCGTTCATCATCGGTACTCCCGGGCGGCGATCAGCTGAACCCACTCCAGATGGCTAAAGGGCGCGGCAGCAAGCAGCCCCGCCGCCAACGCCAGCACTGCGGTCGCCACCGGCGGCCAGAGCAACGCACCGGCAGTCTCCAGCGGCCCCGCTGCACTGCTGTCCAGAGGCCACTCCTCAGGCGCCGGCTTGAACCAGGCGCGGTAGAGGATCGGCAGGAAATAGAGTGCATTAAGCAGGCTGCTGATCATCAGCACCGGGATCACCCAAGCGGCGGCCCCGGCCTCCACCGACCCCAGAGCCAGGAACCACTTGCTGATAAACCCGGCCACCGGTGGCACACCGATCATTCCCAGCGCGCCCACCGTAAACGCCAGGGTGGTGCCCGGCATCCGTCGCCCGACCCCGTCCATCTCGCTGACACGATGGATGCCGAGCGTTTCGGCGTAGTTACCGGCGGCAAAGAACAGTGTGATCTTCATCAGCCCCTGATGCACCAGGTGCACCAGTCCACCCACGGTCGCCAGCGGGCCGAGGATCGCCGTCCCCAGCGCGATATAGGACACCTGGCTTACGGTTGAATACGCCAGCCGTGTCTTCAGATTATCCTGTGACAACGCCCGGACCGATCCATAGACGATGGTCAACGCAGCGGCCGCCCCCAAGGGCCCCAGCAGACCAAGGGATGCGGAGAACTCAATGCCATAGACGTCATACACCACCCGCACGATGCCAAACGCGCCCGCTTTTACCACCGCCACCGCGTGCAACAGCGCACTGACCGGTGCCGGGGCAACCATCGCCTGGGGCAGCCAACCGTGAAGCGGCACCAACGCAGCCTTCACGCCCAGCCCGACAATCAGCAGCAGAAAGATCCAACGTAGCGTGGTCGGGTCCAGCCCGGGGATGCTCTCCAGAATCCCCCCCTGAGCGAACTCGAGTGGCCCCGCCAGCGTTTGCAGCCAGATGGTCCCAACCAACAACACCATACCGCCGCCCAAGGTATAGGCCAGATAGGTGCGCGCACCACGCACCGCCTCGGGTGTGCCCTTATGCGCCACCAGGGGATATGTCGCCAGCGTGAGCGCTTCATAGAACAGCACGAAGGTGAACAAGTTACCCGCCAGCGCCAGCCCAACCGTTGCCGTCACGCAAAGACAGAAGAAACCGAAGAAGCGGCTACGGCAGGGACTGCGCTCCAGATATCCGATCGCATACACGGTGGTCACCAACCACAACACCGTCGACAGGGTGACGAACAACACACTCAGTGCGTCGGCATGCAACACCAGCTCCAGACCTGGCGCCAGGGTCCAACGGGATTCGTAGACCTGCTCATGGAATACCCCCCAGATCATCACACCCACCAGCAGCAGTTTGAGCACCGCGCCACTCATATTCAGCCAGGTTCTCAATCCGGATCTGCGTTCACTCAGGTAGAAGATCAACAACCCGGGCACCAGCGAACTGGCCAGGATCAGCAGCGGTAACCATTGATTCAGCATCATGCTCAAACACCTCCCCCGCCGACATCGGCCAACAGTTGCCAAAGCGGGTGACTGCCCAGGCCCAGCACAATCGTGGCGATCAGCGCCATCATCACGGGTGACAGCTGCGCGCGGCGCTCCACTACCGGCGGCGCCTTATCAAGGCCGGGGCTAAAGGCACAGCCCAATAACCGGAACAGATAGATACAGGCCAGCAGCGACCCCAGGGCCACCACCAGCACCACATACCAATGCCCCAGACTCAGGGCTTGCGCCATCAACTGCCATTTGGCCAGGAAACTGCCGCTGGGCGGCAACCCAATCAGCGCGATCCCCGCCAACGCCGTTGCAAACAGGGTGGTGGGCAACGCCCGGGCAAAGCCGCCCAACTCTGCAATCCGGTCATGCCCCAGGCGTTGCTGCACCTCACCTGCCGCCAGAAACAGGGCGCTTTTGGCGAAACCGTGGGTCAGGGCAAACAACAGCAGCGCGCCATAGAGCAACTGACGTTGCGCACCCTCAGGCATCACCACCAACAGAGAGAAAAAGAGGAACAGATAGCCCAACTGGGCGATGGTTGAGTAGGCCGCCAGCAGTTTGAGCCGCTCTGCCCGGATCGCGCAGAACGAACCCCACAGTATCGCTGCAGCACCCAATACGCCCAGCACGGAGGCCAATGCCGGCGTGATGACCGGCGCAAACAGGTCAACCCAGAGGCGGAGCAACAGGTAAAAAACGACTTTGACCACCAGTGCGGACAACGCAGCACTGACAGGCGCCGGTGCATTCGCATGCACCGCAGGCAGCCAGAAGTGCAGAGGGAACAGCGCGCACTTGAGCATCAAACTCGTGGTAAAGAGCGCCAGCGCAACCCAGGTGATCGGTTCGGCTTGCAGCATGGCCCCCAACAACAGCATATCGAGCGTACCGTAACGCGCATAGATCAGCACAACCGCGGCCAGAAACACCAGCGATCCCACCAAACCGAGCAACAGATAATCCACCGCAGCTTTAAGCGCTGCCCGACCGCTGCCCAACGCCGTTAAGGCAACTGCAGACAGTCCCAGCAGCTCCAGCGCCACGTAGAGGTTAAACAGGTCGGCCGACAACAGCAGTGCGCTGATGGCCGCTTGCAGCAGCAGCCACAACGGCCAGAACTGTACCAGCGTTGGCTTGCCTGCGAAGTAACGGCAGGCAAAGGTGCTCGCCGCCAGTCCGATCAACGCACTCATCAGCAGCATCACGGCCGTCAGACCATCCGCATACAGCGCTATCCCCAGTCCCGCTTGCCAACCACCCAGTACCTGGGACTGCACCCCATTGCCGGCAACAAGCGCGACAATAGCGCTACCGATAAGGACAATCAGCAGACCTGTTGCAACACCGATCTGGTTAACCCGGGCGGGCCAGATCAGCGCCAGCAGAGACATCAACAGTGGCAACGCCACCGGCAGGATGAGCAGACTAGTCATCGCCCCACTCCCGCAAACGGCGCTCAAGCACCAACGCCAGAGCGGTAGCACTGATCGCTACCACCAGACCGGTCAGCACCAGGGCATGGGGCAGTGGATCCGGCAATTGATCGTTGCCACGGTAGGCCAACGCGACCAGCATCAGGAAAACGCCGGCACTGCTGACGTTCACCGCCAGCACACGGGCTAACAGGCTCTCGGGGCGCAGGGCGCCATACAGGCCGACCACAAAAAGCCCCAGTCCACTGAGCCCGTAAATCAACGTTGCGGATAACATCAGAGGCGCTCCTCGTGACTGCCCTCCCCCTGAGGTTGATCCAACGGCGCCCCACCGCCTCGGTACGCCAAGACCAGGGTGGCAGCGATGCTGAGCACAGCCCCCGTTTCAATCAACAGAATCAACACGCTGGTCCATGCCTGTGGGTAGGTCAGGAACGACGCTCCGTTCAGCATGGTGGCCAGCCCCACCAACAGGAAGCAGGCGAGCCCGGCGATAAGTAACCAACGCAGGTTGAGTGGACCGGGCATCCCAAGTGTGGGCATCCCGCCCAGATGCAGCAGGATGCCAGCGGCAGCCAGTACAGCTCCCGCCTGAAAGGCGCCACCGGGCGCATGGGCGCCGACCCATAACAGGTAACTCGACATGACCACGAGTAACGGTACCAGCACGCGCATCAGAACACCGAGCAAGGGCCCTGCAGGCATCACGTGCTGACGTTCGCGACCGAAAGCAAGCACGCCAATGGCGACACAAAACAGCACCGCTATTTCCAGCAAGGTGTCATACGCTCGGAAGTTCAGGAGAACTGCAGTCACCGGGTTGCTGACGCCGCTCTGTTCAAGCTGCAGATAGATCGGATTATTCGATGAACTGCCCTGCACCATACCGGGCGCCGCAAACAGCGCCCATGCCATCACGCCCCCTAACACCAAAACCAGCACCAGGGACCCGTACACATCCATCAAGGACCTTACCGGGGATTCACTGCTGGCGGGTTGCTGGCGCAGGGCTGACAACAGTAAGGCACCCGTCAGACCGGCCCCGATGGCCGCTTCAGCCAGCGCCAGATCGGGAGCCGCAAGACGCGCCCAGATCAGCGACATTAACAACCCAAAGGCGATAAACAGCACCACAGCACGCTTAAGATCGTGGCTACTGACCACACGCCAGCCCAATACAAGAGCCAGCAGAGCCAACACGCAATCGAACAGATTCCACAACAGCATGTTCATTTGCGCCGCTCCTTATCCAACACGTGGCGGGCAATGAAGTGGGCCACAGCGGCACTGGTAAGCAGCACCAGTAACCAGATCAGCAGCAACTTGATGGCAATGATCCATTGCCCAAACAGCAGTGCCAGTCCGCTGCAGATACAACCCAGCCCGAGGTTGTCGGCTTTGGTCAGCGCATGCAGACGACAATAGAGGTCCGGCAAACGCACCAGTCCTACGCTACCTGCAGCAATAAAGCCGATGCCAACAAACACCAGGCCCCAGCCAATACTCTCAATCATCACTGGCATCCCCCTTGGTCAGGGCGATCACCGCGACTGCTGCCAGCAACGCCATGACCAGCGCGACGTCCAGTAAGGCTGGCGCCGCCAGTGCAAATGAGAGCAGCAGTGTGATAGCGACACCACCTGTGCCGATCAGCAGCACCGACAGCATGCGATCTTCCAGCGAAGCGCCCCAAAACGCCCTCAGCAGTCCGATGATCACGGCAGCCAGCAAGATATTCAGCGCCAGAACGGCGAGCGTTGAGATGCTCATGAGACCTTCTCGACCCGGCAGGTCTCGCGGAAGATACGCGCGACAATCTGTTCCAGAGTGCGCACCTCCTCCAGCGCATCCGAATCGGCATTGAGCAGATGTATACGCAAGTTCGCACCGCTCATCTCGGCGACCAGTGTGCCGGGTAACAGGTTGATGCAGATAACAAAAAACACGCGCGCAGTCGTGCCTTGCAGACAGGTGTGATAGCGCACCATCTCAGCGCGAACGTTGACTGTCGGCACCAACACCCGACGCGCTACAGCCACACCACCACGCAGAGATTCGTACACAAAGAGCGGGAGAAAACGCAAAACTGCGATTAAGGAGATGGCACGGCCTCGATCCGCCGGCATCAGCCAGAGTACCCAACTGGCGAAGAAAATGGCTGGTATACCAATCAACCAGGACTCAGGCTGACCGCCCGTCAACAGCCACCATAGCCCGGCCAGCAATACCGTTGTCAGAATTATGGAGTGGCCTTTTATCATGCTCGACACCCCGTTGCTTTCACCCTATAGGGATGAGTCTAGGGAGCCTGCCCCAACGGCACAAAACGATTTATAGGCTCTGATAGATCGGATTTTCCGAACAATACGCCGCCCATATGCGGCTGCTACACTTAGTTGCGTACCGCCAGGGAGGTTCTATGGATTATCCAAGGTCAGAGATCCGTTCCAGTTACCGGCCCCGTCGGGTGCCACGGATGACGTTGCTTCTGTTTCTGATATTCATCAGCCCCACGTCCTGGGCCACCGATATCAACGCCCTGATCGACCACATCGACAAGCTCTGGCGCGGCGAAACTTCTCAGGCCGAGATGGAGATGCAGGTCAAAACCCAGCGCTATCAACGCACCATGACCATGGAGGCCTGGAGCTACGGCAAGGAACACTCACTGGTCCTGATCCGCAATCCGGTCAAGGATCGGGGTATCGCCACCCTCAAGGTGGAAGCCAACATCTGGAACTACCTGCCCAAGATCAACCGGGTGACCAAGATCCCCTCCAGCATGATGTCCGGCTCCTGGATGGGCAGCCACTTCACCAACGACGACCTGATCCGCGAGAGCACTTTCGCCGACGACTATGATTCACACATCAGCTTCGAGGGCCAACGCGACGGCTTGATGATCTATGAGATCACCTCCATCCCACGAGAGAACGCACCGGTGGTCTGGGGTAAGGTGGTGATGCGGGTCGAGCAGTCCAGCCTCGCCCCCATGGAGGCGCTCTATTTTGACGAAGAGGGCCTGTTGGTACGCACCCTGACCTTTGACCAGTTTATGACCCTGGATGAGCGAGTGATCCCGATGCGCCTCACCCTGCAGCCCGAAGACAAACCCAACGAATCCACGGTGATCACCTACAACAGCATCAAGTTCGGCGTGCCGCTGGAACCGGCGTTCTTCTCACTGCAGAACCTGCAGCGCCTCAGGTAACGCCATGGTGGAACAAGCCCGCCGCGCCCACCTGCCCATGCTGCTCTTTATGGCCTGGCGCAATCTATGGCGTAACCCTATCCGCAGCCTGCTGACCATCTCAGCCCTGGCAGGCGGTCTAGTGATGATCATTCTCTATGCCGGTTTTCTGGAGGGGATGAATCGGCAGATGCAGCGTCATGCTACCGAGATCTCCACCGGTCACCTGCAACTGCAACGCCAGGCGTTTATCGACGACCGGGACCTGTACGCCACCCTGCCCTGGCCTTATCTTAGTGAACTGGAACAGCGCTTTCCCACACTCCGCTTTGCCCCGCGCCTCTACGCGGCGGGGCTCGCCAGTTCGGAGGCCAGCTCCACCGGGGTGATGATCCAGGCGGTTGATCCTCAGCGGGAAACACAGGTCACTCGAATCCTGGACCATATTCGTCAGGGTGAATTGAACCTGGCACTCGCCACACCCACCAGCTCCGGTCTGCCTCGCTTTAACCTGGTGATCGGCCACCAGTTGGCCAGGAACATGAGCCTGACGATCGGCAGCGAGTTGATCCTGGTGACCCAAGCCGCCGACGGCAGTATCGGCAATGCCCTGTTCCGCATCGCGGCCATCCTGAAACCACTGGAACCCAACTTTGACCGTAGCGGCGTCCTGATGTCGATTGCAGCCTTTCAGTCACTGATGTACCTCGACAACGGCTTTCACGAACTGGCGATCCGGCTGGACGATCCCAACCAACTGGCCCCGGTACAGACCACACTGCAGGGGCGCCTGCAGCAGATCAGCACCAACCAGCCACTGGATGCACTGGGCGGCGACCCGGTCATCCGCAACTGGCGCCAGCTGAACCCTGCGGTTGCCGAAATGCTGGAGCTGAGCCGGTCGATGATGCTGTTTGTGGGCCTGATCGTGATCAGCCTCGCCTCGATGGGTATGCTGAACACCATGTTGATGGCGGTGCATGAACGCACCCACGAGTTCGGCATCTTGCTGGCGATTGGTATGCAACGGCGCATTCTGCTGCTGATGGTGTTACTGGAGTCCTTCTTTCTGGCGCTGGTCTCCGCCCTGGTCGGTTCCCTGCTGGGCAGCCTGATTACGAAGTATCTGGAAGAACGGGGTATCGATCTGAGCCACTATATGCCCGACGGCTACGACTGGGCGGGCATGGTGTTTGAGCCGGTGATGGAGGTGTATCTGCTCCCCCAGCATATCCTGCAGGCCTGCCTGTTGATGCTTGTCATCAGCCTGCTGACGGCACTGATCCCCGCTTGGCGCATGGTGCGCCTGAAACCGGCCGAGGTGATGCGATGAACCATTCGGCCTCAGCTCAGACACCACCACCGCAGGCACGGATCGCCCTCACACTTTTGCTACAACTGGCCTGGCGCAACCTTTGGCGTCATCGCCGCCGCACCCTGATTACCCTTTGCTCCATCGCTGTTGGCTTTGGGCTGGCGGTAATCTCCATCGGTCTGGGCGACGGCAGCCATAACTCGATGATCCGCAACGCCATCCGCATGGGCGAGGGCCACCTGACGGTGCAACCTTCCGATTACCTGGCTGCACCTGCCAACCACAAATTCCTCGGCGACGGTAAAGCGCTTACACAACAGCTCGCCAACTTGAAGATCACAGGCAGCGTCGATCCACGCATCGCCCTGCAGGTACTCGCCAGCACTGCCCACAATGCGGTGGGCGCCAGCCTGCAGGGGATGGATATGCAGGCAGACCAACGCATCCCAATCCTAAAGCCGCGGCTGGTACAGGGTGACTGGCTTGAGCCCATGGATGAACGTGGCATCCTGATCGGCGGCGGCATGGCCAGCAAGCTCAAGGCCCGGGTGGGCAGCAAAATAGTGCTGATGGCAGGCAAACAGGGCGGCGATTCCCAGGCGCAACTGGGCCGGGTACGCGGTATTTTCAATTCCGGTATGGCCGAGCTGGATGACTTCCTGATACTGAGCAACCTCGGTTTTGCCCGTCATTTCCTGACCGGCGAAGGGGCCGATCCAGCCCGGACACCGCTAACCCGTTTTGCCATTTTTCTGGACGATCCCGACCAACTGCCCCGGTGGAAAACCAGTTTATCCACAGCGGTCAGCAACGAAGATACCGTCGTGCTGGACTGGCAGGAGATGATGCCACAGCTGGTGCAGTTCATCGTGGTGGACGATGCGGGCAACTACATCTTCCTCATGCTGATCCTGATCATGGTGGGGTTTGGCATCATCAACACCGTGTTAATGAGTGTACTTGAGCGTACCCGCGAGTTCGGTTTGCTGCGGGCGTTGGGACTGAGCCGCGTTCACCTGTTGCTGCTGGTGTTCTGTGAATCCCTGTTGCTGAGCATTCTGGCAGTCGCGGCGGGTTGGCTGATCGGCGGCCTGGCCCATCTCTGGTTTGCCCACAACGGCATCGACCTCAGTGCGGTGATGAACGAAGGCACTCAGATCATGGGCACCTTTATCGATCCGGTGGTATATACCGAGCTGTCATGGTCCCGCATCGGGCAACTCACCCTCATCATTTTTCTCACCACCCTGGCCAGCGGCATCTATCCTGCTATCAAGGCCGCACGGGTAACACCGGTGGAGGCGCTGCGCACATGATGGCTTTCAGAACGTTCAGAAAGGAATATTGAAATGGCATTGTTGGCACTGGATGGGATCGGCAAGTGTTATCGCCAGGGCGAGATTGAGGTGCAGGCACTACAGGATATCGACCTGCAGGTTGAAGCGGGAGAATTTGCTGCCCTGGTAGGCCCCTCCGGATCGGGTAAAACCACCCTGCTGAATATCATTGGCGGCCTGGACAGCCCGAGCACGGGTTGTGCCCGACTCAACAACACCGATATCACCCAGCTGAATGATCGCGCCCTGGCCGACTTCCGTCTGTTCCAGCTTGGCTTTATCTTCCAGGCCTACAACCTGGTGCCGGTGTTGAGCGCCCTGGAAAATGTAGAGCTGATCATGGTGCTGCAAGGCCGCTCCGCCGACGAGCGCCGGGAACGGGCGCAACATTACCTGTCACTGGTCGGCCTGGAAGAGGTGATGGACCGCCGTCCCTCCGCCCTGAGCGGTGGCCAGCAACAACGCGTGGCCGTGGCACGAGCACTCGCCGCCGGTCCCCGCCTGGTGCTGGCCGACGAACCCACCGCTAACCTGGATTCGGAGAACGCCACCGCCCTGTTGGACATCATGCACCGCCTGAGCCACGAGGAGCAGACCACCTTTATCTTCTCCACCCACGACCCACGGGTGATGGAACGGGCCGAGCGGATTATCACCCTGCGTGACGGCCGTATTGTCAGCGACCAGGCAAGGGAACAGCCCCATGAAGCGGAGCTGTAGTTTTGCCGTGCTCGCACTGCTGCTCTGCCCACTGAACCTGATGGCGGCGGAGCTCACCGGGCGCATCTCCCTGCTGGGATTGGTCAGCGACACAGCCGATGGTGCACAGGTAAACCGCAACAGCCTCAGCGCCAACCAACAGAGCCTGCGTCTGATGCTGCAGGACTTTATGCCCAACAGTGAGTGGTCGATCCACCTGCGCAGTAGCCGCCTGCAAACCAACGGCTTTGCGATTGAAAACAGCAGCCCCAGCGACCTGTTTCGCTACCGGGAACTGGCGGGCGAGGCGTTCGCCCATAGCGGAGATAACCATCAGGCACGGGTACGTTTCGAGCTCGACCGCCTGCACTACCAACGGCGTTTTTCCAATAGCAGCCTCAGTATCGGCCGTCAGCCGGTGGACTGGGGCAGCGGCCGTTTCTGGCAACCGCTCAACGTGTTTGGCGCCTTTGCCCCCACTGATCTGGATACCGACTTCAAAGCCGGAATCGACAGCCTGATCTACGACTGGTACCCCACCACCTTCTCCTCGCTCAGCCTGGTCTATGCCCTGGCACCGCAGGATGAACCCCGCTTCGGCAACAGTGCCGCCCTGTATTACCGCCAGCCTGCCGGCGAGCGCTCGGAGCTGGCACTACTGGCGGGTGAGGTTGTGGATAACCGGGTCGTTGGGGCGTCATTTGAGAGCGAGTGGTCAGGCATCGGCTGGCGTGTGGAGGGCATCTATTATGATCAAGCCGATGGGCGCGAAGACGGCCTGTTCTGGATCGCCGGGCTGGACTACCAGTTCGACAACGGCACCCTGCTGAATCTGGAGTGGCACCAAAACGACCTGGGTAGCAGTGACGAAATGGGCTTAACAGAAGTAGCCGATTCATTCCTGGTGCAATCCGGCCTGCAACAGCAACTCGGTCGGCAGGTCCTGGGGCTGGGATTGAGTGACGACCTGACACCGCTGCTGCGCGGCAGTTATACCCTGCTGCTCAGTCCACTCAGGGATGCAGACAACGAACGCCACCTCTCCAGCCTGCACCAGTTTACGCTGCTCTACTCCCTCAGTGACGAATCGGATCTGTTGTTGTCAGCCTTGCTGACCAGTGGACGGGGCTTGGCTGCATCGGATCAGCCTCGCTCCGAGTTCGGCCATATTCCCAACAGCCTGACCCTGCGCTGGCGCCTTTATTTCTGAACGGCGCTAAAACCGTCCGCACACAAATACCCCTATAATTTGCAGGTATAAGTCAGTGAACTATGCTCGAAAGTGACGTTTTGGTTTTTTGAGCAGGTTCCTGATATGCACCTCGCAACCAACCTAAAAGAAGAACGGTACGCTGGCGTCACGCCCAACCTGACCCGGTACGCCGACACCTATAAGAATTTTCGCTGGCAAGACGTTGGTATCTGTATCGATGGCCTCCCCGATGGCGTCGTCAATATCGCCTATGAGGCGGTTGATCGCCATCTTGTGCACGAACGGGGACAAAAAACCGCAATCCGCTGGTTACCCAAAACCGGTGCACCGCAGGAGCTTAGCTACGCCGACCTGGCCGAACAGACCAGCCGCTTCGCATCGGTCCTGCAGATGCTGGGCGTACGCAAAGGGGACCGGGTGTTTGGCCTGGCGGGCCGTGTGCCCGGTCTGTATATCGCCCTGCTGGGCAGCCTGAAAAACGGCTCCGTGTTCTCCCCCCTGTTCTCCGCCTTCGGCCCCGAACCGATCCGCTCGCGAATGACCATCGGTGACGCCCGCGTGCTGGTCACCACCGAGAAACTGTATCGTAAAAAAGTGATGCCCTGGCGGGATAAGATGCCGGATCTGAAACACGTCCTGCTGATGGACACCTCCGACAAGCTGCCCGAGGGCTGCCGTGACCTGGAAAAACTGCTCGCTAGCGGTGATCCCCAGTGCCCAGTCGAACCTACTCAGCCGGAGGATATGGCGCTGCTGCACTTTACCAGCGGCACCACCGGCACTCCGAAAGGCGCGGTGCATGCCCACCAGGCGGTGGTCTACCACATCATCTCCGCCCGTTACGCACTGGATCTGCATCAGGAAGACACCTACTGGTGTACCGCTGATCCGGGCTGGGTCACCGGCACCTCCTACGGCGTGATCGCCCCCCTCTGTTGCGGCGTGACCATGGTGATCGATGAAGCGGAATTTGATGCCGATCGCTGGTATCAGATCCTGCAGCAGGAACAGGTCAGTGTCTGGTATACCGCGCCCACCGCCATCCGAATGCTGATGAAAGCCGGGGATGACCTGCCCGCCCAGTATGACCTCTCCCATCTGCGCTTTATGGCCAGCGTGGGTGAACCGCTCAACCCGGAAGCGATCCACTGGGGTGAACGGGTACTTGGACTGCCCTTCCACGACAACTGGTGGCAGACCGAAACCGGCGGCATCATGCTGGCCAACTTCGCCTCGGAGCCGATCCAGCCGGGCTCCATGGGGCTGCCGCTGCCAGGCATCGAGGTGGCCATCGTGCACCGGATGCCCGACGGTAATCTGGTCTTTACCGATGAAGAGAAGGATATCGGCGAACTGGCACTGAAGTGTGGTTGGCCCTCCATGTTCCGCGCCTACCTTAATGCCGAGGAACGCTACCTCTCCTGCTTCAAGGACGGTTGGTACCTGAGCGGTGACCTCGCCTACCGTGATGCAAAAGGGTACTACTGGTTCGTCGGCCGCGCTGATGATGTCATCAAGTCCGCCGGCCATCTGGTTGGCCCCTTCGAAGTGGAAAGTGCATTGCTGGAACACCCGGCGGTGGCTGAAGCCGCCGTGATCGGCATCCCCGATCAGGTGGTGGGTGAGATGGTAAAAGCTTATGTGGCACTCAAGGAGGGCTACGCCGCCGACGAACAATTACGCAAAGAGCTACTGGGCCATGCCCGCAAACACTTGGGCGCCTCCATCGCGCCCAAAGAGATCGATTTTCGCGACAACCTGCCTAAAACCCGCAGTGGCAAGATCATGCGCCGTTTGCTGAAAGCGCGGGAGTTGGGTTTACCCGAAGGGGACACCTCAACCCTGGAGAGTGATGAACATGGCGCCCGCAAATGACAAACCTCATGTCCGACGCAGCCACCTCCTAGAGTTGCTGCACGGCATGATCCGCATCCGCCGTTTCGAGGAGAAATGCGCCGAGCTTTACACCCTGGAGAAGATCCGTGGGTTCCTCCATCTCTATATCGGTGAGGAGGCGATCGCAGTCGGCTGCAACGAAGCGTTGACGAAGGACGATGCCCTGATCTGTACCTACCGCGAACATGGCCATGCCCTGGCCCGTGGCGTCTCCATGGCCGCAGTGATGGCCGAAATGTACGGCAAGCTCAATGGCTGCAGTCGGGGTCGCGGGGGTTCCATGCACCTGTTTGACGCGGATACCCGTTTCTACGGTGGTAACGCTATCGTTGCCGGAGGCCTGCCACTGGCGGTGGGACTGGCGCTGGCCGACAAGCTGCAAAACCGCAAGCGGGTTACCGCCTGCTTTTTTGGTGAAGGCGCCGTCGCTGAGGGTGAGTTTCACGAAAGCCTCAATCTGGCTGCGCTCTGGCAGTTACCGGTGCTGTTTGTCTGCGAAAACAACCTCTATGCCATGGGTACAGCCCTCAAGATTTCCGAATCCGAGCAGGATATTCACCAGAAGGCGGCCGGCTACAACATCAAGTCAGAGGCGGTCGACGGCATGAACGTGGTGGAGGTTGAACAGGCCGCCCAACGGGCCTGCGACGGTATCCGGGCCGACGGTTTACCACGCTTTCTGGAGTGCCGTACCTACCGCTTCCGCGCCCACTCCATGTTCGACAGCCAGCTCTACCGCGACAAGGCGGAGGTGGAAAGCTGGCAACAGAAAGGCCCCATCGTGCAGCTGGTGCAGTGGCTGCGGGACTACCACCAGCTGGGTGACGAAGAACTCGGCAGCCTCGAACGCCAGGTGGAGCTGGAGCTCAGCGAAGCGGTGGCAGCCGCTGAACGGGGCGAGTTCGAATCCGTGGATACGTTGACCTCAGACGTATACACCGCCAGCAGATCGGAAGGTGCGGCATGACTGACAACAGCACCATGAGTTACCGCGAGGCGATCCGGCAGGCCTTGCGCGAGGCAATGAATGAGGATCCCCGCGTTTTCCTGATGGGTGAAGACGTTGGTCACTACGGTGGCTGTTACGGCGTGTCCAAGGGGCTGCTCAGTGAATTTAGCGACGAACGTATCCGCGATACGCCCCTTTCAGAATCCGGCTTTGTTGGCGCGGGTGTGGGCGCCGCCTTGGGTGGTATGCGTCCAATTGTTGAGGTAATGACCGTTAACTTCAGCCTGCTCGCCCTCGACCAGATCGTGAATAACGCCGCCACCATCCGCCATATGTCTGGCGGGCAGTTCAGCGTGCCCCTGGTGATCCGCATGGCCAGCGGCGCCGGTCGCCAGCTGGCGGCACAGCACTCCCACAGTCTGGAGTGCTGGTACGCCCATGTGCCCGGGCTCAAGGTGCTGGCTCCCGCCACTGTTGCCGATGCCCGCTATATGTTGCAGATGGCGCTGGATGACCCCGATCCGGTGGTGATTTTCGAGCATGTGATGCTCTACAACAACGAGGAACCGGTCCCCGCCGCAGACCAGTGTCCACCGATGGAGCAGGCACTTGTCCGCCGCGAAGGCAGCGACCTTAGCCTGATCACCTACGGCGGCTCTCTGCCGAAGGTATTGGCCGCGGCTGAAGAACTCTCCCACGCGGGTATCAGTGTCGAAGTACTGGATCTGCGTAGCCTACGCCCACTGGATACAGAAAGCATTGTGCGCAGTGTCAGTAAAACCCACCGTGCCCTGATCATCGACGAAGGCTGGCGCACCGGCTCACTGGCCGGCGAGGTCAGCGCCATCATCATGGAGCAGGCCTTCTGGGAACTGGATGCGCCGGTAGGCCGGGTCTGCAGCCAGGAGGTGCCAATCCCCTACCCGAAACACCTGGAAGATGCCGCACTGCCCCAGCGCAGCGAGATCGTGCGTAGCGCCAAACAGATTCTGGGGGTGGTATGAACGAACTGACCATGCCCTCCTTTGGCGCGGATATGGAGAGCGGCGTTGTCAGCGAGTGGCGTATCAAACCCGGCGACCGGATTCAGAAAGGCGACATCATCGCAGTGATCGAGACCAACAAGGGCGCCATCGATATGGAGACCTTCCAGACCGGTACCGTCCATGAACTGCTGGTTGAACCCGGTAGCCGTGTCCCGGTGGGTACGCCGATTGCCACCCTTAGCGATGATAAAGCGGAAGCGCCCTCAACTGATTCAGTGATAAGTACACGTCCCAAAGCGTCGCCCCTGGCCCGGAAACAAGCACAGGTAAGGGGTATCGATCTGAGGGGCCTCAGTGGCAGCGGTCCCGATGGCGCAATTTTGGCCGCTGACCTGCCCACTCCGATTCCACACCGGCCTGAAGTCAACACCCCGGTACCGGGTGATGAAAAAGAGATGATGCGTCGGGCCATCGCCGCCGCCATGGTGCGCTCCAAGCGGGAAATTCCCCACTACTACCTCGCCACCACCATCGACCTGCAAACCGCATTGGAATGGATGACCCAGTACAACCACGACAAGCCCGCCGACGAACAACTGCTGATGACCGCCCTGCTGCACAAGGCGATCGCACTGGCATTGCTCGACAGCCCAGAGCTAAACGGCTTTTACCAGCACGGCCAGTTTCAGTCCGCCGACGAGATCCACCTGGGAATGGCGATCTCGATCCGCACCTGGGGACTGATCACACCCGCATTGCACCGGGTCGACAGGGCTCCGCTTCCGGAACTGATGCAGCGAATGCGGGACCTCACGTTGCGCGCCCGCCGCGGTGGCCTGCGTAGCTCCGAGATGACCGATGCCACCATCACCGTCAGCAGCATGGGCGAACGCGGTGTGGAAACCCTGTTTGGCGTGATCTATCCACCGCAGGTGGCGTTGATCGGGATCGGTTGTCCGCAAACCCGGCCCTGGGTGGTGAACGGCGCGGTCTGCCCACGCTTGTTGGTCAACGTTTCACTGGCGGCAGATCACCGGGTCAGCGACGGCCACCAGGGCGCTCAATTCCTGCGCCGGGTAACCAAGCTGCTACAGCACCCGGAACGCTTGCTGGACTAGAGGAGATACGATGGAGATCGCACAGATTGAGGTAATCGTTTTTGAAGAGCTGCAGAATATCGCCCCCGAACTGGTGCCCTCGGAGCTGGATCGGGATGAAGACTTGCGCGAAGAGCTGGATATCGACTCCATGGACTTTATGATCCTGATGGTGGCGCTGGGTAAACGCTTGGGGATCAAGATTCCCGACCAGGACCACCACTTGCTTACCAGTCTGAACAACTTACTCGGCTATCTACAGGAAAAATCCGGCCAGAACTGAATAGGGAGAGCATTATCATGCTCCCCCTGTCCTTCCGGTTATTAACGCAGCAGGACAAAGAAGCTGCCACGCCCGCGGTTTACACGCAGCAACACTTCACTCGCCTCCCGGCCCAGTGCTTTCTGCATATCGTCCAGATCACGCACGCGCTGGCGATTCACACTCACAATCAGATCACCTGGACGTAACCCGGCGAACGCTGCGGCGGAGTTCCGATCCAGGGACGTTACAACCACGCCTTCACGGTCCGCCTGGTTCTCGAAACGTACGCCGGCCAATAGCTCGTGTCCCACTTCACCGATTGCAGCGATGCGGCGCGGATCACCCACTTTTACATCCAGCGTAATACGCTCGCTGTCCCGGAACAGGGCGACTTTCACCTCCTCACCAATCCGTTTCACACCCACCAGACTGCGCAGCTGGCTGCTGTTTTTGGTTGGCACACCATCAACCGACAGGATGATGTCGCCCGCTTCGATACCCGCCTCTTCAGCAGGGGAATCTTCCGCGACACCGGTCACCAGCACACCAAACTCGCCGCGTTTGAGGCCAAAGGCATCACGCAGATCGGAGGTAATGTCCTGGATACCCACACCCAGCTGGCCACGACGGACTTTGCCATCTGCCAGGATCTGCTCCATGCTGGCTTTGGCCATGTTGGTAGGGATGGCAAAGCCGATACCGATGTTGCCGCCGCCCCGGGAGATAATAGCGGTGTTGATGCCGATCAGTTCACCACGCAGGTTCACCAGCGCGCCCCCGGAGTTACCCGGGTTGATGGAGGCATCGGTCTGGATAAAGTTCTCATAGCCCTCGATTCCCAGACCGCTGCGCCCCAACGCGCTGACAATGCCGGTGGTCACGGTTTGCCCCAGACCAAACGGGTTACCGATCGCCACCACAAAATCTCCCACCCGCAGGTTCTCCGAGTTCGTCATCTTCACCTCGGACAGGTTTTTAGCGTCGATCTTCAATACGGCGATATCCAGCTCAGGATCCACACCCTGCAGCTCAGCCTTAAAAGAACGGCCATCGATCAGTGACACCTGAATCTCATCGGCGTCCTTGATTACATGGAAGTTGGTCAGCACTACCCCATCACCGGCATCAACGATCACACCGGAGCCTGCGCTCTGTTCACGCCGCTCGGTCTGTTGGCGGTACTGTTCATCGGGGATATTGAAGAAACGACGGAAGAAAGGATCGTTCAGCAGCGGGTTGTAGAGCTGGCGGTTCGAGTAGGTGGATATGTTCACCACAGCTGAATTGACCGACTCCAGCATCGGCGCCAACGAAGGGAGCGGCTGGCCCTGGCTATCATGGGTAGGTAACCCCGCAAACACGCAACTGCTGAAGAGGATCAGCAGACTGGCACTTACTCGTTTCATCAAGTTCATGTGTCATCTCCTGTCACTGGAAATTGATAGTCAGTCCCATAAAGCCTGCCGATACGATGCACCACTAATCCGTGCAGCATTGCTGAAAGGACGACCGGTTCAGAGTACGCAATATTGAGTGGGTACTTTGAGCGAAAGTTTCAAGTGGCTGGAAAAAAATATCGCGCGCCCCCCCAAAACCCACCAGTGCCCCTGCTCTCCCTTCATGGATGAGGCGATGAAATTTTTTTCGATTGCAGTGCTTGAAATCGTTTTTGGCCGCCCTTAATTATTTTTTCGCCGGGCGATACCGCCCGTAATAACGATGTGAATGTGTTTTATTGTATGGAGTGAAATGAAATGAATGTTCGCCCTCTACATGATCGCGTACTCATTGAGCGCCTGTCTGAGGAAAGCAAAAGTGAAGGAGGCATTATCCTGACCGGGAATGCCGCCAAGAAATCCAACCGAGGAGTAGTGAAGGCCGTCGGCGCCGGTAAGTTACTCGAAAACGGCCAGCATCGCCCACCCGCCGTCCAGGTAGGCGACACCGTTTTATTCAAAGAGGGCTTCAGTGCCCACACCGAAAAGCAGGACGAGAAGGAGTACCTGATCGTCCAGGAAAGCGACATTTTGGCAGTTATCGACGCGTAAATTTGTATTCAGGAGGTTAACAACATATGAGTGCGAAAGACGTAAAGTTCAGCCATGATGCCCGCGAGCAGATGCTGGCTGGTGTAAACATCCTTGCCGATGCGGTAAAGGTCACCCTCGGCCCTAAAGGCCGCAACGTGGTACTCAACAAATCCTTTGGTGCGCCAACGATCACCAAAGACGGCGTATCGGTCGCCAAAGAGATTGAACTGGAAGATAAATTCCAAAACATGGGCGCACAGATGGTGAAAGAGGTTGCGTCCAAAGCCAACGATGCGGCCGGTGACGGCACCACCACCGCAACCGTAATTGCCCAGGCGATCGTTAATGAGGGCCTCAAGGTGGTAACGGCTGGCCTCAACCCGATGGACCTGAAGCGTGGTATCGACCTGGCGGTGAATGCGGCGGTTGAGGAGCTGCAGGATATCGCCAAGGACTGCTCCACCTCGGAAGAGATCGCCCAGGTGGGCACCATCTCCGCCAACGCGGACCATGAGATTGGCCGCCTGATCGCGGAAGCGATGGAAAAAGTCGGCCGCGACGGGGTGATTACCGTTGAGGAAGGCCAGTCGATGCAGAACGAGCTGGAAGTGGTGGAGGGTATGCAGTTCGACCGCGGCTACCTCTCACCGTACTTCATCAACAACCCGGATAAAGGCCAGGTCGAGCTGGAAGACCCGTATATCCTGCTGGCTGATCGCAAGATCAGCAACATCCGCGACCTGCTGCCAATTCTGGAAGAGGTGGCGAAAGCGGCCAAACCATTGCTGATCATCGCCGAAGATATTGAAGGGGAAGCGCTGGCAACCCTGGTGGTGAACAACATGCGCGGCATCGTCAAAGTGGCTGCCGTTAAAGCACCGGGCTTCGGCGACCGCCGCAAGGCGATGCTGGAAGATATCGCGATCCTGACCAGCGCCACGGTGATCGCCGAAGAGGTGGGACTGAATCTGGAAGGCGCTACCCTGGAACAGCTGGGTCAGGCCAAGCGTGTGCTGATCACCAAGGACACCACCACCATCGTGGACGGTGCGGGCGGCGACGATGCGATCAAGTCCCGCTGCGACCGCATCCGCCAGGAGATCGAGTCCACCAGCTCCGACTACGACCGTGAGAAGTTGCAGGAGCGGCTGGCCAAACTCAGCGGTGGCGTAGCCGTACTGAAGATTGGTGCGGCCACCGAAGTTGAGATGAAAGAGAAGAAGGACCGTGTTGACGACGCGCTCCATGCCACCCGTGCAGCGGTGGATGAAGGTATCGTCGCCGGGGGTGGTGTGGCTCTGGTGCGTGCGGCCTCTCGCCTCAACGACCTGACCGGAGCCAACGACGACCAGAACCACGGTATCCGCATTGCACTCACTGCGATGGAAGCCCCGTTGCGCCAGATCGCGCAGAATGCTGGCGCTGAGCCGTCCGTCATTCTGGATAAAGTACGCAGTGGTACCGGTAACTACGGTTATAACGCGGCGTCCGATGCATTCGTGGATATGCTCGAAGCCGGCATCATCGACCCTGCCAAAGTAACCCGTAGCGCACTGCAATACGCGGCATCCGTGGCCGGCCTCATGCTTACCACCGAGTGCATGGTGACCGAGCAAACGGCCTCAGATAAGGAGTAACTACAAACGTAATCGCGGCGGTCAGATGACCGCCGTTTTTTTATATACGCCCTTCCCTTTCCTGCAGCGCCTGTACCAGCGCCAGTGCCTTCTGATCTTGGGTATTAATCGACTGAGTCGAACCCACCAGATCCAGCTCCGCAATCAGTTTATCGTTGGAAGAACAGACAAACACCGGCACTTCCGGCGCTACATGCTGCAGCGTATGTGCCACCTGACGGATACGTTCTTCGTTGCTCATGGCAATGACCACGGCACGCGCCTGATCAATATGGATACCCCGTAGAAACTGGCTACGGCTGGCGTTACCAAAGATCACCGGCAGGTAATCATCGGTGGCGGCGCGGTACATATGGCCCTCGTGCTCCACGCCAACGTAGTCGATATCTTCACGCACCAGATGCTGTGCCACCCGTTTACCCAGCGAGCCAAAACCACAGATCACCACCTGATTGGCTTTGACGTGATCATGCCCACTGGTCGGCTGCTCGGCAGATACCTCTTCATCTTCGTCACCCTCCCGCACCAGCAAATCGGTGATGCGGTCGAGCGAGCGGAACAGGAACGGGGTCAGCATCATGGTAAACACAATCGCCATCACCAGAATCTGGCCAAATTCCTGATCCATAAACAGGTCGTTGGCCTGAGCGGTTTCAAAGATCACAAAGGAGAATTCACCACACTGGGAGAGCAGCAAGGCGGTTTTCAGCGCGGTACGGGTACCGTGGAACACACGGATCAGGGCAAACAGGATAATACTTTTCACCACCAGCAAACTGATCATCACAGCCAGGATCAGGAACAGGTTTTCCAGCACAAACGGTGGGCTGACCTGCATCCCCACGGTGATAAAGAACACCCCCAGCAGCAGGTCACGGAACGGGATCAGGTCCGCTTCCACCTGATGTTTGTAGTGGGTTTCGGCGATCACCATACCGGCGATAAAGGCCCCCAGAGAGTAAGAGAAACCCAACGTATGGGCTAGTTGTGCCGCGCCGATCACAAACAACAGCAACGCGCCGACAAAGATCTCGTTGGAGCGGGAACCAATCACCTGCTCCATCAGGTGTGGTGTGGCAAAACGGGCGCCAAAGAACAGCAGGGCAAAGACGATGGCGCCGTCGATCACCACATCCAGCAGCAGCTCCGGCACACTCTGGTGGTTGCTGGCGAAGATCGACACCATCAACAATACCGGGATCACCGCAATATCCTGGAACAGCAGCACGCCCACTGCGTTACGGCCGTAGAGATTGCCCACCTTGCGGTTCTTGGTGAGCAGGTTGAGCACTATCGCGGTGGAGGACAACGCCAGCGCCAGACTGACGATCAGGTTCACTGCCGGTTCCAACGCCAGCAGGTAATGCCCTGCGGCGAAGAACACCGTTGCGGTAATCCCCATCTGCAGGGTGCCGTAGAGGAATACCTCTTTTTTCATCAGCCGCAGTTTATGCGGCGAAAACTCCAGCCCGATGGTAAACATCAGAAAAACGATACCAAACTCCGCCACCGTCTCCAGGCTGGCGCTGTGTTCCAGATCAAAGGCAAATCCCACCGCCATACCGGTGAGGATATAACCGATCACGGACTCCACCTGCAGCTTCTTCAGCAACACGTTGAGCACCAGTGAAAGCCCGGCACAGATCAGGATCAGAGTAATGAGGTTTTCCATACGTATGTCATTCATTCCACAGATTTTTCTACCCTGATCATAACCATCAACAGGGTCAAAGGTAAGTAGTCTGGCCGGGTTGTTGATGGGGGTCAGTCAGAGGCCTAATCGCTGCAACTTCCTCGGATGGATGCGGTCCTCTTTTGGGGAACTTATGACAGATCTATGACTCCCACCAGCGGGCCGGATAACGCTGGGTTTAGCTGCTTGAAACAGGTATTGATCACTCCCTGCACAGCATTCCGGTCAGCAATTAAACAGCAGGCAAATTACGACTGTTCAGACACCCTGGGCAGGCCTATAATCGCCCGCTTTTACGATGTATCTCTAAGTTTTGGACGGATAAGTACGATGGAAAAAGAACTGCTGGAACAACTGGGTTCTAAAATTGATTCTCTGCTGGATGAGCTGGAGCTGCTGCGCATGGAAGTGAGCGAGCTGCGCAGCGAACGTGACAACCTGCTGGTAGAAAAGAACGAATCTGCCGAGCGTGTTAAAGCGCTGCTGAGCCGCTTTGACAGCCTGAACATCGCATAAGTCTCTTGAGGTCGGCGCCTCCCGTCATGCCGATCTAGGATTATGTGATCGCTGAAGCCCCGGAGTGGTGTGTATGACTCCTGTTTCCTGCTCCGGGCTTCCACTCTCTCCTGTTTGCCCCTTGCTTTAGCTTCACCACGACTCGGTCGTAGGTTGGCCTTCGCAACGCGAAGCCCAACAGTTACGGGATACTTTTGAGTCGACTTGTTGGGCATCCCTCCGCGATGGCCAACCTACACTTTCTTTCGATACTACACCTCTCCCTGAAACAGAATATCCACCCGGTTGATCTCCTCTTCCAGGATCTCGATAAACGCCGAGGCCAGCAATGACTGCGGGCGATGCGCCGGGGTCAGGATCGATACCAGCAGCGGCACCACCGGTGCAAACGGCTTGAATACCAGCTGTGGTTCCACCTGATGGTAGTCGTAATAACTGCTGGCGGTGATCGGGTCGCAGATGCAGTAACACAAATTCTCCTCCACCAACTTCAATGCTGGCTGGAAGTTGCGCAGCTCAAAGCGTGGTTCAAAGACCGCCTTGGCCTTGCGAAACGCCTCCTGGGTGGCGATCAGGTTGGGATGGTCTTCCTGCAGCACCGCCAGTGGTTTGCCTGCCAAGTCTTCCGGCGTGATCAGCTCCTTCTGTGCTAGGGGATCGTCGTGGCGCAATGCGCAGACACAACTGAGGGCAAAGTCCTTTGTGGCCAGCGCACTGTTGGGCGGCGGTGTTTCTGCGAAACCTAAGTCGTACTGCTGCGAGGCCACCCACTCCTCGATGATGGAGGAAGCACGCATCATCAAAGAGACCTTCACCTGCGGTTTGTCGCGCACAAAGTCCGCGACCAGTCGCGGCATCATGAACTGGGAGGATGCGGGCATACAAGCGATCCGCAACCGCCCTTCCTTCAAAGACGCCAGCTCCTTCATGGTGCGGGAGGTGTGGGCCAGACGCTCCAACACCGCTTCAGTCTCCTCTAGGAAGAACATCGCTTCAGGTTTACGCACCAGCCGCCCGCGTTGACGCTCGAACAGGGTTAATCCCAACTCCTCTTCCAAGCTGGCGATCGCCGCACTGACCGCCGGTTGGGTGCGGTTAAGCGCCCGGGCCGCTTCTGAGATGGAGCCGGTACGCATCACTTCACGAAATGCCTGCAACTGGCGAATGCTGAGATTCATAAAACCCTCTGATTCCTAAGGCGATATACGCAGACCATAAATTAAATCTATGGACTGATCAATATTATCGTTTTGATTTTATAGGGTGCCATTGCGAGTATTTCTGAACGAATACACCAGTGCCCAGAAACGGCACGGAGTGGATTCCGAACAAGCTGAGATGTGAGGTGACCGACCACCGTTCCAAACAAACCGAGTCGGCACCCAATAACTCTAAAAACGTTGTGATTCGAGGAAACACGCCCATGAACCGATTCGTCAGTGTCCTTCTGACCGGGCTGATCTGTTTGGTGGCACTTGGACAGTTTGTCCAGGTAATCACCCGCTACGTGTTGGAAGTCCCAGTGATGGGTCTGGAGGAAAGCCTCCTCTACCCAACTATGTGGCTCTATCTGCTGGGCGCGGTGAACGCGTCCCGTGAAAACACCCATATCCGTGCCAATGTACTGGAGATCTTCCTGTCCACCCGCCGTGCGCACACCCTGCTCGCAATCATCGGCGAAGTGATCAGTCTGGTTGTTGGTTGCTGGCTCACCTACTGGGCATGGCGCTTTACCAAGTACTCCCTGCGGGTTTGGAAAGAGAGCCCAACCCTGTACATCCCGACCTTCTATGTTGATGTGGCGCTGATCACCGGCCTGGTGCTGATGATGCTGTACACCGCTTACCACCTGTTGGGTCACATCCGTGAACTGTTTGCCGATGAGGAGCCAACAAATGGTTGAAGTAGCTATGATCGCGGTGGCCGTTCTGGTCATCCTGTTAACCCTTGGCGTCCCTCTGCCGTACTGCTTCGGCGGTGGTCTGATGGTGATGTACTTCGTCGGCGATGTTGTGATGAAAGGCAACATGCTGTGGGGCTTCCAGCAGCTGGGTAACCCAGTATTGCTGGCCATTCCGTTGTTTGTCCTGGCCGGCACCATCATGAGTGTCAGCGGGATCGCAGCCAGTCTGCTGCGATTTGTAAATATCTTTGTTGGTCACCTGCGCGGTGGTCTGGGTGTGGTAGCCACCGTCAGCTGTGCGCTGATCGGTGCGATCTCCGGCTCCGGTCTGACCGGTGTCGCGGCGATCGGCCCACTGCTGATCCCAGAGATGGAGAAGCAGGGTTACCCGCGTGAGTACGCCACGGCACTGATCGCCAATGCTTCCCTGCTGGGTCTGCTGATCCCACCCAGTGTGACCATGATCGTATACGGCTGGGTAACCGATACCTCCATCCTGGCCTGCTTCCTGGCAACGTTGGGCCCGGGTCTGCTGATCATGTTCAACTTCTCCGTGGTGAACGTATGGCTGGCCCGTAAGTTCCCGCTGAAGCTGGAAGAGCGTCCTAAGGGTGAAGAGTTTGTTGCTGAAGTAAGCCGTCGTGGCTTTAAGGCAACCCCTGCACTGCTGATGCCAGTGATCATTCTGGGCGGCATCTACGGCGGCATCATGACGCCAACCGAAGCGGCGGCTGTGGCGGTGATCTACGCGATCCCAGTGGGCTTCCTGATCTACAAAGGTCTGGACTGGAAAACTTTCCTGGGCGCCGGTAAGGAAGCCTCCACCTCTGTGGGCGCGATCATGCTGATGATCCTGTTCTCCATGATCCTGTCGCAGATGTTCGTGCTGGAGAGTGTGCCGCAGGCCCTGGTGGAAGCGATCTTCTCCATCACCGACGACAAAGTGATTCTGCTCATCCTGATCAACATTCTGCTGTTCCTGGTTGGCATGGTGGTGAACGACGTGACCGCAATCATCCTGATTGCGCCACTGCTGTTGCCACTGATGGAAGCAATCGGCATCAGCCCGGTGCAGTTCGCCGCAATCATGGGTGTGAACACTGCAATGGGTGGGGTAACACCGCCGTACGCATCGATCCTCTACCTGGGTGCGCGTATCGGTAACGTCCAAGTGACCAAGGTGATCCGTCCAGCAATGATCCTGATCCTGTTTGGCTACCTGCCGGTGGTATTCCTGACTTCCTTCTGGTCAGACCTCTCCCTCGGCCTGCCAGCCCTGTTTGGATACTGATCCACAAATAAGAGGGTAAGACCCTTAAGAGATCCCGGAAGCCGGGCCATCCCGACCCGGCTATGGAGCCTGATTTTCAGGCTCCCGAATATAAAAAGAAGTAATAGAGGATAACGAGATGAAACCTAAATTCCTGACTAAAACCCTGACTGCTGCTGTTATCGCAGGTGCAATGAGCCTGACTGCTGTTGCCGAAGCGGCAACCCTGAAGATCAGCCACATCCGTCCACAGGGCGCCATCGTTGATACCGAGCTGAAAGCGTTCGCAGCCAACGTTGAAAAAGCGACCGAAGGCGACGTGAAAGTTAAGATCTTCGCGGCAAGCGCGCTGGGTGACTACACCACCGTTCAGGAGCGTATCTCCGTAGGTGCAGTGGACATGGCGGTACAGCCTGCAGCAACTGCGGCATCCCGTCAGATGCAGATCACCTACTTCCCATACGTAGCGGCTAACTGGAAAGAAGCAAAAGTTGCTTACGGCCCAGGTGGCGCTATCTACGAAGCGATGAAAGAGCTGTACGCGAAGCAGGACATCACCATGCTGGCAGCGTACCCGGTTTACTTCGGTGGCGTAGCGCTGAACCGTGATGCGGTTTCTCCGGGCAACCCGAACGTAGACAAAGGCATCAAGGTACGTGTACCGGGCATCAAGAGCTTCCAGCTGACCTCTGACTCTCTTGGTTACATCAGCTCCCCGATCCCGTTCTCTGAAGCCTTCACCGCAGTGCAGACCGGCGTTGTAGACGGTGTCATCGGTTCCGGTGCAGAGGGTTACTACGCCTCTTTCCGTGACGTAACCAAAACCTACGTACCGGTGAACACGCACTTCGAAGCGTGGTACATGCTGATCAACTCCGAAACCCTGGCTGACATGGACAGCGACGACCGTGCGGCGCTGGAACAAGCTGCAAAAGAGTTCGAAGCGAAGCGTTGGGAACGTGCTGAGTCCGACCAGGGCGACTACGAGCAGAAACTGGCTGACTACGGTGCAACTATCGTGAAGCTGTCCGACGAAGAACTGGCGGCTGCAGCGAAGAAAGTACGTGCTGAAGTATGGCCTCAGATCCTGGACGACATCGGCGCTGAGTGGGGTCAGAGCGTACTGGATAAGATCGCTAACTAATTGACGATCTAACGCCTGAAACGGGCGGCATACAGCCATTTCCGCGCCGCCCGTTGTTTAACCTCCCTGCGTAACCCCAATCTGCGCGACTGCCATCCGTTCCGCGTAGAAAGCTTAAACACAGCACAAAAGAGCTTCATGATGTTCCGATACCTATCGCAACCGTCAGGGTCCCACTCCGACTCACAGGTACGCCTGACGATCAACGATCGCGAGATCAGCGTACCCGCCGGTACCAGTGTGTGGGCCGCGATGGCGCAGACTGGCGAGACCGTTACCCGTCTCTCTCCGGTGAATGAGCAGGAACGCTCGGCCTACTGTGCCATGGGCGTGTGCTTTGAATGCCTGGTCGAGATCGACGGAATGCCTAACCGTCAGGCCTGCCTGACTCAGGTGCAGGACGGCATGTCGGTAAAACGTCAGGAGATCACCCAAACCAGCGAAGCCGTTGCCACACACAACAGTGACAACACCGTGCAATACCAGGAGGGCCAGTAAATGAACATCTATAGCCCTACCGACACTCCAGAATTCAATTCCGGCCAGAGCTACGACATCGCCATCATTGGTGCGGGCCCGGCCGGTATGTCAGCTGCGGTAACAGCCGCTGAAGCTGGTGCCTCCGTGGTGGTACTGGACGACAAACCCAAAGCGGGTGGTCAGATCTACCGTAACGTGACCAACAGCCCGCTGCCCCAGCCGGAACTGCTGGGCGAAGATTATCTGAAAGGCGCGGCGCTGGTCGAAGCCTTCGAAGCAAGCAGTGCCGAACATCTCTGCGGTGCTAACGTATGGCACGTGGGTGACAACGGCGAAGTGCTGTTCTCCCGCGATGGCGGCACCCAAAGCCTGACCGCCCGTGAGCTGATCATCAGCGGCGGCGCGATGGAACGTCCGTTCCCGATCCCGGGTTGGCACCTGCCGGGGGTGATGTCCGCAGGCAGCGCCCAGGTGATGCTGAAATCCGACGGCCTGGTGCGCGACGATGCGATCTTCGTCGGCACAGGTCCCCTACTCTACCTGATTGTGGCGCAGTACCTGCGTCTGGGTGTGCCGGTTAAAGCACTGGTCGACACCACTCCAAAATCCGCCTACCTCGACGCCATGGCTGAAGTGGGCGGTGCCCTGAGCGCCACCTCCATGCTGCGCAAGGGCCTGCTACTGCTGAACGAGATTCGTCAGGCCGGTGTCCCGGTTTATCGCTTCGCGTCTGACCTGCAGATCACCGGTGACAACGCCGTGACTGGCTTGAAGTTCAACTGCGGCAATGAAGGCCGTCAGTTGGAAGCGGAACATATCTTCCTGCACCAGGGGGTGATTCCAAACCTTAACCTGACCCGCGCCTTGGGCCTGGAGCACTACTGGTGCGAACAGCAGCTGTGCTGGAAACCGACCCTCAACCGCTGGGGCCAGAGTTCCCTGGACACCATCGCCGTGGCCGGTGATGGCAGTGGCATCGTGGGTGCCGACGGCGCGGCGGTGATGGGCAAGCTGGCCGCACTGAACCAGCTGCAGCGCGCCGGTTTTATCACCGACAGCGAACGTGATCAGCAGGCCACCCCGCTGTTCCGTGAACTGGAGCGCCTGAACAAATTCCGTCGCTTTATCGACCGCCTGTACCGTCCGGTCGACGCGCACCGTATTCCGGAATCAGACGACACCGTGGTGTGCCGCTGTGAAGAGCGCACCGTAGCCGACCTGAAGCGTGGCTTTGAGCTGGGTGCCAGCGGTCCACAGGATCTGAAAGGCATGACCCGCTGTGGCATGGGTCCCTGTCAGGGACGCCAGTGTGGTCACACCGTCAGCGAACTGCTGGCCCAGTGGCGTGGCATCAGCGTGGCCGAGGTGGGGTACTACCGCCTGCGCTCACCAATGCGTCTGCTCAACTTGACCGAACTGGGTCAGTTCAGCCGGGTAGAACCCAAACAGAGCACAGCCGCCGGAGCCAAATCATGAAAAACACTCTCATTAAAAACGGTGGGAACAGCGACGTACTGATTATCGGTGGTGGCATCCAGGGCTGTGCCACTGCGTATAACCTGGCCCGTCTGGGTGTTTCCGTGACCATCCTGGAGAAGGACTGGGTTTCCCGCCACGCATCCGGCGTTAATGCCGGTGGTGTGCGCGTGCTGGGTCGCGACGTGGCCGAAGTGGAACTGAGTAAAGCCTCTATGGAGCTGTGGCACGGGCTCGACGACGAACTGGATGCCGACACCGGTTTCCGTGCTCGCTCGTTGATCAACATCGCCGCAGACGAAAACGATATGGACACCCTGCGCAAGCGTGAAGCGCTGATGCACGGTCTTGGTCATCACCACGAGAGGATGATCGACCAGCAGGAGCTGCGCGAACGTCTGCCCCACGTGGCGCCCCACTGTGTGGGGGGCGTAGTGTCCGAACAGGATGGTTATGCCATCCCTTACCAGTCCACGCTGGCCTTCCGCCGCGCGGCGGAACGCTTTGGCGCAAAGTTTGTTGAAGGGGTCGCCGCCCAGCGGATCCGCAAGATCGGCCAGCAGTGGCTCGTTGAAACAGACAAGGGCCGCTTTGAAGGGGAGCACCTGGTGAACTGCTCCGGTGCCTGGGCCGACCAGATCGCCGTGAAGATCGGTGATAACGTGCCACTGACCCACAGTGCGCCGATGCTGATGATCACCACCCGCATGCCACACTTCGCCACCCCGGTAGTCGGTGCAGTAAGCCGTCCGCTGTCATTCAAGCAGTTTGAGAACGGCACCGTGTTGATCGGTGGTGGCGCCAAGGGTTTTGCCGACCGTGAAAACAACCGTACCCGTCTGGATTACGCCAAGATGGCGGTGGGGGCGCGCAACGCGGTGGAGTTTTTCCCGATTATGGCCACCGCCTCGGTCAACCGTATGTGGGCCGGTCTGGAAGCCTATATGCCGGACAACCTGCCGGTGATTGGCACCAGCGTGAACGCTGACAACGCCTACCACGCCTTTGGTTTTTCCGCCCACGGCTTCCAGATGGGACCGATCGTGGGCCAGGTGATGGCCGAACTGATCACCACCGGCACGTCACGCTTTGACCTGAACAAATTCCGCATCGACCGTTTCGAGCGCAAGGTGCTGTAACCGAATCCGACACCTATATCCAAATACTGTCACTGAATAACTGTTATCGAACTGTCACTGAATACAATCGGAGAGACACAAATCATGAGCATCGAGCGTATCGGTTCTAACGACCGCATGAGCAAAATCGTAAAACACAACGGCACCATCTACCTGTGTGGTCAGACCGCGAGCGACGCTGAGTGGGACACCGCTGAACAGACTCGGCGCTGCCTGGACAAGATCGACGCCCTGCTGGCTGAAGCAGGCAGCGACCGTAACAAACTGCTGTCGATCACCATCTACGTACGCGATATGAAAGACTTCGCCGCGATGAACGCTGTGTACGACGCGTGGGTTGCCGACGTTGAAAAACCAGCCCGTGCCTGTGTTGAAGCACGCATGGCACGCCCGGACGTGCTGGTTGAGTTTTCTGTAATCGCTGCTCAGTAAGGCCTTCTCCTCACTGAGTTTCGGGACCAGAGAGCCACCGCAACAGCTCTTCGGATGCTGCGCTGTTGACTCTCTTTGTCAACTGAGGTCTGTCATCCGGGGAATCACCACCTCGTGTGACACTCCTGTGATGGATGCATGATCCATCCACCTTTTAGCCGCTACCCGCTTCGCCGGTAGCGGTTTTTTTATGTCAATTTAAACCATGGGTGTTGGGCATTGCTTCACAATGGCCAACCTACAAGGTTCCCGTAGGTCGGCCATCGCAACGCGATGCCCGACAATTTGATCCAAATCTACATCCAACCACCCAACACCAAACGATGAACCACCCCACACTAAAGCACCCTGTTCACCTGTCTATAAACGCTCTAGGCTGAAGATAATTTTTTTCTCCAGACCACTGAACTTCGCCATAAACCTCTGTTCAAAGGCAGCTATGAACGTACGACCGATACATCAATCCCGCATATTGCTGGCCCTGCTTGCCGCGCTGCTGATCGCTGCGCTGCTGGGGCGTGGTCTGTGGGCGGCGCAGCAGGATCTGCATGCCAGCGCCGATGCGATCAATCCGTACGTCAAAGCACAGCAGCACGGGCACTTCCATGACACCCAGCTGGGGCACTTTCATGATGACAGCCTGCAACTGAGCGATATCGAGCACCAGTTGCTGCACGGTGTGGGTGCATTCGAAAACCAGCTTGATCATCCACTTACCGGCTTTGCGATCAGCAAAGTACGCGAACCACGGCAGGCCTATTTGCTGCCCGATCCGGCCGATCCACACCTATCCGGTCCCTACCGCCCACCGCGGGTTTAAGTTTCTTTATCACTCTTTGAACAGTGCTGTCGCCAGATCATCGATCAGGTGACGGATCGTTTGTGCCTCCGATTTTTTATGGAGCAATCAAGATGCTTAAACCATCACAGATGCGATGGGGGTCACCCCTGTCTGCCCGCACCCTGCTGCCACTGGTGCTGTTGCTGTTGCTGTCCGGCTTCAGTTCCCTGGCATTCGCTCACGGTGTGACCGAGGGCGATGCCCTCTTTATCGAACAGGCCAGCGGCCTGCAGCTGCTGCCCTTTATCTACCTCGGCGCCAAACATATGGTGACCGGTTACGACCACCTGCTGTTTCTGCTGGGGGTTATTTTCTTCCTCTACCGCATGCGGGAAGTGGGGATCTACGTCACGCTGTTTGCCTTTGGCCACAGTGTCACGCTGCTGTTCGGCGTGCTCAGTGAAACCAACGTTAACCCCTATATCGTCGACGCCATCATCGGCCTGTCGGTGGTGTACAAGGCATTGGATAACCTGGGTGCGTTCAAGCGCTGGCTGGGTTTCCAGCCCAACACCAAAGCGGCCGTGCTGATTTTCGGCTTCTTCCACGGTTTCGGCCTGGCGACCAAGCTGCAGGATTTCACCCTCTCCGAGGACGGCCTCGTGGGCAATATCCTCGCCTTTAATCTGGGTGTGGAGATCGGTCAGATGCTTGCCCTGGGTGGCATTCTGATCCTAATGAATGCCTGGCGCCGTAGCCACAGTTTTGCCCGCCAGGCGTTTGCCGCCAACGTGGTCTTGATGGCCGCCGGTTTCCTGCTGATCGGTTATCAGCTCACCGGTTTTGTAATTGCAGCCTGAACAGAGAGGAGTAGATAACATGCGCGATATTACAGATGTAACTCACGAAGGGCTGCCATCAAAAACCAGCCTGATCAAAGCCACCCTGGCTGCGGCCTTGTTGGGCGGGGCCCTGCTGGTCACCACGGTGCTGCCCGCGGAATACGGCATCGATCCCACCGGTCTGGGTAAGGCGATGGGCCTTACCGCCCTGAACCGCAGTACCGATTCAACGCCTGCAAACACGATCATCTCCGCCGCAATCGCTGGGATAGACTCGCAGGACAATTCACCCGTCCGTAAACGCGAAGAAGCCTATAAAACCCGGACCTTCAGCCTGAAACTGGCACCCGGTCAGGGTACCGAGCTCAAGGCAATTATGGAGCTAGGTGAACGCTTTATCTTCAACTGGGAAGTGGAAGGCGGTGTGGTGAACTTTGATATGCACGGCGAGCCACCCAATGCAGCCAAGGACGAGTTCACCAGCTACTGGTTTGCCCGCAATATGCCAAGCTCCAGCGGTTCATTTACCGCACCGTTTAAGGGCACCCACGGCTGGTACTGGCGTAACCGTACCGATAATCCGGTGACGGTACACCTATCGATGAGCGGATTTTTCCGCGATGTGTATATGCCGTAAGTCCACGGCGAAATGAGAAGGTGGTGGGCAGCCCCTGTCCACCACCTGTTTTTGGATAAATCAGGCGCCTTCCGGCGAGTGCAGCATCACCACGTTATCAACCTCTTCGACCCGGCAGTACTGCACCAGATCGTCAAAGTCGAGCGGTTTGGAGTAATAGTAGCCCTGAATCTCTTCGCACCCTTCCGAGACCAGAAAATCCAATTGGCCCTGATGCTCCACACCTTCAGCGGTCAGCTGCAGACCAAAGCTCTTGGCCAGACTGATAATCGCCCGGGCAATGGCCACGCTGTTACGATCATTTGGTAAGCCGTCCACAAATGCCTTATCCACTTTCAGACGGGTCACCGGCAGTGTCTGCAGGTAACTCATGGCCGAGTAGCCGGTACCGAAATCATCGACCGCCAAGCCAATGCCCATCTGGCGGAACTGTTTCAGGGTCTGGATCGCTTCCTGAATATTGGTCGCGATATAGCTTTCGGTGATTTCCAGCTCCAATTGCTTCGGCGCGACACCCGTGTCCTTCAGGATGCGTAAAAGCTTGGGCATCAACTCGTAATTACTGAGCTGGACGTTCGACACGTTCACACTTACATGCTGCAGGTTGATCCCCATTCCCACCAAGCGACTGAAGTCCCGACAGGCCTTCTCCAGCACCCATTCACCAATCGGCACAATCAAGCCCTGCTCTTCCGCCAGTGGAATAAAGTCTGCCGGCGACACCATGCCCAGCTCCGGGCTTTCCCAGCGAATCAGCGCCTCAATCGACACAATGCTGCCTGTCAGGGTACAGATCTTAGGCTGGTAACAGAGACGGAACTGATTCCCGTCCGTGATTGCCTGCTTCATCGCCCGGGACATCTCCGCACGTTTTTTCATTTGCGCAGAGAGGTCGCTGGAGAAGAAGCTGTAGTTGTTACGCCCCTTCTCTTTGGCACTATACATTGCAAGGTCCGCGCACTTCAGCAATGACACCTTATCCTTACCGTCCATCGGGTAGATGGCGATGCCGATACTGGCTGAAATGCCGATCTCCTGACCATGCACCGGAAAAGGTGTGCTGAACAGATTGAGGTATCCCTCAGCGATGGCCTCCAACTCTTCGGCACCGTCCACCGGGTTGACGATAATGTTGAACTCGTCACCACCGATCCGGGCCAGTACATGATTTTCGGGTGCATGCCCTTTCAGGCGGGCGGCCACCTGGGCCAACAGCGCGTCACCTACATTGTGCCCCTGGGTATCATTCACCTGCTTAAACTGATCCAGATCGATAAAGAACATCGCCAGTTTCTGAGACTCTGACGCGGCCGATTCCAGCGCCGACTCCAGTTGGGAGTCCCAGTATCGGCGGTTGGGCAGGTGTGTCAGCACATCGTGGTTCGACAGGTACTCCAGCTCTCGCTTTGACCCCTGCAGCGAGGTTTCACGTTCACGTACAGTTTCCGCCAACTGGTTGATACTGCGGGAGACCACTTCCAGCTCATCGTCCGTATTGAGAGGTGGCGAACTGCTGTAGTCACGCGCTTCGATCTTCTGAATCTGCGCCATCAATTTGCCCAGCGGCCTCTCAAGCCGCCACTTGATGAAATAGTGCACAGATATCAAGGTCAGCAGGGCTAGGCCAATCAACCAGGTCACCAGATGTTTTCGGTTTTCAGCCAGCGTGCGCACCAACACGTCACGCTCCAGACGCCCATCGACAATGATCGGGCCATCCACGCTGTCGATACGCATTCGCCCTGCATAATTGAGCTCGGTTTCAACCACCTTCAAACCGGCCAGTGCCGCAGCATCAAACAAGGAGGGAGGTGTTTCTTCAGCCCCTGCGTTGAGCTTGCGCACTTCCAGTGTCATATCCAGATCGGCGGACAGCGCAGCCACATACTGGGGGTCGATGGTGCGGGACATCTCGATATGCGCAATCGCCTCACCATCCTGGGCATAAAACAGGCTTAGATGGGACGTAAGCCGAAGTCCCCTTTCGGTGTATTGGTAGGTAACGACACTGCCTTGCTCGATCCGCTTCTGGGCATAGAGTGCGGCGTGCTGCAGAGCGACCAGATCCCGGTCGGCCCCGCCTAGCGGATGCTCGTGGTACTCGAACTCGTTTTCGTGGCGGCGCAACAATCGGGTCCGGCCGTCCGCATGAGAGATGATATTGAGGGCGTAACCATTCTCGCCACGGGCCACGTAAGCGATCAGCTCGCCACGCTGATTATAGAGAGCGATATCGTCGTTAAATGAGAGCCTGACACGCTTCAACAGCTCTTCAGCGATGGTCTTCTTCTCTTCGTCGATCAGGAAAGTGTTGTAGTTGTTTTTGTCTTCGTAGTTGTTGATCAGATCGATGGACGCCATGGTGGGTTCGTGTTTCTCGATAAACACAATCCCCTCCAGCAGGCTTTTCTCAACCCCAAGGATATTCAGCTCTACGCGTTGAAACGCGTGGCGCATACGGGTTTCGGTGGTTTCCAGGAAACTCTTTTTGAGGAAACCATCAAAATACAACCCCAGCGCAGACAGTGTAAAAATGCCCGCCAAGGTAATGAACACCGCAACCGTGATCGATACCTTTTTATGCACATTGAGGTTACTGGATAGATCAGACATAGAGCGTCAACTTAAAAAATGGGTGCAACGGACTCAACGTTCTCAGAGGTCACCATCTGGACCGGAATCACGATATGCTCTGGGACGGTTTCACCGGCCAGTGCCTTGATGACGGTATCGACCGTTTCAGGTCCCCCCAAAGGAAACTTGATGGTCGCAGTCTGCTTGCCATCCCTAATGGACTGTCGGGCCTCACTGGTGTAATCCACCCCCACCATCACAACCGTGGCCGGATCAATGCCATATTTTGCCAGTACCGGGCGCACACCACTGAGCATGCTGTCACTTTCGGAGAAAATTGCATCAACACGCTCCCCGCTGGCCAACAGCTTCTCCATCTCCATCAGCGCATCTTTGCGCAGATAGTTGCCGGTGCGTTTGATCACCTGAATCTTGGGTGAGTTTGCCACCACATCCAGAAAGCCACGGCTGCGCAACTGGGTCACATCGGCGGTCAGTATCCCCTCTAGCAGCAAGACTTTACCTTTATCGTTCAACTTATCCGCGATAAAGCGACCTGCAATGGCACCAATCTCGTAGTTGTCAGAATTGATAAAGGTGGTGTAATCACGGGTTTTCACACCCCGGTCCAGCACAATCACCTTGATACCGGCCTGGTGAGCTTTAGAGATAACTGGCCCGACCGCGGATTCATCGTTGGTCCCGACAATCAACACATCCACCTGCTGGCTGATAAAGTTCTCGATGTGGCGAATCAGCAACGCCGTTTTGCCCTGCGCATCGGAGTAGATAAATTCCAGATCGGGCTGGTTGGCAATCGCATCACGCACAGCCATCACCTGAGCTTTACGGAAGTCATTTCTCAGCGTGTCCTGGGCAAAAGCGACAACGGCCCGATGTGCTTCCGCAGCTTTCACCGGCATGGTTAATAAAAGCAGCAGCGTAACCAGCCAATATCCAGCTCGTTGCAATCGTGTCATAACGTCCACCAAATACATCATTCTGTTTGAATCTCTTTAGCAGTCGCTGTATTAAGACCGCCTAATATTCCGCAAAGATTATATGGACAATTGACAAATATCTACCAAACACCGCAAAAAACCTGACATAAAACACGATAGAATAATAAATATTTGGCTTAGCAAGCGTGTTAAGCCAGAACACCCAAAAGATAGAAAAACCCAAATATCTGTTTGAATCACTGCACTTACGGAAGGTTGGCGCGTCGAGTATAACGATCAAACGTTAACGTTTTTTAAACGGTCCCCGACGGCGCTGTTGCGGATGTGGCCATTTTGAGGGATGACACAGCAATGAGGAAGGGGCTCTGTCACTCTCCCTGCACGCGCTGCCATCCCATGAATCTGCATCAAACTTTATATAAATTTCAGCAGCTTGGCCGTGCTTTTTTAGCTTCGGGCTTCTGAAATGCTCATTCCGCGTGCTAAGCTGCGAAATGCAAAAAATATCAGTGCAGTAGAAGAAGACAGAGTAATTGCATGGCAGGCCTGAAAGTTCTGATTGTTGATGATGCGCGCTTTATCCGCGATCTGGTGAAAAAGATTGTCAGCACCGGTTTCCCCCAGTCTGAAGTTCAGGCGGCGGAAGACGGTGAAGCTGGTCGCAAGCTGATGCTGCAAAACAAGTTCGACATTATTCTCTGTGACTGGGAGATGCCGGGCATGTCAGGTCTTGAGCTACTGCAGTGGGCTCGCAAAGAACCCAATTATCAAACAGTACCTTTCCTAATGGTGACCAGCCGTGGTGAGCGTGACTACGTCTTAAAAGCGGTTCAGTCTGGCGTTAACGACTACATCGGCAAACCGTTTGAGCCGGCTCATCTGATCGAGAAGATAAAAACCTGGCTGGCCAAAGGCGGCGAGACCAACGCCGTGGCCCGTCGCCGTGCTGCACAGCTGTTGGCCGCCGAGCAAGGCGCTACAAAGAAACCTGCACAGAAAAAACCAAAAGGGCTGGCCCAATTGCGTTTTGGTGGCGCCATGCACCGCTGTGCCGTCAAAGACCTGACCCTGCAACAGGTGAAAGTCGCGGTAAAACGCGAAGACGGCATCCCATCCATGCTTGAACCCACCGTTGTGGATATCGAGCAGGTGAGCGGCCAGGACACCATCCAGCTCAACGGTTTTGTGCGTGCCATCGAAGCCCACGAACCGAAAGTCGACACCACCTTCCTCAACGTGGACGTGCTCTTTGTGGATAACGACCCGGAGAAGATGGAGCTGTTGTCCCGATATATCGACCAGATGCGCAAGAACGCCGGGTAAACACCCGGCTCCTGCCTCTTACTATGAGCGCCCGACTGTCGATCCGCTCCTACACCCGCACCATGCATGCCCACGCGCATGATTATTATCAGCTGGTACTGCCCCTACAAGGCGCGATCGAGATCACCACAGCGGGGGCTTCAGACCGAGTTGGCCCCGGCCGCTGCGTGATTATTCACTCCGGTACCGAACACAGCTTTGCGGCAGATGAACGGGCCCGTTTTCTGGTGGCAGATCTCGACGAGCTGCCGGAGAACATGTGCAGCCTGGGTACCCCGTTTACCAATATCTCCTCCCCGCTGCTGGCCTTCTGCCAGTTTGTGGAGTACCAGCTGCAACACAGCCACAACCCCGATCTCAACCGCGAGATTGGCGAGCTGTTTGTTAGCCTGCTCGCCGAAGAACCGTTCCAGGCCCAGTATGACCCGCGCATCTCTCGGGTGCTGGAGCACTTGCAGCAGGACCTGGCCAGTACACCCAGCGTGCCGGAGCTGGCCGCTATCGCCTGCCTGAGTTTGAGTCAGTACAAAACCCTGTTTAAGCAGCAGACCGGTCTATCCACCAGCCAGTTTTTGCTCAAGCTGCGTATGGATAAGGCCCGCGCCCTGCTCGCCCACACAGACTATCCGGTCAGCATCGTGGCCGAGCAGGTGGGTTATACCGATCTGTCCGCCTTCAGCCGCCGCTTCTCCGAGCACTTTGGGCAATCACCCCGCCAATTCAGAGGCTGAGCAGATTCGGCTTATGCTCTAACTAAACCGGCTATTCAGCACAATTATGGAGCAACACCTGATTTAAACTGATCCTGTCTGCAACAAGCATCAGGAAACAGATCATGGCAACAATACTGGGTATCAGCGCAATTCTGCTGTGGGGTATTCTCGCCCTGCTTGGCACTATGACCACCAGCATACCGGCCTTCCAGCTGCTGTTTATCTGTTTCAGCATCTCCAGCCTGATCATGTTCAGCCGTCGCATAATTCGCGGCGAGCGCGTCCTGAAAAGACCAAATCTGCCACTGCGCAATTGGCTGATTGGCATAACCGGTCTGTTTGGTTTCCACTTTTTCTACTTTATGGCGCTGAGACAAGCCCCTGCACTGGAGGTGAGCCTGATCGTGTACCTCTGGCCTTTGCTGCTGGCCGTACTTGTCGCCCACCGGAGTCAACGCTTGCAGGCGATGCTTGGCGGTGTGGTGGGTTTTATAGGCGTCGTGGTGTTGATGTCCGGCAAGGGCGAACTGACGCTGTCGGGCGAATCCACCCTGGGTTATCTGCTGGCCATCCTCTGCGCGCTGATCTGGTCGAACTACTCGGCCTATCTGGCCCGCTCACCGGGCAAGGTGGATGACATCGGCTGGATCTCGCTGGCGGTAGCAGGCCTTTCCCTACTCGCCCACCTGATCTTGGAGAGCAATTTCTCGCTGGATGCCAGCCTCTGGCAGTTCTCGACGAGTGAATGGCTGGGGGCGATCCTGTTGGGTCTGGGCCCGGTGGGTGGCGCCTTCTACCTGTGGGATATTGGCCTGAAACAGGGCAACAAAACCCTGCTGGCCTCTCTGAGCTTTTTTGCACCGCTGATCTCCTCCGTGGCGTTGGTAATGGCGGGCCAGGATGAAGCCTCGGTAGAACTGCTGATCTCGGTGGCTTTGATTATGCTGGGTGGCCTGATCGCCAACCGTAGATCCAAACAGCGTAGGGCTGATACAGCAGACAACACCACCTCCTGAGCAAGAATCGGGTGGTGCACTGTACTCACATCGCGCACACTTAGGGCAGATCAGTGCGCCCCGCAAGATTTCACAACAGGATCAGCCCAGCGATGAGTTCACAACAGCACTACGACACCGTGGCCCGTGCCATCGAATATATCCACAGCCGTGCCCGCCACCAGCCTACACTGGCTGAAGTGGCTGACGCCGTGGGTAGCAGCGAATCCCATCTGCAGCGGATCTTCAGTGCCTGGGCGGGGATCTCCCCCAAACGATTTCTGCAATACCTGACCAAGGAGTACGCCCTGCAGGCGTTGCATAACGCCGATGATCTGCTCAGTGTGTCGCTGGACAGTGGCCTGTCGAGCCCGGGCCGATTGCACGACCTGATGATCTCCTGCGAAGCGATGACACCCGGCGAGATTAAGTCGGGCGGTGCCGGGGTGCAGATCGGATACGGCTACACCGACACTCCGTTTGGTATCGCGCTGATCGGCTGGACCGACCGTGGCATCTGCTATCTGGCATTCTGTTCCGGCGATGAAGTACAACGCCTGGACGAAATGAAGTCCCAATGGTGCTCCGCCAAGATTGAGGAAGATTCCAACCAAGCGGCTCAGTACGGTGCACAGATTTTTCCAACCACACCCACTCCCGGCAAGCTGCACCTGGTATTGCGCGGCACCAATTTCCAGATCAAGGTGTGGGAAGCGCTGCTGAAGGTCGAACCGGGCCAACTGGTTTCCTACGGACAACTGGCGCAACAGCTGGGGATGCCAAACGCACAACGAGCGGTGGGTACAGCGGTTGCAAAAAACAACATCGGTTTTCTGATCCCCTGCCACCGGGTGATCAAAGGTACAGGCGAATCGGGCAACTACCGTTGGGGGAGCACACGCAAGCAGGCGATGCATGTCTGGGAAGGCAGTTGCCACCGTTTTGATAACGGTTAATTGATCCAGCCCCGTGTAATCGCTTAGCGTCACTGGCACTTCATAAAAGGTTCACAGGTCTGTAATCTAACCAGCTGTTAATATGCCGCTTCTTTCAAAGCACGATCTTCAACTGAACACGGAGAGCTGGATGTCCGGGCGTAAAACGGTCACTTCACTGCAGGTGGTGGAGTACCTGAGAAACTGTATTGAACACGGTGATCTGCAACCGGAGGACAAGTTGCCATCCGAACGCGTGATCAGCGAACAGCTGCAAACCACCCGTGTGACCGCCCGCGAAGCCCTGAAACAGCTGGAAGCCGAAGGCGCCATCTACCGCTCCAACCGCCGTGGCTGGTTTGTGACCCCGCGTCGTATCAACTACGACCCAAGCCGTAATACCTTCTTTATGGATTACGTGGCTGCCCAGGGTTTCACCCCGTACAGCACCGAACTGGGCAAGGAACGTATCGAGATCACGTCACGCCTGGCGCGCAAGATGGACGCCGCGTCCGATGAGACCCTGGTGAAACTGGAACGTGTGCGTGGTGCGAACGGTCGTGCGGTGTACCTGGAAACCATCTATCTGCGTGAAAACCTGCTGCCGGGCATCTTTGACAAGGCGCTGGAGCGCTCAGTCAGCACCGTTCTTACTCGCGACTATGAGCAGGAGTTCAGCACGGTGGAATTGGACATCACCGTGGGGGCACTGACTGCCGAACAAGCTGCGTTGCTGGACGCGCCAGCCGGTTATACCTGCATCTGTGTGCACCGTATTACCCGCAACGCAAACGGCGATGTACTGGAGTACGACCGCGAATTCTGGCGTCATGATTCACTCAACCTGAATGTACTGATCGACAACCGCAAAGGCTAAAACCACACTGCTTATAAGGTCTGTAGCCAATTCATTCTTTTCGCTGCAGACCCAGCCCTCCCCCCTTGGTCAGTGCCAGCAGCTCAAGTTGGCCGGTCACAATTCTTTTTTATAACTGTCACAGGATCGTCAAATTTCACCTTTAACCTGCTCGCATCCCTGGTGTAGACCAGAACAAGACTTATCGATCAGGAATGTGACCATGACTTTCAAGAAACTGTTTTCCGGCCTGCTCGCTGCAGGTGCAATGACTGCAACTACCGCTGCGATGGCGGGTACTGAACTGACTGTCTACACCGCTTTTGAAGCGGAAGACCTAAAACGCTACGCGAAAGAGTTCAATAAAAAGCACCCAGACATCAAGATCAACTGGGTGCGTGACTCTACCGGTATCGTGACGGCAAAACTGCTGGCTGAGAAAGAAAACCCACAGGCTGATGTTATCTGGGGTCTGGCTGCAACTTCCCTGCTGGTCATGAAAAACGAAGGCATGCTGTCTCCTTACGCGCCTAAAGGTCTGGACGCACTTTCTCCTAAGTTCCGCGACAGCGACGCAACACCTTCCTGGATCGGTCTGGACGCATGGATTGCAGGCATCTGCTTCAACACGATCGAAGCGGAAAAGCACAACCTGCCTAAGCCAACTTCCTGGGAAGATCTGACCAAGCCTGTTTACCAGGGTCACATCATCATGCCTAACCCGAACTCTTCCGGTACTGGCTTCCTGGACGTAGCGTCCTGGTTGCAGATGTTTGGTGAAGAGAAAGGTTGGGACTACATGGACCGCCTGCACACCAACATCGCCCGCTACACTCACTCCGGCTCCAAGCCTTGTAAGCTGGCTGCTGCCGGTGAAGCGCCAATCGGTATCTCCTTCGCATACAAAGGTGCGAAGCTGAAGAAGAAAGGTGCACCGCTGGACGTAGTATTCCCAACAGAAGGTCTGGGCTGGGATATGGAAGCGGCGGCAATCGTGAAAGGCACCGACGACATGGCTGCGGCTAAGAAGCTGATGGACTTCGCCGCATCCCGCGAAGCAAATGTAATGTACAACGCAGGTTACGCAGTGGTCGCAATCCCAGGCGTAGCTAAGCCAGTTCAGTACTACCCGGAAAACCCGGAAGCGATGATGATCGACAACGACTTCGCATGGTCTGCAGCAAACCGCAGCGCCATCCTGAAAGAGTGGCAGGGTCGTTACGACAGCAAGTCTGATCCTAAGAAGTAATCAGATTCGCCAGAGAGCGGGGTGCGCGCAAGCGTATCCCGCTTCGTCGTTTCATTGCCACTGTAATCCAACATCGGGGGAGTCATCATGAGTCGCTCATACCTCACTATTAAAAACGTCCATAAACACTTCGGTGACTTTGTTGCCCTGAAAGATATCTCACTGGAGATCCAGGAAGGCGAATTCGTCTGCTTCCTGGGTCCATCCGGCTGCGGCAAAACTACATTGCTGCGTGCAGTCGCCGGTCTTGATATGCAGACCGAAGGAGAGATCTTTCAAAGCGGCAAAAACATCTCCTGGCTGCCGCCAGAGCACCGTGACTTTGGTATCGTGTTCCAGTCCTATGCCCTGTTCCCAAACCTGACGGTGGCCGAGAACATCGCCTACGGCCTGCGTAACCAGAAGGTACGCCGTGCTGATATTCGTGACCGTGTGGACGAACTGCTGGCGATGATCGGCCTGCCGGATTCCGGTAAAAAATTCCCATCCCAGCTGTCCGGTGGTCAGCAGCAACGTGTGGCGCTGGCACGTGCGATTGCCACCAAACCGGGTTTGCTGTTGCTGGATGAACCGCTGTCGGCACTGGATGCCCGTGTACGTTTGCATCTGCGCCAGGAGATCAAATCCCTGCAGCGCCAACTGGGTGTGACCACCATCATGGTGACCCACGACCAGGAGGAAGCGCTTTCCATGGCCGACAAGATTGTGGTGATGAACCAGGGTGTGATTGAGCAGATCGGTACCCCGGAAGAGATCTACTCCAACCCGGCCACCCGTTTTGTGGCGTCGTTTGTCGGCACCATGAACTTTATCCCGGCGCATCTGGAAGGCGACCGCGTGTGTGTCGGCACCCGCGAAATGAGCTGTCGTGGCCACCACAACCTGACCTGCCAGCATCAGGGCGAGATGAACATCGCCATCCGCCCGGAAGATTTCCGCGTGCGCTACAACGGAGATGCCACCAATACCCTGCGTGCCGACGTACGCCACATGGAGTTCCTGGGGTCCTTTGTACGTACCGAGCTGGATCTGGACGGTGTGGGTGATCCGGTGGTTGCCGACTTCTCCATGAACGATGTCCGCGATATGAACATCCAGGTAGGCCGCGAGCTGATGCTGGACCTACCTGAAAACCGTCTTCACCTGTTTGAGCACTGATTATGTCCGTTGCACTGTCTCCGCCAGGTTTCCTGGCTAAAAACCGTCTGGGCAAACTGGGCCTGGACCGTGGTCTGCAGATCGCAGGTGTGCTGGTTGGCATCTTGTTCCTGATTGTCACCATGGTGTTGCCGCTCTACGCAATCCTATCCAAGAGCGTCGAGAACAAAGACGGCGACTTCATAGGTTTGGCTAACTACCTGAAGTATGCCTCCAACCCCAGCCTGCTCAACTCCATCAGCAACTCGTTTACCATCGCCATCATCACCACGCTGATCGTGATCTCGCTGGCGCTGATGACCGCCTACGCCCTAACCCGCACCTGCATGCCGTTCAAAGGTGTAGTGCGTGTGCTGGTCATGGGGCCGATCTTTGCGCCATCGTTGCTACCGGCGATCTCGCTGGTGTATCTGTTTGGTAACCAGGGCGTGCTGAAAAGCTGGCTGATGGGTGAAAGTGTTTATGGCCCGATCGGTATCGTGATCAGTCTGGCCTTCTGGTGTTTCCCACACGCAGTAATGATCATCACCACCGCCCTGAGCAATACCGACGCGCGCCTGTACGAGTCTGCCCGAGCCCTGCGCACCAGCCCGATCCGTACCTTCTTCACCGTCACCCTGCCGTCGATCAAGTACGGTCTGATCAGCGCCTCGTTTGTGGTGTTCACCCTGGTGATCACCGACTTCGGTGCACCAAAGGTGATCGGTGGTCAGTACAACGTGCTGGCGACGGATATCTATAAGCAGGTGATCGGCCAGCAGAACTTCCAGATGGGTGCGGTGGTCTCCGTGATCCTGTTGCTGCCAGCCATCCTGGCCTTTGCCGTGGACCGGTGGGTTCAGCGCAAGCAGGTCTCCCTGCTGACGGCCCGCGCTGAGCCATTATTGCCAAAGAAGAGCCCACTGAAAGACAACGTGATGCTGCTGCTCTGCCTGCCGGTTATCATCACCATCATCGGTGTGCTGGGCATGGCAGTATACGCCTCCTTGGTGACATTCTGGCCGTACAACCTGGAGCTGAGCTTCAACAACTACCAGTTCGACCTGATGGACGGCGGCGGTTGGGAAGCCTATTACAACTCCCTGGAGATGGCGCTTTACACTGCGTTGTTCGGTACTGCGATTATCTTCACCAATGCCTACCTGGTGGAGAAAGTACCGGGCATCACCGGCCTACGTACCCTGCTGCACCTGGGTGCGATGATCCCGCTGGCGGTCCCGGGCCTGGTCTTGGGTCTGGCCTACATCTTCTTCTTTAACAGTCCAAGCAACCCGCTGAACGGTCTGTACGGGACGCTGGCGATCCTGGTGATCTGTACCATCGCCCACTATTACACCGTCTGCCACCTGACCGCAGTCACCGCACTCAAGCAGATCGACTCCGAATTTGAAGCGGTATCAGCCTCGCTGAAAGTGCCGTTCTACGTGACCTTCTGGCGCGTAACACTGCCGGTCTGTATGCCAGCGTTGCTGGATATCTTTATCTACCTGTACGTGAACGCCATGAACACCGTATCTGCGGTGGTGTTCCTCTACTCCAGCAACACCATGCTGGCGTCGGTGGCTGTTCTGAACATGGATGACGCCGGTGATATTGCGCCTGCCGCAGCGATGGGTGTGTTGTTGATGTTCACCTGTATCGGTATCAAGTTGCTGCACTGGGGCATGTCTCACCTGTTGCTGAAGCGCACCCAGCGCTGGCGCCACAAGAGCGCAACCTGATCTCTGGATAGTTGCGGTTAAGGGTCTGGCCAAAGCGTTATGACAGTTTCGCGGCCAGCCCCAAGGTTTTCTTATACCGCCGCAATTTACCCAAAAAACTGTCATATTTTTTTCTTTGAAATCTGGTATATACCAGATATAGAATTATACACAAATGAACGGGCACCCCCTGCTTCCTCTCGGCACCCGCAGTCGCGTCGAGGTAAGCAGAATCAAACACGAGACAACCATGGACACCAGCATTGCTGAACCTTATCTGCTGACACCGGGACCGATCACTACTTCAATGACCACCAAGGAGGCGATGCTCCACGACTGGGGCTCCTGGGACGCCGACTTCAACGAGATCACCGCTGAAGTGCGCCAACGCCTGCTGCGCATGGCAAACGCCGAAGGTACGCACACCTGCGTGCCGGTACAGGGCAGTGGCTCTTTCGCGGTTGAAGCGACACTGGGCACATTGGTGCCACGCGATGGCAAGGTGCTGGTACTGATGAACGGCGCCTACGGCAAACGTATCGGTAAATCCCTGGACTACATGGGCCGTGCCCATGTGGCGATCGACAAAGGCGACTACGCACCACCTACCGCGGCAGAAGTACACGCAGCGCTGGAAGCCGATCCATCCATCACCCACGTGGCGTTGGTGTTCTGTGAAACCAGCTCCGGCATCCTCAATCCGGTGGCGGATATTGCAGCCGTGGTTCAAGGTGCCGGCCGCAGTCTGATCATTGATGCCATGAGTGCCTTTGGTGCCTTGCCGATCAACGCCCAACTGCTGCCGTTTGATGCGCTGATCTCAGCTGCGAACAAGTGCATCGAAGGGGTGCCAGGTTTTGGTTACGCCATCATCCGCGAAGAGGACCTACAGGCAAGTGCTGGCAATGCGCACTCCCTGAGCCTGGATCTATACGACCAGTGGCAGTACATGGAACGCTGTGGTCAGTGGCGCTTCACGCCGCCCACCCACGTAGTGGCGTCGTTCCTACAGGCGCTGAAGGAACACGAAGCGGAAGGTGGCGTTCAAGGCCGCCTGGCGCGTTACAGCCGCAATCGCGACCGTATGGTTGCCGGTATGCGTAAGCTGGGTTTCAAAACCCTGCTGGATGATCAGTGGCTGTCTCCAATCATCACCACCTTCTTCAGCCCGACCGATACCAGCTTTGACTTCAAGGTGTTCTACGAAGCCCTGAAGGTACGCGGCTTCATCATCTATCCGGGCAAACTCACCGAAGCGGAAAGCTTCCGCCTCGGTCACATCGGACAGCTTAACGACGAACAGGTGGACGGCCTGTTGGAAGCGGTTGCCGCCGTGCTGGACGAGATGAAGATCAGCCTCAAAGCAGGCTGATAGCAAACGGTACATAACGGGCGAATATCAACGAACTATATTGATCCAGAGAGGATAAAAAATGACTTTTGGTTATCAGCGTTTCTACACCGGTCCTGTTACCGCCGTAGTCTTCGACTGGGCAGGCACAACGATCGACTTCGGTTCTCTGGCGCCAATCAAGGCATTCTGCGGACTGTTTGAAGAGCACGGTGTGCCGATCACATTGGCGGAAGCCCGTGCTCCTATGGGTACGGAGAAGCGTGAGCACATCGCAGCGCTGCTGGCGATGCCACGTATCCGTCAGGCATGGATCGACGTGAAAGGTACCGAGCCAACTGAAGCTGATATCGATGCGCTGTACGACCAGTTCATCCCGGTTCAGAAAGCGGCGATCGCTGAACGTACGACCCTGATCCCGGGAGCACGCGAGACCTTTGATTACCTGCGTGAAAACGAGATCAAGATCGGTGCAAACACCGGCTACAGTCAGGAGATGATTACCGATCTGCGCACTCTGGCCGCTGAGCAGGGCTACCAACCGGATTCTTACGTCTGTGCCACCGACGTACCACGTGGTCGTCCGTACCCGCACATGACGCTGAAAAACATGCTGGAGCTGGAAGTTCTGAATGTGCAGTCAGTGGTAAAGGTAGACGACACCCTGACCGGTATCGAAGAGGGCCTGAACGCAGGTTGCTGGACCGTGGGTGTTGCGATCTCCGGCAACGAAGTGGGCCTGGATCTGGCCGACTGGGAAGCCCTGTCTATCAAAGAGCAGGAAGCGAAACGTCAGGCAGCATACAAACGTTTCCATCAGTCCGGCGCGCACTATGTGATTGATACAGTGGCCGACCTGCCAGCAGTGATTGAAGACATCAATGCGCGTCTGTCTGCCGGTGAGCAGCCTTAGGTGGTTGATCGCTTCAGTGCGAAATTACGGGGGGAGCAGTAGGCTCCCCTTTCTTTTTATTTCCCACAGTTGTAGGGCAGGCTTCAGCCTGCCGGCAGCCTGAAGGCTGCCCTACAATTCAATCCCCCCCACCCGGACAAGCAAGATTTATCCTCTGAAATATTGGGTGTCACCTACGGCTCGACCCAAACTACGGCTACCCTCTCTCCCTTTGACCCCGGTCAATCCCTGACAGGGATTTCCCTGACGATTTTTTGAACGAATTTATTGTGCACCGCAAAACCCGTCCGTATAATACTTTGGTCTATTTTTTCGGGAACGTCTGGAGCTGATCTATGAAAAACACTGTTTACACTGGCGTCGCTTGCGACGACCGCCGTATTGCCGCTGAACTGCAGGCTATGGGTGCTTTTGATCAGGCTCAGGCAGATGAAAAATCTGCATTGGTGAAAGCATTTGAAGCAGCCGGTGAGTTCATCACCTGGATGCGCTGGAAGGGTGAAGTGGGTGTTTACGGTTGCCGTGTTGGCGCTGATTACGCACGTCGCCTGGAAGCAATGCCAGCCTGAGCCAGACTACTTTCACTGCAGCGGGTGTGATGTGTGACCCGCTGCAGGTTTTATTTCCCGCCGCGACAACCTCTTACAAATCTCTGCCTTAGCTTACCGATCCGCCGTCCGAACGCAGTTACGTCCATCCTCCTTGGACTTATACACACCCAGATCCGCTGCTTTAATCAGCATCTCCGGCCCTTCCATCGCATTAGTGCGTGCGGATACACCCACACTGATACTGCCATGCCACTCGCCGTCACCCGCTTTAACGCGCATAGCGTTGACAGTCGCACGTACCTGTTCGGCCACCAGCAGGCCATCATCCAGGTCGGTATCCGGGCAGATGATCAGGAATTCATCGCCGCCCAGTCGGGCAACAATGTCATCGGTGCGTACGGAATCACGCAGGGAATGCGCCAGCTCCTGCAGCACCACATCACCAGCATCGTGTCCGTAAGTATCGTTGATCTGCTTGAAACCGTCCGCATCGATCATCATGCAGCTGATCGGGCTGTGCTGACTGTCGGCACGTAACCACTCCTGTTCGAAGGCGATCAGTGCATGGCGGCGGTTCGGCAGGCCAGTCAGGGCATCGGTCATCGCAATCGCTTCGAGGCGGGCGTTGGCTTCAGCCAGTTCATGGGTGCGCGCTTCCACCCGCTCTTCCAGGGTGCGGTTCAGTTCAGTCAGTTGACGGTTACGTTTGGAGACCTGTTGGAACAGGCCGTTGAGTGCATGCAACAGGGGTTCGGTGGAGGTGGCACGTTCGCGCTCCTCCTGATCGAACGCCTCAGCACCGCTGCTGCCGGCGTGGATCGCGGCAATCTGGCGGGACATGGACATATCGGTACCGAGGATATGGTAGGCCAGCCAGTGGGTGAGGAATTTCAGTACCGGCTCACCCGACGCCAGGCCATTCTCGCGTAGTTCGCTGCGGATGTTCAGCACCTCTTCAATAAAGTGCTTGTGGGCTTCCTTGTGTGGTTTCAGGTGGCGCGGATCAATACCCGCCGCCTCCATGAACTGCTCCTCTTCGCTGAAGTGGTAGTGGGTATACTCGATCAGCTCCTGCAGCAATCCTTCCATGGCGAGGGTAGTTACTTCGTTTTGTTCCGCCAGCAGATCACCAAACTGGTTGATGATATCCACCAGCCGGTGGTGCTGATCATCGACTTCGTTAATACCCGTCAGAAAGCTTGAGTCCCAGCGAAAAGATTCCACGTCTACTGCTCCATACTACCGATACCAAACGGTGCATAGTGTGGCCAAATTTCGATCAGGTCCAGCGCTTACAACCAGTTACCTGATGCTTATCAATACTCCACCAAGATCTAGCTGTTTCGAGTTTCCGTACTGGGTAGTCGACAAAGGAGTCTGTGAGGGGTGGTCCCCTTTGTTATGCGGATATGCTATAACGCTGTGAAAGCTGAAGGATGTTAGCGGCTCGGTTAGGACAACCATTCAATAATAACTGACAAAGTGGTTATGGACTGGATCCTCACGCATAACGGCTTCATCCTCGAGGCTATTGTAATGACAGGCATCATTATCTACGTGGGTACCCGGATCTAGCCGCGCTCGAAGCCTATTTATGACGCGACCTCAGATTGGACCTGTTGTTTCTGCGCTCTTATTGGCCTGGCGTTCTGCGCGTAGTCTTGCTCCTCTAAGTGCTTTATCCCTGTCACTGGCAAGTCCGTTGGCCTTGGCCAGCGAGGATATCTCCGAATTCACCGAAGCGGACCTGTTTGCCGATATCCCGGAAGTGGTCTCGGCCACCCGTCTGCCGCAACGCCTGACCGAAGCCCCCGCCTCAATCACCGTCATCGACCGGGAACAGATCGACGCCTCCGGCGCGACCCGGATCGCGGATCTGTTTCGCCTGGTGCCCGGTATGCAGGTATTCCACGTCACCCGTAACCAGAGTGGGGTTACCTACCACGGTGTCAGCGACAACTTTCCCAACCGCATGGAAGTGATGGTCGACGGCCGCAGTATTTACCTGCCGCTACTCTCCACCGTCGCCTGGGAAACCATCGGACTGCAGCTGGATGACATCGACCATATCGAGGTGGTGCGCGGCTCCAACGTGCCCACTCAGGGCTCCAACGCCTTCCTGGGGTCGATCAATATCGTCACCCGTACGGCACTCAGCGAACCAACCAACAGCGCCAAGGTGATGAGCGGCAACCGGGGCGAAGAGCGTGGTGAACTGCGCCATAGCCTGATCACTGACTTCGGCCACCTGCGTGTTTCGGCAGGTGCCAGTTCCAATGACGGCGGTCCGATCTACAACGAAGGTGCGGAAAACCAGTACGTAAATCTGAGTGCATCTTCTACCTTGGGCCTGCAGGACACCATCGATCTGCAGCTGGGCGCCAGCAAGGGTGAGACCTTTATTGTCGATGCGGACGAGCTGGACAACATTGCCAGCCCACGGGATCACAACGCCAATTACCAGTATCTGGTATGGAACCATGCCGCCTCCGATGAGAACGAGTTCCGCCTCAGCTTCTACCACAACTACCTGAAGCTCAATGTCGATCCGATACCGGCCAACGAATGGCTAGCGCGGGAATTTGAGGTGGATCTGGCCACGGCCACCGCCTACGCCAGCGCCTTTGGTGTAAGCGACGCCTTCTTTCGCCCGGATTCCGAACACGGTACCACCGAGCAGTACGATATCGAGTTGCAGCACACCCATTACGCCAACGAATCACTGCACCTGATCAGCGGTCTGGGCTACCGCTTTGAACAGGCGAAGAGTGATGTGTTGCTGGATACCGACGAGTGGATCAGCGAAGAGCGTGGCCGCGTCTTTGCCAATGTGCAGTGGAACCAGACCGATCAGATGATCTGGAATCTGGGGGCGATGTATGAGGACGGCAGCATCGCTGACGGGCGGCTCTCCCCCCGCCTGGCCCTCAACTACCTGATTGACGACAGCACCAGCGTACGTGCCGCACGCACCCGCGCCTACCGCATGCCCTCGCTGCTGGAACGCCACAACACCTACAACCTGCGCCAGGACGACGCCAACGGCAATAACATTCTGGAGCAGCAGGCAATTGCGGCAGAAGGCCTGAAACCCGGCCAGATCGACACCACCGAACTGGGCTTCTACAAACTGCTACCGGAACAGAACCTGCAGTTCGACACCCGCCTGTTCTATGAAAAAATCACCGGCGGGATCCGCTCGGAATTTATTGCCGCCGACCCGGATCTGATCATCAGCGACCCGTTCCTTGCCTCTCTGGAAAACGGCACCCGTATCACCAAGGGCAATGTTGAATTCTATGACGCCGCCGGGGTGGAATTTCAGGTAAAATACAAACCGCAGCCAGAAACACTGATGCTGCTAAATTATGGGCACGTAGAGGTAGACGGTCAGTACTTCAAAAAACCGGACGATACCATCCAGCTCCATCACTACGCCCCCAAAGACACCGTGTCACTGCTGCTGAGCCAGCAGTTTGCCGATCAGTGGCAGGCCAGCCTGGCCTACTACTTCATGAGCACAACACGTTGGTTTGAGGGCACCAGTGGCACTAAAGAGCGAAAGGCGTATCACCGGGCAGACCTGCAGATCAAAAAGCGGTTTGCGCTGTCGAACAACACCGATGCGGAGGTAAAACTGATCGTGCAAAACCTGTTGGATGAGCGGTATCAGGAGTTTTATCCCAACAACCACTTTGATCGCCGCGCCTACGTGGAATTCAAACTGCTCTATTAAGAGCAGCTCTGTCACAACGGATTGTGTAAATGGCATCTGCGCCACCCAACCCAATCAGGACAATCAGTATCTTGCGCCGATTGAGCTACGCGCTGCTGTTTGCCCTGACCCTGTTGATCACCGTCGCACCGGAGGCTTCCGCTCGTCCGCTGGTGATTCTCAGCGACAGCACCACCAGCTATCAGAAGGTGCTGAACACCCTGTATGAAGTCAGCGGAATCGCCGTCGACAACATCACCGCCGATACACTGGATGCCTCCCCCAACAGACTGCAGAAAGAGCCCTACGACTACTACATCAGCGTGGGTTCCCGTGCCACCGACACGCTGTTGAAACACCTGCCAAAGGATGCGCCGGCGGTGCTCGCCACCTTCATCCCGCGGCGCAGTTATCAGTCCCTGTTGCGCGCCTACGCAGACCACCCGGTGGTCCGCCACAAGCGGATCTCAGCAATCTACCTGGATCAGCCCTATGATCGTCAGTTACGCCTGGCCCGGCTGATCAGTCCCCGTGCCGATGTGATCGGTGCTGCGTTCAGTGACCTCTCCGCACGGGACCTGCCCCTGCTGGAAGAGACCCTCAACGAAACCGGCCTGACCTTGGAATACCGAGTGCTGGATGAGGACAAGAACCCGATCAAGAAGCTGCAACCGCTGCTGGAAAAAAGCGATATTTTCCTGACCCTGCCGGACAAGGCGGTCTTCAACCGCACCACCGCCAAGTGGATTCTCTACATCTCGTTCCGCCTACGTGTGCCGCTCTTGGGTTTCTCGCGTAAATACGTAGAAGCGGGTGCAGTAGCCGGCATTTACTCCAGCGCCGAACAGATCGGCCGTCAGACCGGCGAGGTGATGACCCGGCTAAATCTACAAAAACTTGTATTGCCATCAGCGCAGTATCCGATGTATTTTTCTGTAGCCACTAACCCATCCGCAGCCAAACGGTTGCGCATCCGTATCCCTGCCAAGGCAGTACTTGAGCAGTCGCTTAAGGAGGCGGAACAGTGATGCTGAACCGTTTCAAAGACGTAACCATCCGCCAGCGGGTACTGATTGTCAGTCTGTTGCCGCTGCTGCTGATTACCCTGTTGCTGGGCAGTTACTTTATCCACAACCAGTTGGAAGATGCGGAAACCGCCCTGCGTGAACGTGGCGAAAGCATGTCACACCTGATGGCAGCCGCCGCCGAATTTGGCCTGATCACCGACGACAAGGAGATGCTTGCCAGCCTGATCCGCCACCCCAACCAGGATATCGGCGTGGCCGATATCGTGTTCCTCAACAGTGATTTTGACGTGGTGCTGCGCGCCGATCAGTACGGCTCCACTATCCGCCGGGACCAGAGCTACCCGCGTATCACCGAGAAACACATCTACTTCCTGCAACCGGTGATGGCGACCGGTATCGACGTGCTCGACTCTCCAGAGTTCAGCGACACCGAAATGGGTGACAGCCGACCAACCCAGGTGGGGTGGGTCGCCGTGGTGATGTCCCGTATCCACACCCAGCACCGCCAGCAGGAGATCATCCTCAAGGGGATCACCATCGCCCTGACCGGGCTGCTGGTCACCCTCTACTTAGCGATGCGATTCGGCCGCCGTATTACCACCCCACTGCTGAAGATCACCGATGTGGTCGAGCAACTGGAGCGGGGCCACCTCAATGTCCGCGTGCAGCACAAAACCACCGGCGAGCTGAAGACCCTGTCCCGTGGTATCAACCGACTGGCACAACGCGTCCAGGAGTCGAACCAGACCCTGGAAAGCCAGGTAGACAAAGCCACCAACCGGCTGCGTAAAACCCTGGTGCATATGGAGCGCCAGAACCTGGCCCTCAACGCCGCGCGTAAAAAAGCCGACGGTGCCAACCGTACCAAGGACGACTTCCTGGCCCGGATGAGTCACGAGCTGCGCACACCGCTGACCTCGGTACTGGGTTTCTCCCGTCTGCTGGACGAGACCAACCTGCGTCCCGAGCAGAAGGAATACACCCGCATCATCAACCAGACCTCCTCCTTGTTGCTGTCGATCATCGACGACATCCTGGACTTCTCCAAGCTGCAGTCCAACGCCATCAAGCTGGAGAAACTGCCGCTGAATATCGACTCGCTGGTGAGCGATATCATCGAGATGCAGGCGCCGGCAGCGCACAGCAAAGGGCTGGAACTGATCCCACTGCTGGCCACCGATATCCCCGAAGAGCTGCACGGCGATCCGATGCGTATCCGTCAGATCCTCACCAACCTGGTGAGCAACGCGATCAAGTTCACCGAACACGGCCACGTGGTGATCCGCGTGTATCTGGAAAGCCAGACGGAAGACACCACCACCCTGATGTTCGAGGTGGAGGACACTGGTGTAGGCATTCCGAAAAACCGCATCCGCAACCTGTTCCAGGCGTTTACCCAGGCGGACAACTCCATCACCCGCAAGTTTGGTGGCTCCGGCCTGGGCCTGGTGATCGCCCGCCTGCTGTCCGAGCTGATGGGTGGCACCATCGACCTGGAGAGTGAGGAAGATCAGGGCACCGTTGTGCGTGTTTACCTGCCGTTGTTCTGCCCGCAACCACAGGCATTGCCGCAGACCTACCACACCGATCAGGTAGTGATCTTCGACCAGCACCCGCTCAACCGGCGCAACCTGAAGAACCAGCTCAACCGTCTGGTGCCACGTCCAATCTCCGTCGCCTCCTGCGAGGAGATGCTGCGCCGTCAGGCGTCCGAAAAAGTCGGTGCCATTATCTGGGGGCTGGAACCCAACGCCACCCGCTCCAGCGCTTTTGCCGACGAGCTGCGTATGGTTTGCGCCCAGTACCAGGGCCCGCTGATCCTGCTGGCGTGTGAGCCGCCGGAACTGGCGCTGCCGGAAAACATCAGCGTGCTGCGTAAGCCGGCCCGCACCAGCAACCTGCTGGGCACCCTGCTGCCGGACCAGTTTGCAGCGCCGGACGACGAATACAGTGAGAAACGTGTCGAGCTGCCGCTACGTATCCTGGTGGCGGAAGACAACGACTTTAACCGCCTGCTGATCACCCGCATTCTGGAACAGGCCGGAGCCGACGTGGTGACCTGTAGCAACGGCGAAGACGCAACCCGTCTGGCGCAGAAAGAGAGCTTTGACCTGATCCTGATGGACGTACATATGCCGAAGGTGGACGGTATCCAGGCCACCGAGGCAATCCGCGAACAGGACCGCGATACACCGATCGTTGCACTGACCGCTAATGTGATCGCCAGCGAACACCAGCGCCTGCTGCACGCCGGAGCCAATAAGGTATTGCTCAAGCCGATCAATGATCATGAAGTTAAAACCGCGATCAACGCCCTCACCCAGAAGGCGCCGCTGGCGAATACTCCGGCCAGCGCCGAGCCGGTCTCCAGCAGCCAGATGCTGGAGGATTACCAGATAAGCAAAGATCTGCTGCATTCGGAATTGATCAAGCAGCTGGAAGGTTTGCAGGCGGGATTCGAAGATCGGAGTTCAGAACGCATGCGCCACCACTCCCACCAATTGCTGGGCTTGGCGGGGTTGTATGAGCTGCCGGAACTGGAAGTGGTAGGCATCGAACTCAACCGTGCCATCAAGCAGGACGATATCCGCCAGACCTGGGACGCCCTCTGGCGCCTGCAGCGGATGATCGAACACAGTCAGTACTGAGAAATTGGAGAAGCGGGTTAGAAGTCGCGGTAAACGGGTTCTTTGGCGATCAGGATCGCTAACTGCTCGGCGATCCTGCCAATCCGCTCCCGCCCCTTGCGGTCGTAGATGATCATGCCGGACGCGGCGGGCGCATGATCCTCATCCCCCTCATCCACACCGACACAGAGCTGGCGAATCTTCTCCAGCTCCGGATCGTGCAGAATCGGCATGCCCAGGAACAGCTGCCAGCGTTCCGGTTGGGCGGTGTCGCGGGCCACCCCCTGCAGCAACTCGAGGATATCCTTACGTGACGGACGGTAGGTGGGAGAGCGGCCAAACACCAGTGCCACCGCAAGTCCGGTGACGATCAGCAGGGTTACCAGGAAGACCGCTATAAATTCCATCAGTGAAAGTGTTTCTCAAACGGGTACTTGGAGAGCAATTCCGCCGCTTTCAGCAGCGCATCCTTGTTCTCCTTTTCGATACGCTTCATCTCTTGTGTATAGCGCCACTGCTCCTGTTTATCCAGCTCTTTCCACTTGTCCAGGTACGGGATATGGCGGGTTTGCTCGTACACCGCGCTGATCACCGAGAAGTCCGGCTCCTGCTTCAGCTGCGGCGCCAGGTTGTCCAGCAGCACGCTGATACGGATAGTGCCTTCGGTCAGGGTCATACGCTCATCGTGGATCATCGCATTGGCGATCACATGGATACTCTCGATCAGATAGTCACGCTGCTCCTGCGCACGTGCCTCCAGCGCCTTCTGCTTCTCAGCCTGCTCCTCTTTTATCGCCTTGATAGAGGTGTGCTGCTTCCAGATGTACACCAGCAACCCGGCACACACCATTACCCCCACAACAATCAGACCATAGATCCACGACTCAGACATTGTTTCTCCTATCAAGAGCTGTTTAGATACCACACAAAAGAGATGAAGCCGCTATGCAAGTTCTTAAAAATGCACCCAGCGTGGGCGATATTATCCACGAACTGTACCTAAAACCCACCCATTTATCGGTCGAAGGCGCGGCGGAGCTGTGTGGTATTACGCCGGAACAGTTCCAGCGGATTCTCGATGGCAGTGAAAAGATCGGCTACGAGCTGTCATTTAAGCTCTCCCAGGGCTTTAACACCTCCTACACCTTCTGGCTGCATCTGGCGCAGGATCATCAGCAGGCGCAGGAAGAAAAACAAGACAAAAAGCTCAAACAGGACGACAGTGATGTCAGCAACTGAAGCCCATTACCGTGCACTGGAGCGTATGCATCAGGCCGCTCCGATCAACCAGTTTCTGGAAAGTACGATCTCGGTGGAGAAAGGCAGCTCGACCATTCTCAGCAACGTCTCTCCAAACTACTTCCATGCCGCCGGGTCCATGCACGGTTGCCTCTATTTCAAGGCGCTGGATGATGCCGCCTACTTTGCGGCAGCCAGCCGCAACCGCTCTGAGTTTCTGGTTACCACCGGTTTTACCACCTACATCACCCGCGCTGTGAGTGAAGGCCCACTTACCACCAAGGGTACGCTGATCAGTGCCGGTAAGCAGTTACTGGTGGCCGAAGCGGTGATGTACGATCCACGCGGGCGTGAAGTGGCCCGGGGCAGCGGCACCTTTATGCCCAGTGGCAAAAAGTTGTGTGATCAGTCCGGGTACAGCGATAGCTGATCAGGGCAGTACCCGGATCTCCACCATATCCATACTGCCCTGCTGATCGACCACACTGATCTGATAGGTCCCCACCTCTGTTAACTGATACGGCAGGCTATTGCGACTACGGCCAATATAACCGCCATTGAGATACCAATCCCGGTAACCGCTGCCGCCCTCCGCTTCCAGTGCGATATCCAAGGCCTCATCACGATGGGCGCCCGGCAGGCGCAGTTGTGCCTGGTCCGGCCAGCTGGTGATCTTCAACGGCGCTGATACGGCAACCGTAGAGGTGCGGCAGGCTTCCGCCAGGGTTGGCAGGCGGTTGTGATTGCGCCAGTGTACTGGAATCCAAGGCTGCACGGCTGCGGGCCAGAGCGCGATCTGTTTTGTGCTGAGCTTTGCGCTTGATAAACAGGTCGGATCACCGCGCTGGCCACTACTGCTATCCAACCAGATACGACTGAGTGCAGGCTGCAGGTTCAGGTCGGTGGTCTCCGGCAATGTATAAGGCGCGGTATCACTCAACAGCCACGCCTGATGACGCTTCAGGCAGTTATCCCCAGCATTCTCTTCTCGCTCGGCACGCGTCCCCAGCGGCCAGCAGACCGGCTGGCGACTGACCGTTGCAGGCTGCGGCAATGGCTTCGTTGATGGCAGCGCGGCATGGATGCGAAACAGCAACGGGGCTGCGGTTACCCGACCATACCGTCCGGGGCTGGCACTGCCGTCAGGCCGTCCCACCCACACCCCAATGGTCCACTCCGCGGACGTGCCGATCGCCCACGCCTCACGGTAGCCGTAACTGGTGCCGGTCTTCCAGGCCAGATCCCAGCGCTGACCGGTTTTGTTGCCAATACGCCTGTAAGGATGTTGTGCCAGCATATCCTGCAGAATCCAGGCTGCCCCTGGGGATAACAGGTAACGTTCCCGCATTGCCTGTTGTGGAATCAATCTTGGCTGGATCGACTGACCTGCCCGCGCCAGCGCACTGTAGAGCCCTACCAGGGATTCCAGCTGCACACCGATCCCACCCAGAATGACCGAGGTATTCGGGTTGATACTGCCGGGGCCAAAGGTTTTCATGCCTCCGTTTTGCAGGCGGGTGACAAAGCGATCTGCACCGAAATGCTCGATCAGTTGCACTGCAGGAACGTTCAGCGATCGCTGCAAGGCATCGGTGGCGGTCACCGGGCCGTTGAAGTAACCGTTAAAGTTGCCGGGACGGTAACGACTCTTATGACGGGGTGCATCAATCAACAGCGAGTGGGAATGGATCAGACCTTCATCCAGGGCGAAGCCATAGAGGAAAGGTTTCAGCGTCGAACCGGGGGAGCGCACCGCCTGGATAATATCCACCTGCCCTGCGCGTGTCCGGGACCAGAAATCCGCCGAGCCGACATAGGCTCGCACAGCGCCGTCATCGTTGCGCATCGCCATCACCGCTACCGAATGCTGGTCGCTGAGCGATTCACTGTACTGGCGCACCATGGTTTCCAGCTGCACCTGCAGATCGAAGTCGATCAGGGTATTGATTGTCGTGCAATCGGGGCAGTCCTGATATAAACGCCGTGCCAATAGCGGCGCAACGTTGGGCATGCCCTGTGCAAAAGTCACCAGCGGTTCCCGGCGGGCATCCTCCACCCGCACCTGTGGCCATTCACCAAGGGACAACATCCGTTGCAGAACCTTGTCCCGTGCAAGCTTAGCGGCTTGAGGATGGCGATCAGGCCGGTACGCGCTGGGACGTTGCGGCAGCACCGCCAGCAACGCGGCCTCTGCATCGGTCAGCTGCAACGCGGGTTTATCGAAGTAGTAATAACTGGCCGCCTGCACACCGGACAGAGTGCCGCCGAACGGGGCGATATTGAGGTAGCGGTTGAGAATCTCAGCCTTGCTGTAGTACCACTCCAGCTGCAACGCACGCAGTACCTGCTGCAATTTACCGCCATAACTGCGGTCATGCGGGTAGAGCAACCTGGCCACCTGCATCGTCAGGGTCGAACCACCGGACACTACCCGCCCGGCTTGCAGGTTCTGCCAGAACGCCCGTACCAACGCCAGTGGATTGATCCCGGGGTGATGGTAAAACCAGCGGTCCTCGTAGGCCAACAGCAGCTCCAGATATGCCGGAGATACCTGCTGCAGGGTTACTGGATAACGCCACTGGTGATTGTCACCCGGAAAGGCGCGCAGCGGCGTACCGTCTTCGGCCAACACCACGGTGCTGACCCGCAGCTCTGCCGCCACCGGGTAGAGCCGATCCAGTGTCCACAGGAACACCAGCAACAACAGCGCTGAGCTCAGGGCACCAATAGCGCCCCATTTAAGCTTGCCGGTCATTGGCCCTCGGTAATACGCAACACACCGGCATCGATACCACTGTGGCGTAACTCCGGACGGTACATATCTTCGGCAAACGTTGGCGGCAGGGTAAACACACCGGGTGATACGGCACGCGCCAGGTAGAAGATTCGACCGCGTTTGCGCCAGGCCGGGTTAAGTGCGATGACGTAGCGATCGTCGCGGAACTCCTGGTGGCGGATATCCAGTTCCTGCATCAGGCCGGTCACGCTACTGCCTTTGATCTTCAGATCATCCAGATCGTAAGAGGTGGCCAGGTTCTGGTTCTCCAGCTCCAGACCCGCGGGCAGCAGATCCACGATCAACAGATGGTTCATATCCGTGCTTAAGCGGTATGCCAGCTCCACCAGGACCATATCGCCGGTCTGCAACTGCGGATCCGCCAATGGCTCACCATCCAATGTATAGAAATGGCGCTGCAGATCGATACCTTCGCTCTGCGCGTTTGGCAACGTGCGGCTGTAACCACTCAGCGTTGCACTGAGATATGAATTATTGGTGCTCAGATTACGGATCGTCAGGCCGTCGTGCAGCGAGTCCAAGTCATAACGGCTCTGCAGTTGATCCAGCTCGCTCAGCACCAGGGTTTTATCCCCGAGCGTAATTTCGGCATTCAGCTTATCCACAGGTGCTTTTTGCAGCGCCAAACCAGCCAATACCAGCGCGTTGCGCTCCTGCGTACTGAGCCATTGGCGGTTTTTCAGACGCTCATCCAGCTCAAACAGCAACGGTGACCACAGCTCTTCCGACAAGCCTGCATCCAGCCCCCAGTAGAGCGCCAACGCGAGGTCACGCACTTCACTGCCGTAGGTGCTGCTATGGAATCGATTGCCGTTAAATGCCACCAAAGCTTCATGCAGGGCTTTCGCGGCCCGCTGCGAGTCTCCGGCCTGGTTCAACGCCAGCCCCAGCTGATACAAGCCCAGCGCCGACCAATGTGTGCCTCGGTTGTCATATAGCGTACGCAGCTCCGCCAGACGCGCCTGCCCGCTGCGTGCCAGCACCTGTGCAGCATAGGCCCCCACAGCAAATCGGGCGCGGTTGTTATCGCCGGCGTATTCATCATGGATCCAGCGTGGATTGCGCAGGTAGCGCTGCACCCGCTGTAAGGCTTTCTGCAGATTCTGCTCCGGCACGCTGTAACCACGCTCTCGGGCCTGCAACAGGAAGTCGGTCACGTAGATGGTCAGCCAATACTCTTCCGGGCTTTGATTACTCCACAACCCAAACCCACCACTGCTCTTCTGCATACCCAGCAAACGCTGAATCGCCAGCCGGATGGCATCCTGGCGCGCCGGTTCGCTCTCTCCCTCTATTCCCAGCTGTGCCAGTTGTTGTTGATTGACGAAAAGCTGGGAGAACACACCACTGGTGGTCTGTTCCAGGCAACCGTATGGATAGGCACGCAATGCCTCAATATGCCGCCCTACCGCGAGAGGTGGACGTGAAGAAAGGTTCAGTGACAGCGACGCCTCCGTCGACATCAGCGCACTCACCGGTTCGGTTGGCAGTACAAAGCTGTCACCCTGCGCAAGCGCCAACTGCCAACGGTATTCACTAGGGGCCCAGGCCGGACGGGAACTCAGATACCAACGACGACTAAAATGCGTCGGTGCCTCCGCTTCCAAACCTTCCAGGCCACTGAAATGGATATCGATGCTGGAGCGTCCAAACTGTTCCGTGGCTTTAACCGGGATCTTAATCAGCCTGCGCTCGTTATCCGCCAATACGACAGGCTGAGAAAACAGCTCTGCTTCGGTCAGCAACTTGAGCCCTTGATCCAACTCCAGTTCAATAGTCACCTGCTGCTCACGACCACTCAGGTTGTGCAGTTGAAGGGCCAGCTGAGACTCGTCCCCAATCGCCAGGAAACGCGGTTTCACCAATTCGGTCACTAGCGGCGCTGCCACCTGCAACTCCTGCTCAGCGGAACCAAAGCGGTCCTCTCCAAAGGCCACTGCCATTAAACGCACCCGGCCGTTAAAGTCCGGGAACTGAATCGGCAGTTGCGCCTGGCCATTCTCGTCCACAGTCACCATGCCACTGAACAGGGAGACGATCTGTACATCCGACGCCGGCTGATCGCCACCCCGTTGTAAATCTGCGTCGCCACCAAAGCGCAGAGTTGCCAGCTCACCATCGTCGGCATCAATCAGCGCGCCATAACTGTCCCGCGCATCCACACCGTAGCGACGCTGGCCAAAGAATCCATCAAACGGGCTTGGGGTATCAAAGCGAGTAATATTCAGTACCCCCAGATCCACGGCTGCTACTGTGATCCCTAGTTGCTCTGGCAACTCGGTGCCTTCACTAGCCGTGATCTGCAACGGGATATTCAAAGCCTGTTCCGGCAGCGCTTTTGCGGGCAGCGTCATGGCGATATCCAGCTTGCGTTCTTCGCGGGAAAGTTTGAGTGGCTGAATCCCCATCATCCGACGCGGCAAGCGGGTTTCGCGTGCTTCGCCCGGCTGTACCAGCAACACAGAGATGTAGAGGTCGTGGCGCTGCCAGGACGGATCGACCTGCAGTTCCAGCGTACCGCCCTCTGCCGGCACACTGATCTTCTGCCAGTGCAGTGGCTGATCGCCTTCAACGATCAAGTAGCCTTCACCCGCCGCCGGTGGTTGCAGACGTATCTGTACGGTATCCCCGGCCTTGTAGGCTGCTTTATCCAATGACATACCGATACGATCAGGACGCCCGGACAGGGCCTGCTCCTGCTCGCTCCAACCGGCCTTAAAACGATAGCTGCTGATCAAGCCAGTCTGAGGATCTTTTACCTCCAGGCGGTAATAGCCCCACTCCACCGGTGCTTCAATCTCGGTCACCTCATTTGCACCGATCGAGGTTGTCTGACTGAATACCGGGTACTGACGCTCGGTATAGTGGTTGCTCCAACCTTCACTATCGGAATACACCCAGTGGTAACGGCGGTGTTCACGTACCAGCGTGACCTCCAAATCCTCCCGCGCCAGCTTCTGCTCACCGTCGGTATAAACCAGTTCGAAGGCAGCATTGCCGTTATAGTCGGTGGTGTTATCAGCAAACAATGGCCGAATGCCGACCAGTTTGTCTGCCGGCAGCACAAAGCTGGTGAACGCACGGCTAACTGGCCGACCGCCCATATCCTGCAGACTTTCGAACAGGCGCAGACGTATTGGTGCACGGGTATTTTGCCAGAACGGTTTAACCTTCAATACCGCATTGCCCTGGTCATCGAGCTTGAGGTCATCCAGATCAACGCGTCGATTCAGCTCGGTATAGCGAATATCGCCGAAGTGATAATCGGAAAAGTTCTCAAAAGGTGTCGCGTGCATAGCCACAACCAGTTCAGACTGCAGCTTATTGCCGACAGCTGGCGCGCCGTAAAGGTACTGGCCGGAAACCTGCACCGCTAAGCCTTCCTGAGGTGTGACCTGTTCAGGTCCGTCCAGCTCCAGTGTCATTCGCTCCGGCAGGAACTCTTCCACATGGAAGCTGTATTCGCTCCGAGTCTGGTCAGGCAACTGTACAAGCAAAGACCATCGCCCTGTGGGCTGATCAGCCGCAATTGGCACGGTTACCTCATAATAATTCAGCGCCCCCGGTGTGATCGTTTGAGTACTGACAATACGTCCGTCAGGCTGTCGCAATGAGGCTTGCAGAGGAATCCCAGGCACCATCTCACCGTCACGCCCCCGCAGTAAGCCGCTGATGGTGACCTTCTCACCTGGGCGGTAAAGGTCTCGGGCAGAATAGAGGAACAGGGTTTGTGCCTGGGGTTGTTTACCGGTAACAGGGAATTCGGACAGATCCAACGCGGGGCCGTACAGACGAACCAGTGTGGTGTCGTTACCCTGGCTGGCGAGGAGTAAGCGTGGAGACTTGTTACCACCAAGATCCAGGTCACCGAAGCTGGCATGCCCGTCAGCAGACGCGCGTTGCTCGGCGAGCACGTTGCCCTCAGCATCCAACAGCTGCAGCTCCACATCGCCAGCTGGTTTGGCTGTACTCAAGTGGCTGATATAGGCGTCGATCTGCTTGTTGTAGACACGCAGGTGAACACCCAGATCAGTGACTGCAAACCAGGTTGCGGGATAACTGTAGTTGTAGTCCCCGGCTTTACGCATCACGGCCAGGTACGCACCTTTTGCCTGTAACTTCTCAATCTGTTTAATCGGGATATAGCTGGTCGCCTGAGCATTGCGTTCCACATTCAGATCAAAGCGCCCGGTATAAACCAGTTCAAGATCGCGCAGATATTCCCTTACCTGCCAGAACTCCTGCTGCCCGGCCTTGCGGTTATCGTTCAGGAAGCGTGGCAGTTTCTCGGAAGGGATACTGAAGAAATCGATATCAACGGAATCAGCGTTGCGTGACAACACCGGCAGGCCTTTGGTCAGCTTGTGCGCCAGTAGATTACCGCGTCCCACAAAACCCAGCATCGGAGTAAGCGTATCAGTTTCGATAGTTGCGTTATAGGTTTCAGGAATGGCCTTATCGAGCTGGGATGGCATGCCCGCAAGGACGGTCACACTGTATTTGGCTTCCGGCTTGAGGTGAGGGAAATAGAGCGTAGTGGCGTTGTCTGCGGTCGCCCACTCACCCGACACCACCTCACCTTCGGCGGTTTCCACCTTGAGCCACTGGGAAAGAGGTTGGTTCACGGGTACCGGTGCGGTAAACGTAACCGCAGCCGACAAACGCCCCTGATAAAGCTCGGTGCTTACATCGGCAACCGCAAAGGTTGTGTCGGCATATCTGAGATCCGGTTCCGCTACTGCTGGTTGCGCCTCTGGTACAAGCTGAGACTGTTCTGCGGTTGGTGTGCTTTGCGCAGTCACCTGCTTAGGTTCGTCTTCACCGCATCCAGCAAGCAATGCGAACACAAATACCAGTAAGGACCAATACACAGGTTTTGCCGACATCTTTCCACTCCCTGATAGCCTGGGGCGTTACCGTTAAGTGGAAATAGTAGCATGTAGATTTGAAGGGGAGCTTAACAAAGCCGTAAGACCCACTTTTATCGGTGGGCTTGGCACCTGTAGGTTGGCCAACGCGAAGCGTTGCCCAACAGCCTGAGACTTGAAGTACAAAGACGTCGGCTCATGAATATAGGGAAGTGTTGGGCATCGCAAGGCGATGACCAACCTACGAGTAGATCCGGTCACAGGATGTAATCAGTACGCCGAATTTTCCCCCGGGCAGAAACGAAAAAACCCAGCTCACTGAGCTGGGTTTTCTCTAAATAGGTGCTTGGCGATGACCTACTCTCACATGGGGAATCCCCACACTACCATCGGCGCTAAGGCGTTTCACTTCCGAGTTCGGGATGGGATCGGGTGGTTCCACCTTGCTATGGTCGCCAAGCAAAACTGGTAACAACTTAA